>JBLIMM010000008.1:0-30244 GCA_047638635.1 Pseudohongiellaceae bacterium | reverse complement strand
AGCAACGCCGGGAGATCATGCCCACCTGGAATGTCCTGGCCACACTGCGTGGCACCGAGGCACCAGAACAAGAGATCATCCTCGGCAGCCACCACGACGCCTGGTGCTGCGGCGCTGTTGATCCCACATGCGGTTTGATCTGTGTCCTCGAAGCAGCCCAGGCCTTCGTGGATAGTGGTTTCCGTCCCAAGCGTTCGATCACCTTCGCCGCTTGGGGCGCCGAAGAGTTCGGCATCATCGGCTCGTCCGAGTGGGTGGAAGCCAACGAGCAACGGTTGCGGGACAACGCCGTGGCCTACTTCAATCTCGACGCTGCAGTGACCGGCCCAAGATTCGGCGCCAGTGCATCACCGTCGTTGCAACGTCTCATCGCCGAGGTCGCAGGGGCAGTGAATGCTGTGGATGAGAACGATGCCGATGGCGCCTCCACAAGCCGCACCGTTCTCGACGAGTGGCGCTCACGGTCGCAACACTCCGTAATCTCTGAGCTTCCCGCTATAGGTGATCTTGGCGGTGGTTCAGACTTTGTTGCGTTCTTAGCTCGTGCCGGAATCCCCAGTGCGAACCTCTCAGCGGGCGGGTCAGCGGGCACCGCATACCACGGCAACAACGACACCTTGGCCTGGTATCGCAAGGTCGTTGGAGACGACTACCAGCCGGCGCGCATGGTCACGCAGATCACAGCGTTGCTCGCAGCTCGCCTGGCCGACTCGCCGTTGTTGCCACTCGACCCGGTCATGGTCGGCGTGGAGACACAGCGCCACCTGAGCACCCTCACTGATCGCGGACGGGCCATCGGCTTCTTCGATGCCAGCACACAAGAAATCGCCAGCGAGTTACAGCTCATCGAGTCCGCAGCCCGCGCGGTGCAACTGCGGGCGCAAAGCATCAGCGCAAAACTCACTGCAGCAGAGCAGCAAGGTCATCTCGATGACACGGCTCTCGACCAAGCCAACGCCTTGCTCCTAGCCCTCGACCGCACCTGGCTCGACAGCATGGGCCTGCAGGAGCGCCCCTGGTTCGGCAACCTCTTCGCCGCTCCCGACGAAGACTCAGGCTACGCCTCGTGGATGCTCCCCGCGCTGCGCTGGGTGATCGAGCGCAACAAGCCGCAAGCGCTCCCAGAAGTCGAAGCCCGCTACCTCGCCGTCTTCACACGGATGAACAGCTTGCTCGATGAACTCGCAACGCTGCTCTGAACTCGTCACAAACGCATCGGGCCCGGTGTCGGCAATCTGCCAACACCGGGCCCGTCTCGTTTACACCCCAGGGGTGCAAAGTCGCGGTCGGTTAGTTCTTGTCGAACGCGTCTCCGAACTCTTTCATCTGCTCGGTAAATTTCTGGGTAAGCGCCGGATTCATGCCGATCTTCATCATCGCGGTCGTCATGCGCGCCTGAGCGTCCATGAGTTCTTCCGAAACCGCTTCGTCCCAAAGCTCGTCATCAGAGAGATCTTTGGTCAGAGCTTCATAGTGATCCTTCAGCTCCTTCATTCGCTCGCCGAGGTCTTTCAGCTCGCCCTTCGCAGCCTCAAGGGACTCCTCGTCAGTCACACCTTCTAAGACGTCCGCCACATCGCTGAAGACGTCGGTGTACTCCTCAGCAGCTTCCTCCTGGTCGTTGCCCGCACCGCAACCCGCCAACCCCAAGGTCAGCGCCAAACCAGCCATCGTCATCCAAGTCTTGCTCATGGTGAGTTCTCCACCGGGGCCCGCCCGGCTCTAAGTCACGCGTTCCTCTCGCCGACCCCTTCACCGAGGCCGCACGGGGAGCCGCGCGAGGGGAGTATGCCACGGGACGGGTGTGGAGACTCGCTGGACAAGAGCGAGCTCAACGGCCCGAGAGAAACGGGCATCCCTCGAGCTGTGCAGATCGAGAAGATCATCAAAGACGCCAAGTTCTCCGACTCGCCCCGTCTCGGACTCACGGCCGTTCTGCGCCAGTCTCTCTAAACACCACCCTCTGGCAACCGCCCTTGCATGATGCGGCTGAGGCGAATCCGCGCGCGGCGGTGCAACTGCCTCGCGGCGTCGGCGTTCGGGCGGCCGATCTGTTGGGCGACGAACTCCCAGCTGCCGCCGTAGTAGGTGCGGAGCATAATCACTTCGCGGTAGTCGTCGGGCAGTTCGGCCACGGCGTCGTCGACGATCTTGCGAATCTCGTCTTGGGCGGCGAGCTCGTCTGGGGGCACGGTGCTGGACGGAGGCACGACGCCCTTGGTGGAATCGTCGTCCATGCGGCCGCCATCAGAGATGCGTACCTCTCTCGTGCGGTCGCGCTTTTGGCCGTAGAAGCGCCTGTGGATGTCGTGCATTTGATTTTCGGCGATGCGCGAGAGCCACTGCATAATCGATGCCGTGCTGCGCATCTCAAGACTGCCGATGTGCTTGAGCGCGGACTGAAAAGTCTCTTGCACGATGTCGACGGTTTCGACGCAGCGACGAAGCCGCGCGCTGAGGCGAATACGCACGATGCGCTTGAGCCGATCTTCGTAACGACTGAGCAACGCGTTGAGCGCCTCGTCGTCACCACCTTGGGCCCGTTCGAGCAGGCGCATAGACTCAGTGATATCGGGCAGATCGTCCGGACTCACTGACGCCAACAGCGACTTCTCGGCAGACTCATCCGCCAGCTGCTCAACCCCCTCAGCACCAGGGTCACTCAGCTGTGCACCCACGCTCTCATCGAGGCTTGAGTCACTCATACCCGAGCCGTTCGTGCCTGGATCATTCTTACCGCTGTCGGTCTCGCTCACGCCGGTGTTGTCCATTCGTTCGGGAAGTGACAGTTGCTGGGTGGGGTTCGGCATCTCACCCAGCGCCCGCCGAGTCTAACAGCCCATTCGCTCAACCGCGTCGCCCTGAAGCGACGAACAGCGAAGCCACGGTCCGACAGCTGGGCCAGAAGCTCCTGCCGCCCTTATAGACACGGGCGCTCAAGGAGAAACAGCACAGCTCCTGTGACCGACACATCTGCGAGCACCTAGCAGACTGTGCCCAAAGAACTGCATGAGCCGCTCGGGCTGCAGCCGCTCGACTTTTCGCCCACCCATGCAAAACCTTCGGGCAACCACCGTCCGATGAGCCCAACGGCTGCATTATACTTTCGAGGGAGCCATGCTCACGGATCCTGAAAAGCTCCAAAGCCAAGACGTCCATGCATACCACCAGCTGCATCACCATCAGCAAAGTCGCGACCGCCCCGTCGCCTCGCCCACCTGAGATCGAAGCCCTGACACCGGCAGCGCACACTCTCCTTCACGCCCGTTACCCCCGAGCCCGGCAACGCGCTGCGAGGTCTCCGTGACCGGCGCTGATCACGCCGGCGATAGCAACGACGCCAGTAACGACGCCAGTAACGACGACATTCACGACGACGACAGCGCGTTCGAAGACATCGAAGAGCTCTTCGACGACTTCCTTGCCCGTCTCGAAGAAGGGGGCACCGAAGACTTCGACCAGTTCGCTGCTCGCCACCCAGAGCACTCCGAGCAGCTGCACGACCTCTACGCAAGCTGGTCCCGCCTCGACGCCCAACTCGAGTCGGCGCTCCCCGAGTCGATCATTGATGAGTCGTTCTTTCATGGCACCGAACCAGGCAGCGGCCTGTCCGGGGACACACCGCCAGCGCCCCCAGCCACGTCAGGCACCATCGTCGCCGATGACTTCCGGCTGCTGAAGATTATCGGCAAAGGCGGCATGGGCCACGTTTGGGAAGCCGAACAACGCTCACTGGGACGGCGCGTAGCGCTCAAGCTCATTCGCCCCGGACGCGGCGACCCGGGCGACCCCGCCGCACTCGCTCGCGAAGCCCGAGCTGGCGGCCGACTCAATCACCCTGGCATCGTCACCGTTTATGCCGCGGGCGCCGCCGACGGCGTGCACTACATCGCCCAAGAACTGGTGGGCGAAGGCTTCACCCTGGCGGACTTCATCGAGCGCCGCAGGGGCGAAACTCTCACGGACGGGCGGACCTACCGCAAGATCGCCACGCTCTTCGCACTTGTAGCCGAAGCCGTCGAAACTGCTCATCAAGCGGGCATCCTCCATCGCGACCTCAAGCCTTCGAACATCCTCATCGGCGACAACGACTTGCCGAAGGTCTCCGACTTTGGATTAGCACACCTCGCAGTGGATGGCGGCCGCACGGCACGTCCAGGCTTTCTCGGCACTTGGGCCTACATGAGCCCGGAGCAAGCGGCCGGTAAAGACATCGCCATTGATCACCGCAGCGACATCTTCAGCCTCGGCGCCGTGTTCTACGAAGCGCTCACCCTGCGCCGAGCCTTCGACGGAGACACCGGCGAGCAGATCATCGAACAAGTGGTCCACACCGACCCGCCCGACTTGCGCACCATTCGCTCGCGAATCCCCGGCGATCTCGCGCTGATCTGTCAGGCCGCCTTGGCCAAGAATCGCGGCGATCGCTATCAGTCCATGGCCGACTTCGCCGGGGACCTGCGCCGCTTTCTGAACAACGAGCCCATCGAAGCTCGCCCTCAAGGAGTGGCCACTCGAGCGCTCAAATGGTCGCGCCGACACCCCGCTTGGACCACGGCTCTGGTGCTGGTCAGCCTGGCCCTCGTGGTGATTTCTTCGCTGCTGCTCAACGAGGTCACCCTCCGTCGACAGGCCCAAGACTCAAAGATGCTCGCCGACGACCGCACTCTCGAAGCCCAACGGCAGAGTTACCTGGCCAACGTGCGCTCTGCCGTGATGAACCTGGAGCGAGGCCGTAATACTGAGGCCCGCACAATGCTCGCCGCCTGCCTGCCCGACCAGCGAGGTTGGGAGTGGCACCACTATTCTCTCGCCGCCGACCTGTCACGACTGCACCTGCGCGGCCACACCGCGCCCGTGCGCTCCGTGGCCGCCAACGCCAGCGGCAACCGAGTGCTCAGCGGATCCGACGACGGTACAGCCCGCCTTTGGGACGGGCTCACCGGCGAGACTCTTCAAGTGTTCGCAGACCACGGCGGCCCGGTGAGCGCCGTAGCCATGTCCGCCAGCGGGGACGTGTTCGTCACAGCCACTCACCAAGGAACAGTCGCCCTGTGGGCTGGCCCAACTCCCTTCACCCGAGAAAGCCTCGGCGCCTCGGGCTTGCCTGTGACCAGCCTCTCGATCAGCGCCAGCGGCAACCTCATTTGTGCCGCAGACAGCGGCGGCGGCATCACCGTTTGGGATCGATCCCACAACAGCCGCTACCAAATCGCCCCAGACTCCTCTTCAAGCGCTCGTTCCATTCGCCTTTCCTCCGACGGCAGCACGCTCGTGGCGGGTTCACGCTACGGGCAGATCTCGTATTACGACCTACGCAGCGGCAAGCCCAACCTGAGACTCGACTGGTGGCTGCAAGACGATGTGCAAGCTCACGTGGCTGTTGGCATCAGCGCCAACGGCTCGCGCATCTTCGCTGGCCTCGTCGACGGCACCGTTGTTTCATGGAGCGCGGACCACGTTGGTGACGTCATCTTCAACGATGCGGACGGCAACGAAAGAACGCTGGCCCTCGACCCCGCTCCGTACGATTTACATATCAACAGCGAATCGGGCCTGCTCAGTCTCTGGAACCCAACCGTGACCGACGGCAACAGGCCGCTCGACGGAACGCCCCTCGAAGCTCTTGTCAGAGGCGCCTCACTCAACCTCTCCCTCGACGACGTCGGGCGCTTGCTCGTGAGCTATCCCGAATCGAATCGCGACCATCTCAAGCTCGTTGGGCACACGGGCCCCGTTGACGAGTTAGTGCTCGCGGCCGATGGCAACCGCCTGGTCTCAGCGTCCAGCGAAGAAGGCAGCATTCGCATTTGGGATGTATCCCGCCAAAGTGAGGTGCTCGCGCTGACCGGGCAGGGCGGCGAGATTCACGCCCTGGCCATGAGCGCCAATGGCGCCACGATCATCGCGGGCTGCGGCAACAACGAGGCGGTGGTCTGGATGGGCGACACCTTAGGTGCGTCCGTCGCCCTACCCTCCCTCGAACAACCCGCTAACGCCGTGGCCATCAGCGGCGACGGCAACACCATTCTCTCCAGCAGCATTTTCGAAAACGTTGCCCGTGTTTGGGACGGTGTCACCGGAGACCTGCGGCTGACCCTGCCCGGCCATCCCATCGGCGTCACCTCGCTCGCTCTGAGCGACGACGGCAAGACGCTGGCCACAGGCTCCTACGACAAACACGTGCGCATCTGGGATGGCGAGACCGGCGAACAACGCACAGTGTTGGTGGGCCATGGCCGAGGCATCACCTCCGTGGCCTGCGACGGATCTGGCGAACGGGTGGTCTCTGGTTCCCACGACAAGACAACGCGGCTGTGGGACACCACCACAGGGCGGGCCATCGCCGTGCTCAACGGCAGTCGCTCCCCCGTGACTTCAGTGGCCATTGACAGATCTGGGCAAACCATCGCCGCAGGTTCCGAAGACGGCAGGGTGCGCATCTGGCGCGCACCCTGGATAACACCCGTCCTGCTGCGCGAAGGCAGTTGGGGCGATGACGGCACCGTCTCGCTCTCTCGCGATGGCATGCGCATTGCCTGGGCCTCCGCCCAAGACGACTTGGTGCTGGTCTGGGACACGGAGACGGGCAAGGTCATCCGCCGCTTCAGCGGCACTCGCAGTCACGTGGTCGCCTCAGCCTTAAGTGACACGGGCGAGTGGCTGCTTTGGGCCTCCGCTGGCGACCAAGGCGTGCGTCTCACTCACGTAGACACAGGCGAAGTGCGCGCCGTGCTCCCCCGTCACGACGGCCCCGTGACCGCCATCGCCTTTGGCGAACAGTCAGGGCGCATTCTTACCGCAGGGCGCACAGGTCAGTTGCGCATCTGGGAAAGCGAGAAGCGGCGCGCCCAAGCCCTCTGGTCAGGGCTCGCAGCGCGCCGCTAAGGTTCAGCTGTTTGTGCTGAAGTCGCTGGCTCGACGACCTAGGGAGTGGTCGCGGTGACCGCGTTGCTCGCCGCGAAGCCGTTCGGCGCTCCACCATCGAGAACCCAATACTGCGCCCAGAAGCTGAAGCCCGGGGCGATGCCCATGGGCCACGTGCTGAGCAACTCGTAGTCTCCCGATGCGTCCACGGACAAGCCGTTGAGCAGAACATCCGGAAGGGGCACCAACTGGCCGCCCTTGAACGGCGCGTTGATTGTCGACAAGCCCAGCACGAGTGTTGCCGTGCTGGACGGCAGGGCACCACTCAAGGCCAAGCCCACCGAGTCCCCGCCAACGAGCAGTCCCGTGCCTAGCAGCCCCGGCTCGCCGAATGTTCCGGCCAAGGCGCTGCCCAGGGTTGCGAAGGCAGTGGTCGGCGCCGGAGCGCGGTAGTCAACCACCAACGGTACGTGGTCAAAGTCGACGCCCTGACTGTCCACGGTGACGTCGTTCGCTTGCATTCCCGACGCAGCCAAGTCAGCCGGGGACATGGTCGTGGTGTTCAGCGAGTAGGAGTAAGCTTCCGTGAGCACGCTGTCTGTGGAAATGATGAAGTCGAGGCGTCCGTCCGGGAACGGCCCCGGGCTCGACCACGTCCAGTCGGCGGGACCGGCGACGTTCTGCAACGGTCGATGATCCGTGGAGTCGCTGCCGTCCCAATCGGGAGCCGAGTCGGCGCCGAACTTCGCTTCGTCCTGAATGTCGCCATCGATGAGCGTCTGCGCAGGCTGAAAACTCTCGATGATGTTGAGATCGCCCAAGACGATCATCGCTGTGCCTGCAGGAAGGTTGAAGAAACCTCCGGGCTCCCGAGCGTCGCGCATCCAGTTCACGATCGAGTCCGACTGCTCTTGGCGCCGGCTGTCAAAACCGCCGCAGCACTTGTAGTGATTGTTGATCACGTACAGGTCGTGGTCGAACAAGGCGTCAGGCAAGTCCACCAGAGCCATGGCCAAGTCCTTGTCCCCTTGGGGGATGGTGTTCTGCTTCTTCAAGGACAAGGGCCAGCGACTCAAGGTAACGCAGTCCCCGACCTTGTAGCCGTTCCAGGGTGCGCCCCCGGGCAGGGGCATGATCGAGTCCATCAAAGTGAGTACGTTGTTGAGCGGCGTGCTGTAGCCGATCTCTTGCAGACACAAGACGTCAGCGTCGAGGGCGTTGACCACGCGCACGAACTTGGCCGCTTGAGTGGGGTTCACCGAGGGAAAGATCGTGTCCCAGAGGACGTTGTAGCTGACCACGCGCACGTCGTCTGCATCGAGGCGCTCGACGAATGTCTGAGCGGACGCAGCCGGAGCGAGGAGCACTGTCGCAAGAGAGAAAACTCCGGCGATGCGGGTGAACATCCGTCGGTAATCAGGGGCAGCAAACACTGCGGGCGCAGGGGACAGCATGAACGAGAACTCCAGGGGTTTGGACCAGTGGTCCGCTCAGCCTAGCAGCCCCGGAGCGAACGTGCTCGTGGGCAACTGGCAACGAGAGGCCGAGCAGCCCGTGAACTGCCAGCTAACGACGTTCCAGCACACGAAAGCCCAGGGTCTTGCCGCCCGACTCCCACACTGCGACCACCGGGCCCATGCCGTCGGGAGCCGAGGCCAGCCAGGGGTTCTTGCCCTCGCCAAGCTGCACCGGCTTACCAGCCACAGTCCCCCGCAGCGCACCCTCAGCCAGCCACAGGTAACTGGGGCCCCCCGGGCCCACGCCGACACGCACGTTCTGACCCTTGCCCAAAGGCGCCTCGCCAGCACCCGGCGCCGCCCTGAGCAACTCCGAGCGCCGACGCCACGCCGTGAAGATGTCGCCGTCCGCCGACACAGCCAAGCCGCCGCCCGCCACAGGACAGCCTTCGAGTGCCCAGTGGTTCCAGCCCAGCAACTCCGCGCTGCCCACAACGCCATCGGCGATGCGAGCCAAGTACATGTCTCGATTTCCTGCCAGAGCATTGCGCCACATGATTACCCCGTCACCAGTGCGAGGATCAAAGCTCACGGTGGGGTGACAGCACGGGCAAATCTTGCCGTCCGGCGAGCGGTACAGCGCGACGTTCTCACCCCAACTCGCGCCACCATCATGCGACCACGCACCCCACAACTCCGTGGTGTCGTTACGCAAATCGAGCCACACACAAAGCATGCGGCCATCGGCTGCAGCGGCAATGGCTGACAACCCTTCTCGCGCTGCAGCTGCCACGTCATTCACGGGCACCGGTCCGCTCCAGGTAGCGCCTTTATCTGTGGAACGCCAGGCCAGCAGATCTCCGTCCTGTCCCATGAGTTTCTCGCCACAGATCCCCACGATGACCATGGCTTGGTTGTTCAGGGCGACCTTCGGCCCGCGCGTCATGCCCTTCACTAGCCGCCCGCTCCCGCCCACGTGCACGGGCGCGCCGAACTGCTCACCGCCGCTCGGGGACACACTCACCCAGATTTCATTCTCGACCGCGTAGGTCACGGCCACGTCGTCGGCGAGCCCCACCGCTACGTGAGGCGAAACAGCGGACAAACCCGCGTCCAGAGGAAGCAAGACACCTGGCGGCAAGAGTGCGGCGCCAGCACCGACCTGTCCGTTGTCAGCGCCCGCAGCAAACTGCCGAGCAATCGCCTCCAAGTCGAACATCTCGTCGGGGATGCCACCGTTCACCACCACATCGTCGTATTCCTCAACGAGAACCAACTCGCCGTCCTGATAGAACTCGAAGTCAGTATGAAAGGAGACACCGTCGAAATCGCGGTACTGGGAAGCGCGCCCTTCGATGACCACGGTCTGACCACCACGGCCCTGCTGCACTTCGAGGTAGCGCAGGGGCAGTAGCGTCGAGCCGTCGAGCCACAGCTGGGTGCGATCGATCTGGCCAGGCTTTGCTCCAAGCACCCAGGCATGGCCACCATCCCACTCTTGTTTCGAGATCAACGTAGCGTCGAGACCTGCCGCTGCTGCTCGCGACAACCAGCTACCTACCTCTTCACCGAACACATCGAGCATCAACAACATGACCGTAGAGCCCGTCCCGGCGTCACGTCGTCCCGCTGCGGTGAACAGAGAACGCCCTTCGGGATGAAACACCAAGACCGTCGGCTCCGGATCGGTGAGATCAATGCGCAACCATCCGGGGAAACGCAGCCACTCGTCCATGGTCTGCTCTGGCTCCGCGCCACTCGCCCCATAGCGCACAGCGCGCTGGGTGAAGGTCACCGTCAGCGGTGCACGGTGGCGCTGCTGAAGAGCCTCAACCATGCTCCGCACAGTGGGCTCTGAGCCCAAGCTTAGCTTCAATGGCCCAGTCGACATGACGGCGGTGCTCGCCTCCGCTGCCGCACAACCCGCGAGAGCAAGCAGCGGCGCCAGGCACGCCAACATCAGTAAGGTGTCACGAGCAAGAGACATGGGTAGCTCCGGATGCCGGGCGAGGTGGGACAGCCGCATAGCCTAACGATCCCATCTCGCCAGCGCCCTCACCACCACACCAAGGAACACCCGCCATGCAATACGCCCTTGAAGATGCAGTGCCTTTGCTACGCCGCACACCAGCCAGCCTCTCCGCCCTGCTCAAGGGCCTTCCCGAATCATGGGTTCGCAGCGGGACACCCGCCGGCGGCTGGAGCCCGTACGCTGTTGTCGGACACCTGATTCACGGCGAGCGAACCGACTGGATCCCACGCACGATCAGCCTGCTCGACCATGGCGAAGCGGTCACTTGGCCGCCCTTCGATCGACACGCTCAGGACGAGCTGGATCAGAACCGCTCGATCAACGATCTCCTTAGACGAGTTCGCCACACTCCGGCAACAGAGCCTTCACACGCTGCAGTCTCTGCAACTCACCTGCGACGACTGGGCACGCACGGCGCTGCACCCAGAGTTCGGCCCCGTGACTCTGGCGCAACTGCTGTCCACCTGGGTCGTCCACGACCTGTCGCACACATCACAGATCATGCGCACCATGGCCCAGCAATATGCCGACCAAGTGGGCCCCTGGTCGAAGTACATCTCCATCCTGAAACCGGTGTAGGCACGCAAGAAAGCTAGAGGGTCGCGCTGGACGACAGCAAGCTCATTCTGAACATGCGAACGCCGTCACGCACCGTTTTGTAACGGACTGGAGCACCCGGAAGACTCTTGGCGAAGTCGCAACGTTCGACCATGGGCACGCCGTCGGCCACAGACGTCACCGTGTATCGCCAGCAGGCGTGATTCCCCGACGGCAAGGCCAACGTCGTGTGGTCAATCACCGTGTCTGCCCCTGGCCACGTGGCGTGGTTACGCAGCTCGACCCAGTCAGCTGTCTGCGAACCTGGCTCCCCTCGTGGAGTGCCGTCCAACTCGAACACTTCGGCCTTGAGCGTGACCCCGGCCCCTTGATGAGACACCACCGTGGTCAGCTGTTCGAAGCTCGCTTGACCCTGGCTCTCGAACGCGTAGCGATGCCAGTAGCCCACGGGCATGGCCTCCGCGATCTGTTCAGCGCTGAAGGGGCGAGGCGCGATGTCCTGCAACTCGCCCCCAGAGTTCTGCTAGCCAGGAGCCACAGACGTGCCAGAACTGGTGCAAGCACTCAGGCCGAGAGTAGCCCACAAGGCCAAAGCAACAGCAATAGGACGCAAGGTCATGGTCAACGGCTCCGATATGAGCACCACAGACTGACGTATTTCGGGGCACCACCGCGAGAGTGCCCCACGCAGATCTCGTGCAAAACTCCACCGCAACGCTAGACTCTCCCCCTGAGCCCAGCCGCTTCACTGGCGGGGTCCAGCACGGGGCCAGACCGCCCGCACCGGAGTTCAAAGATGCACTTCCTCACGATGTTCGACCCCATTTACTGGATCTTCTTAGGGATCGGCATGGCCGTCAGCCTGTGGGCCAACATGCGGGTCAAGGGCGCCTTCGCGAAGTACAGCAAGCTGGGCACGAGTTCGCACATGACCGGCGCCGACATCGCCCGGGCCATCTTGCGCGATCACGGCATCACCGACGTGACCGTTGAGCCCATCGCCGGGAAGCTCACCGATCATTACGACCCGCGCAGTCGCACCCTGCGCCTGAGCGAACCGGTCTACGGCAAGAACTCCATGGCGGCCTTCGGGATCGCAGCCCACGAAGTGGGCCACGCCATTCAGCACGCAGATAACTACGGCATGCTCGGCTTTCGTTCCGCTTGGGTCCCCGTGGCCAACATCGGCAGCGGCCTTTCTATCTTCCTGATCATGGGAGCGATGTTCCTCGGCGGTATCGGCACCGCTCTCGGGGCAACCCTCGCCTGGGCCGGCATCGCGCTCTTCGCCACCACGACGATCTTCACATTGATCACCCTACCCGTAGAGTTCGACGCCAGCCGTCGGGCACTGCTCTGCCTCGAGGGCGGGAACTACGTCAACGAAGAAGAGCTCCAGGGAGCGCGCACCGTGCTGTCCGCAGCGGCCATGACCTACGTGGCCGCGTTCATCACGTCGCTGTTGATGCTGATCTACTACGCCATGCGCCTCGGTCTGTTCGGTGGACGGTCTAACGACTAACGAACGCTCGTCTTCACCAAGACGGTTGCCGCCACAATCCACGGAGCTAGCTGCTCCAACAAGACAACCTGAGCACCCGCTTGCCGAGGGCAGCGTCATCTGCCTCGAGAGTCTCCGGGCCCAGGCCATCAGCGATTGCCGAGACCCTTGGGGGCATCAACGAGTGACTGACCAACGTGCTCAAGACCGTCGGCATGCCCGTCACTCACTTTGACAAGACCCTCGCAGGCATGGTTTCCTCTCTGCCATGTCACCTGATGACGATCTGATGACCGCCGCAGCCGCCGGAGTCCCCGGCGCCCTCGACACCTTGGCCCAGCGCCACCGTCCGGGTTTGCTCAGCTGGTTTCGCGGTCGGGGTCTGCAAGAACACGACGCCGAAGACTGCGTTCAAGACACGTTCATCAGGTTGCACCAAGCCCTCGGGCGCTACGAAGCCGTCGGGCGTTTCCACGGTTTCTTGCGCCTGCTGGCTCGCAACGCCTGGGTCGATTGGACCCGTCGCAAGCGCCCGGATTCCCAGCCTCTCCAAAGCGCTGCACAGCTCAGCTGCCCCGCTCTCACGGCCCCAGATGAACGCCTTGATCTAGGGGTGGCCTGGGCAAGACTCCCCAAGAAACACAGGGATGTCCTCGAACTCACCGTGCGCTCGGGGCTCACCTACCGTGAGGCTGCCCTGCAACTCGGCATCCCCGAAGGCACTGTGAAATCACGGGTTTATCACGCCGTACGCAGGCTGCGGAAGGATCTCGATCATGACGCCTGAACCCTGCCCGCACGAGCACAACGCGGTGGCCTGGATTCAGGCTGAGCTCTCCGCAGACCAAGCACAGCGCTTCGCAGAGCACCTCGTCTCCTGCTCACCTTGCCAGGGCTTTCTACGGGATGCCGAAAGTCTGCTGCAGAACCTCGGAGGCTCTCCGGCTTTGAGTCGCGCCCCGGACCAACGCGCTGCCCCGAACCAGAATGCTGCCCCGCTGGCCACCCACCTTCGCACCCAAACTCAACGCTCCTGGGCCCCACGGCTGGCCCTGGTCGCCGCAGCAGCCGCCTTAGTGCTGGCCGTGGTCAACACCCTGAACGTGTCAGCTCCGCTCACGGCTCCCGCCGACTCCACCCCTCTCGCCTGGATCGAAGCTCACCTCTCGCACACGGGCACTTGGCCCGTCGAAGCCACCATGGGCCTCCGCGCCCAGCAAGTGGGCCTGCACTCCATGGCCTTGATGGCCCTCACTTGCGGAGCAGCCGAAGATCTCACCGCTGAACGCCGCGCCCGCATTGCCATGGCCGCAGAGTGGCTCGTCGCCCAACAAAACGACGACGGCAGCCTAGGCCCAAGCCAAGCTCCCAGTGGGGGACGGGGCGCAGCCACCGCAGACTTCGACCATGTGGTGGGCACCCGAGCCCTGCTCGAATCTTGGACACTCTTGGGCGCCCCATCCCTGGGACAAGCGGCCACCCACGCCCTGGAATACCTCGCCAGCTCAGCCCCGCCCACAGAACTTCCCAGCGGCAGCGCGTCTATGAGCACAGTCCGAGACGCTCGCCGAGGACCAGGCAACCACGACGCCCAGGGCGCTCTGCGCACATGGCGGCATGCCACCTTGGCTCGAGCCACCACCGTCGGCCTGGCCCCCAGTGGCTCGACGCTGCCTCCCGCCCCAGCCCAGGGATGGGACGAGCTTGCCTATGGATCCATCGCCGCGCCCCTGACCCACCGGGCCGAGCTGAGTCCCATGCCACTGATCAACGCGGCCCTCGCGGTTCTTCGCGGCGACGACTTCTGAGAAAGACTTCGGCAACGCTTTGAACCAGTAGCCCCGAAGGTGCGGTCTCTTCAGAGAGACTGTTTCTCGCCCTGATCGAAACCACCATGCTCAGCTCAGCCTTCTTCCGCGTCACTCTCGCCAGCGCCCTGGTGACCCTCGCAGCCCAGCCGTGTTTCACCCAAGACACCGTCCCGGCACCAGCGACCGGCGAAGAGCGGGACGACGTGGTGGTGACCGCCTCGCGACACGACAAAGCGGCCCTCGATCTACCCTTCGCCGTGAGCACGCTCAACGGCGAGACGGCCCGCCACGGGCCTGACGGCCGCAGCCTGCCCAACGCCCTCTCTCGCGAACCCTCGGTGATGGTGCAGAAGACGGGGCCCGGGCAATCATCCCCCTACATTCGCGGCTTCAGCGGCTATCGCACGTTGTTCTTGATCGACGGTGTTCGGCTCAACAACTCCATCTGGCGGGACGGCCCAAACCAGTACTCGGGGACCGTCGACCTCTGGGGCATCGACGAACTCGAACTCGTCCGCGGCCCTGCTTCGGTGCTCTGGGGCAGCGACGCCGTGGGCGGCACGGTGAACGCGCGAACCACGCGAGCCGTGGCCGACGGAACCTGGGGCGGCAGCTTCAGCACGCGGTGGTCCAGCGCCGAACGATCGCTGATCAACCGTCTTGCCTTCGAGGGCGGCGCCAAAAACGGCGTGGCCATCAAGGGCGGCATCACCGACAAGAACTTCGGCACCCTGCACGCAGGACGGGGCAGCGGCGATTTGCGCGGCACGTCCTACGACGAGCTCGATGTAGACGTGCGCGTGGATGTGCCCACGGGCTTGGATCAGAGCCTCACCTTCGTGGCCCAGCGGGTGCGCCAATACGACGTCCCGCGAACCCACAAGACCGTGGACTCTGTGCCCTTTCACAGCACCACCGTGGGCACCGAATTGTCCCGGGACATCGACCAGGCTCGCGACTTGATCTACGGTCGCTACCGCTTTGCCGGAGACGCCGACTCGCTCTATGACGAAGCCACCGTGACCGTGTCTTGGCAGCGGCAGCAGCAAGATCAGCTGCGGATGCGCACGGGCGGGAGACTCGACGCACGGGGCCTCGACGTGGCCACCACCGGCGTGTCCGCTGAGTTCGTCGGCGAAGCGGCCGGCGCCCTTTGGACCTGGGGCACGGACTTCTACCACGACGACGTGAGCAGCTATCGCCGGGACGTCACCTTGGGAGTTCCCGGCCCGCCCAACGTTCAGGGGCCCGTTGGCGACGACGCCAGCTACGACTTGCTCGGCCTGTTCGCCCAGGGCGAGTTCATCAACGGCGACACCGAGACCACCGCCGGTGTGCGCTTCAGCCAAGCTCACGCTCAAGCCCACCAAGTGGACAACCCCAACGTCCCAGGCAGCTCGCCGTTCACTCCGGGTAACGTCATTCGCGTAGACGAGCGCTGGCACGACCTCACCGCATCGTTGCGCGTGGCCCATCACATCTCAGACAACACCATGGTTTACGCCGGCGTGTCCCAGGGTTTTCGAGCGCCCAACTTGTCGGACCTCACCTCTGATCTCGAAGACAGTGGCGTCGAGTCGCCGACCCCCGACTTGGACCCCGAGAAGTTCTTGTCCGTTGAGCTGGGTGCGAAGACTCAGCACGACGGTTGGAACGGCGAGATCGCGGCTCACTACACGTTCATCGACGACATGATCGTGCGCTCGCCCACCGGTGCCCTCCTAGGCGGCCTCCCCGTCTTTCGCAAGGACAACGTGGGCGACGGCCAGGTCTTTGGCATCGAGCTGCGCGGTGAACGCGACCTGGGCAACCGCTGGACAGCTTTTGCCAGCGCCAGTTGGATCGACGGGGAGATCGATCAGTTCAACGGCGCTGGCACCAAGGTCGAGAAGCCCTTGAGCCGGCTGATGCCGCTGACAGTGGTCGGCGGCGCGACTTACGAATCGGAAGACGGCAGCTGGTGGGTGCAGGGTGACACGGTCTTGGCCGATGCCGCCGACAAGCTCTCCCTGCGAGACGAATCGGACACCTCGCGCATCCCCCCCGGTGGCACCCCGGGCTACGGCATTCTCGGCGTACGCGGCGCCGTCCAACTCAACACAGCCTCGACCCTGTTCCTCGGCGTAGAGAACCTGCTAAACAAGGACTACAGGATTCACGGATCGGGCCAGAATGAGCCGGGCCGCAGCCTGGTGGCTCAGTATTCTCGTCGATTCTAAGAAGACCCCCTCTGCACCCGAGCACACGCGCCTTCGTGACAACCAGCCCCCACAAGACCGCTGCGCAGCGCCCGAGCCTCCCCGGCAATCGAGCCGCTTTAACCCGGCGGCCCCTGCACAAACAGGTGAGCGCCCTGGGGGCTGGGGCATTGTCGTTGTTGTTCCACGGGGTCTTGCTGACGAGCTGGCTCGGGAGTCGGCCGGCGCCGCACGTGCAGCTCCCTCCGAGCAACGCCAGCCACTCTGCGGTGCGCGTGGCTCATACGATCGTGCACATCACCCAGCTGCCTGCGCCTGTTCAGCACACGATCATCGACGATCCGCCGCCGGAGCCAGATGACGCCCCCCTGCTCAACGTGCTGCCGCCTGTCCACACTCAGCGCCCCAACCAGGCCAACAGAGACATCCCCGACATCGCTTGGTTCGAGTCGGAGCAAGCCGCCATGGCAGCGTTCACCATTCGCGCACGACGGCCTCCCCATCAAGAGGTAAGCGACGCGCAAGATGCCCCGAGCCACGAAGCCGCACCGTCAGAGCTGGCCGAGCTGAGCGAACCCACGGTCGCAGAACCGCTGGTCGCAGTCGCAACTCCAGAGCCCCTCCTGCCCGAGGATGTGACGAGCCCTGCACCCGCTGCGCCCAGTACCGAGAGCGCCCAGATCACGTCCCCGAGCCCCGCTTCGGACAACCGCCCACCCCGCTATCCGGGAGCAGCGCGCCGTCGAGGCTGGGAAGGCCGCGTCGTCATGCACGTTCTCGTGGATGAATTCGGCGCGGTCAGCAAGGTCACCGTGAGCCAGTCGTCAGGCCGGGCACTGCTCGACCAAGCCGCCCTCGAAGCCGTCAGCGAGTGGACCTTCGCACCAGCTTTCGACGGCAGCGGCCCGGTGCCCGGAGACACCGACGTCTCGGTGCGCTTCGAGTTGGACGGCTAGGGGCTGGGCCGCTAAGGGCTGGCTCTCTGCAGCCCTGGCTGAACGAACGCCCTCAGGCGTCCCGCAGGCGCACCACCGTGGTCAGCTCGCCCTTAGGGACCATGGCCATGCCTTGGTCGACGGGCACACCAAACTTCTTCAGCCGGGCCACCCAATCGTCGCGAGCTTCGTCAGAGCTTGCCCCATCGTGGACAGCCACATCGATCATGCGAATGGCTTCGCCCATGTCGGTGTCCCAACGTCCGATGAAGGTGCGCGACGCGCTCGTATCGACGACCACGGTCTGACCGTGCCACTCGTCGTGCCCGGGATGAAAAACGCCTGGATTGCTCATGGCGGGCATCCTAGCAGGTTGTGCGTCATGCGGCAGGCTGTGCGTCATGCGCCGGGCCCCTCTTCGCACACAGCCTGTTCACGGAGCATGCATCGCCGCTCCTCGGTCGGTACCCTGCCGCCCATGACGCACCCACCTGACAGCGGCTCTTCCGGCAACACCTGGCTCTCTTGGAGCAGCGGCAAGGACAGCGCCTGGGCCCTGTACCAGCTGCGCAAACCCGGCGGTTCCGCGCTCTCTCAACCGCCGACGGCTCTGTTCACTACGGTCAACGCAGCCGCCGATCGGGTGGCCATGCACGCGGTCCGCCGAGAGTTGTTGCAGCGTCAAGCGGACGCCGCTGGCTTGCCGCTACACGTGGTCGAGATCCCGTTTCCGTGCAGCAACGAGCAGTATGCCGAGGCCATGAACGGGCTGCTCGCACTGGCCTTGGCCGCGAACGTGAACACCATGGCCTTCGGTGACCTGTACCTCGAGGACATCCGCGCCTACCGCGAGACGATGCTCAAAGAAACGCCCATCGCTCCCGTGTTTCCCCTGTGGCTGCAAGACACGGCAGAGCTCTCCCGGCGCATGGTCGACGAAGGCTTGGTCGCGCACCTCAGCTGTATCGACCCCAAGGTGCTGCCGACGAGTTTCGCTGGCCGAGTGTACGACCACGCCTTGCTCGACGAGCTCCCGGAAGGCATCGACCCTTGCGGAGAGAACGGCGAGTTTCACACCTTCGTCAGCGCCGGGCCCATGCTCTCTGAAACCCTCAATATCAACTTAGGCCAAGTCATCGAGCGAGATGGTTTCGTCTTCGCCGATCTGACCCTCTGCGAGTCCTAGGCAATGAACATCCCCAGCTACGAACGTGTGGTCTGCCTCACCGAAGAGCCCACAGAGATTCTCTACCTGCTCGGCGAAGAGCAGCGCATCGTGGGCATCAGCGCATACACCGAGCGCCCCGCTCAGGCAAAGAAAGACAAACCCGTCGTCAGCGCTTTCATCGATGGCAGCGTCCCCAAGATTCAGGCATTGAAGCCCGATTTGGTCATCGGCTTCTCGGACATTCAGGCCAAGCTCGCCTCCGAACTCATCGCCGCCGGGCTCACCGTGATCATCTTCAACCAGCGCTCGTTGGAGGAGATTCTCGGCGTGGTGCAAGCCATCGGCAGGCTCGTAGGCGCCGGCGACAAAGCCGCCGATCTCTGCGCCGATTTGGCCCGACGCATCGACGAAGCGAAGGTGCGCAACGCCCTCCGAGAGCAACGCCCGAAGGTCTACTTCGAAGAGTGGCCCGATCCTATGATCAGCGCCATTCAATGGGTTTCTGAGCTGATCGGCGTAGCCGGTGGGACTGACATCTTCGCGGCCAAGTCAGCGGGCAGCCTCGCCAGCGAGCGCTTCATTGCCAGCGACGATGTGCTGGCCGCGCAGCCCGAGGTGATGCTCGCCAGTTGGTGCGGCAAGCCCTTCGACGAAGCAGCCGTTCGGGCCCGCCCCGGCTGGAACGACCTGCCGGCCTTGCGCGACAAGCGAGTCTTCGAAATCGACCCGTCGATTATTCTGCAGCCCGGGCCCGCCAGCATTCTGGCTGGCCTACCCGAGCTAGAGCGGTGCATTCACGGAGAGTCTTGAGCGATCGGTTCAGGAGTGACGGCAGCGACCACGCCGAAGCACGTCTTAGCTCTTAACGTGCGCCTTCAGCCCCTTGCTGAACAGCTCCATCCAGCCATCGCGCAAGCTGGTGGCCTGCGATTCGGAGACACAGCCGTACAACGCATCACGCACGGTCAGCACCGTGCCCCCGTCATCGCTGTCACTGAGCGCAAGCTCGAGCATGGTCGTGGCCGGGCCGCCCCACTGGGGACCGAGATGGCCCACAAGAGGCAACGCATCCCCAGGCAAGCACAGCTGCACGGTGTACCAGAGCAGGCTACCGCCGTCAGGCAAAGCTTCGATGAGCTGGCCCCCGGCCCGAGCGTCGAGAGTGACCACTGAGCCTGCCCCCAGCGTGTGATAGTCGGGCAGCCACCAGGCGTTCGTCTCGTCGCTCAGCGCCTGCCAAACCGAGTCTCTCTTTGCGGCGATGGGCACAGCGAGTTCGTATTGCAGGGCGCAGGTTTCTGGCTGCTGCTCGAGGTGATCCCTGAGTCGCGACAGAGAGGCAGCCGTGCCCTGCCACGACCTCAACCGAAGCGCGACAGACCGTACGGGGCGATGTCCACCGTGGGCTCACGGCCCATGACCATGTCGGCCACCAGGCGGCCTGTGCCCGGGGCCATGCTGACACCCAGTCGACCGTGGCCCGTGGCGAGAATGGCGTTCTCAAGGTGCGGGATGCGATCGACGATGGGCAGATCGTCCGGGGTCATGGCCCGCAGGCCACACCACTCTTCGGCCCCGTCCACCTCAGGAATCTCGCGCAAATAGCCCTGAGCCGCCGTGCGCAACAACTTCAACCGCTCCGGACGCAAACTCTCGTCGAAGCCGGCGAACTCGAGAGTGCCCGCAAGACGCAAGCCACTGGCCCAGGGCGTCACCCCCATTGCCACCTCTTCGAGAATCATCGGGATGGTCGGGCATATCCCGGGTCGCTCGCAGGTGAGCGAGTAGCCCTTGCCCGGCTGCATCGGCAAGACCACGCCCAGCTGCCGGGCCAAGGGCTCGGTCCAAGCGCCCGCAGCCAAGACCACTTGATCGCCCACGAAGCCGCCGTTCGTGGTGGTCACCGCCGCTAGCCGCCCGCCGCGAGTTTCAAACCCGGTGACCTCAGCACCCAAGGTGATCTGCGCCCCGCGGGCCGCGACGTCCCGTGCCATGGCAGCCACCAAGCGATCGGGACGGAGATGCGCGTCCTGGCTGTACCACGCTCCCCCAGCCAACTCGTCTTTCAGCGCGGGCTCACGCCGCAACAGCTCATCCCGGTCGAGCATCTCTGCCTTGACGCCATGAGCAGCCAGCAACTCGTGGTGCGCTTCCTCCGCCTCGCAGCTCTGAGCCTCGGCGAAAACCAACAGCAGCCCCAACGTGTCCCACTCGCTCTCTTCGCCCCAGTCGACCATCCACTCGTCATACAGCGTTCGAGAGAGCAGCAGCAACTCCGCACGCCCCTTCAGCGAACGCTCCATGGCGAGACGCCGAGAGCTGCGCACAAAGCGCAACGCCCACCCGATCAGGCTCAGATCAAGGCGTGGGCGAATGGACACCGGCGAATTCGGCCGCAACGACCAGCCGATCACACGCCTCAAGGCTCCCGGTTGATTCAGCGGCAACGCATGACTGGGCGTGACCAAGCCGCAGTTGCCGTGGGATGCACCAGCGCCGACCCCCCCCCGTTCGATGAGCCGCACCGAACGCCCTTCGTCGAGAAGCTGACGGGCACAAGCGAGGCCTATGACCCCACCCCCAACGATCAGTACATCTGCCTTTTGCACACCCATGGGCCGCTCGGAGCGAGAAAAAACACCGTCACTACGGGAGCCACACAGCCCCGTCTATTCAAAGCGAGACCATAGCAAGCGAGGCGGTCAGCCACCGCGCCCTCTGATCTCTACTCCCTATATCTTTGACAGAATTGGGGCATCGGCATAACTTCTGGCAGCTAGCGTTTCTCATGCGTCACTCGCGTGTCCACTCTTGCTGTCACCCCGAGCCCCACCTGGAAACACAATGAACACACTTAACCTCCGGCCATCGTTGTTCTCGAGCGCCGCCATCGCACTGGCTGGCCTCGCCATAGGCGCCCCCCACGCCTCCGCAGGCGGCGGTTCACCCGACTTCAGCGCAGTGAAGCTCGAAGTCAACCAAGCCGTGCAGATCAACGGCACCACAACCGTGATCGGTGATCGATCGACCATGGTGCGCACCCACATTCGACTCTCCGGCACCGCCGGCGGCTCCCTTCCCGTGGACGGCATCATGCGCGTCTTCGTGGACGGCGTCGAAGCCGCCTTCTCGCCGATCTACTCGGACAACGGCCCGGTGCTCACCGCTCCCGCGCCCGTCCCGACTCTTGAAGACGGCACGCTCAACTTCGTTTTCATCCCGCCGATCTCTGACGACGTGGTGATTCAGGTTGAGGTCAACCCCGCCGGCCCGAATCAGGTCGCCGAGGCCAACGCCACGAACAACATGATCTCGAGCCCCCAGCTCGACTTCATCCAGCAGGCTGTCGCCGACTTCGTGTACAGCCCCATCGACCTTCGCCCCGGCGGCGGCGCCACCCCGAACCTCCCAGACCCCAACCTGATCAAGCCCGGCGTGGGCGACAACTTCATCCAGGGTGCATTCCCCGGTGGCGAGTTGCTCTACCGTCGCACGGATGCCCCCAGCAAGCTGTGGACCTCTTCCGTCGCCAGCAGCGGCACCGCTCTCAACAGCTCCCTCGCTGCTGACCTGAACCTGATGAACCCCAAGCCCGACCGTATCTACGGCTGGGTTCCCGGATCCATCTCGTACAACGGTCAGGCTCAGTTGCCCGGTGTGTCTGGCATGGGTAACACCCAGAACATTCGCCACCAGCGCACCTACGCCCACGAGATGGGTCACACCTTCGGCTTCTTCCACACCAACCAGAAGACCAACCACATCGGTGTGGACGTGGAGCGCCAGCTGAACATCACCGAGTCGTTGCCGCTGCTCAAGCCCACCAATCTGAACGACATCATGGTGCCTGGGCTGCTCACCCCCCAGGCCTGGATCGCCTTGACCAACTACAACAACCTGATCAACGATTCAGTCTTCCAGTTCAACGATTCCGCTGACGCAGCTGCGCTTGTCACTGGCCCAACCCTGTTCGTCGGTGGTTCCGTCCACGCCCAAACCGGTGCGGTCGAACTCTACGATCTGTTCTCCTTCGAAGGGGGCGAGCTGACTCAGCCCGCCTCGGCACTCGAAGCCAACCTGTACGTCAAGGCTTGGTCTAACGGTGAACTCGTCGTGGACATGCCTATTCTCTCGCGCACCTCGAACGACGATGTGCACGGTGATTGCAGTGATGACAGCAACAGCGACAGCAACTTCGTCGATCCGCTAGTGGGCTTCACTTTCATCCTGCCCGCAGTCGGTCCCCATGGTGCTGTCATCGATCGTATTCAGGTGGACACCTCGTCCTACGCCGATGGCGCTCCTTTCGAGGTCGCTCTTAGCAGCAACGCTCCTGAAGCCAGCTTCACTTCTCCCAGCAGCTCGATCCTGTCCAGCGGACAGCTCACAGTGACCTGGGATGCCTCCGACGCCGATGGGGACGCGCTGCAGTTCTACCTGCGCTACAGCCCTGACGGTGGCGAGCGCATGGTGCCGCTCATGTCGAGCTTGTCCCAGACCAGCTTCGACGTGGACATGTCTACGTTGCCTCGCTTGATTCCGGGCGAAGGCTTCTTCGAGCTGATGACGAGTGATGGCTTGCACACCACCAAGGTGCGCTCAGCTCCGCTCACTTGGGGCTCGGCGTTCAATGGTGTGGGCGGTCTCGACCCCCATGTCAACGTGATGACCCCCGATGCTGGGATGAGCTATCCCCAGGGTGGCACGGTCATTCTTCACGCTGGCGCTTGGGACATCGACGACAAGGCCCTGCTCGACGGCGGCGATGTGACCTGGACGTCCGACGTGGACGGCTTGGTTGGTACAGGTCGCCACACCTCCACAGCTAGCCTGACCGTGGGTGTGCACAACATCACCGTAGAAGGCACCGATGGCAGTGGCGCCACGAGTTCTGACGTGACCACCATCACCATCACCGCTCGTGGTTTGCCCTTGGGTGAGTTCTGCCAGCCCGATCTGGGCTTCGGTGGCCCAGGCTCGTCAGTGTTGAGCGTTTGCGGTGGCGATCTGTCCACGGGTACCACGGCCAACGTGTTGCTCAGCGGTGCACCCGCCAGCACCACAGCATTCTTGGTGCTCGGTTTGGCTGCGGCTCCCACGCCCTTTAAAGGTGGTCAGCTCGTGCCCTTGCCGTCGTTCTCCATCGTTGCCATGACCACCAGCGTTGGTGGCAACATCATGATCAACAACATCCCGGGTGGCAGCGGTCCTGCCAGCTTGGTTGCCCAGTACGTGATCGTGGATGGGGCCCAGCCCGTAGGCTTCGGTCTGTCCAACGCAGTGCAGTTGAACTACCTGCCCTGATCAGCAGTTCAGTTCACCTGTGAGCAGCCTCGGCTGCTCCCGCCGGGGCGCTCGGGATTCTTCCTGGGCGCCCCGGTTTTCGTTTCAGCGCAGCACCGCAGCCACGCCGGGATGCTTGAGGCTGTAACGAGCTCCTCTGAACAGAGACAAGGGCGGCGCGCGGCCCGCGTGCTCTGGGGGATCCACATCGCCTCCCAACGGGTTGCGGTAGTCCCAAACGATGCGGCCGTCTGCGGTCACTTCGAAGAGACGGCCCGGAGCGCCCGAGCAGATCAGCGTGTTGCCGTTGAGCAGCCGCTCTGCGCCAGAGATGAACGCCGAGTAGAAGTCCTCGCCAGCGCTGTAGCTCCACGACGGTTGTTCAGGGCCGAAGGCCTGCCCCGCTTCCCGTTCGAAGCCATGCTCGACTGTGAAGGGCAGCAGCAGCTCATCCACAGATGAGTAATCACCATCGGCGCGACCGCGGCCATTGTTGAATACGAGCAAGCGCAGACCCTCCTCCGCCGCTCCCGGCAGCCAACTCGGATCGTGCTGGTAGAACAGCTGTTGGTCGTCGTCACTCCCGGCGCCATACCTGCGCGGATGCCCCCAACGCCACAGCAAGTCGCCGCCGTGTCCCCAACGGCCACCCTTGTGGGACCCAGCTTCCTCCGTGGTCGTTGAGTGATCGATCACCCACAACTCACTGAAGTGCGGTGTGCTCAAGACGATCAAGTCCAGCTCGGCGTGGTAGTCAACGGCGTTGGTATGCAGCCAATCTCTGCCAGGCTCATCCTGCTCATCAGCGTCATCCTCTTCATCATCACCACCCACGTAGCCCAGGGCGCGCATGTGATCTTCTAAGGCCTGTTGCTCGGCGATCTCTACCACCGTGAGCGGCGGCGCGTCCCGATGATCGCCATTGATGTCGATCAGTTCGGGATGCTCGGCGATCAGGCCGTAGTTCGGCTTGTGCTCATCGAAGTCTTGCACCAGGTGGTCGGCCGCGTGCCATTCCCAGACGATCTCAACACTGTCTGGCATCACTGGCCGCACTTCGAGAAGCATGTCAGGCCAGAAGCCACGGCGAGACACTTCTCGTGGGTCTCGCCCTAAGCCGATGGCCTCCACTCCCGTAAGCCGCTCCCACGAGATCACCAGCAAGTTGCCGTTGGGCAAGGGCTCGACGTCGTGGTGCTGCTGCTGTTGTTCATCGGCAAACTCCCAGTTCCACAGCACGGTGCCGTCTGGAGCCAGGGTCTGAATGATGCCGCCAATACCGCCCCCCTTGAACTGCGGGTCTTCGTCTTTCCGTCCACAACGCAGCAAGCGGCCGTCGTCGAGCAAGTAGGCCCATGCTCCCGGCGCCGAGTCGGTGGCCCAGGAGTGGACAAGCTCCCCGGCCATGTCGATCAGATGCACGGCCTGGGAATTCAGCGGCGCGAAGAGGGTGTAGCCAGCGAAGGCTTCAGGCTCCGCAGCGACACGCAAACCTCGAGGCTCAGCTTCTTCGCTGGCTGACCAAAACCGCGGTGGCTCGGGCTCAGCTGGAGCTTCGGCCGGGGGCACAGCAGCCACATCGTCCTGGGCAAGCGCTGCAGTCGATGGAGTGAACAGAGCGACGAGTGACAGCAAGGCCAGTCGTCGGTAAAACGGTCGAGTAGTTTTCATGGCCGCCGATGCTCGCAGAGCCGCCGCGAGGATGCCAGCAGCCAGAGAGACTTCGGCTCTGCCCGTTAGGGCATGACCCTCACCGGGCGAAAACCCATGGCGTGGGAACGGGACTGGTCACTGGCGATCGACGTGCGACAAGCGGCACGGATGCGCGTGTGGTCTACGTTGAAGTGACCGCCCCGCTGCATGCGCCGCTTCACGTGACTGTCAGTCCAAGCTGAACCGTCGTTGGGAGCGCCGTTGTAGTCGCGGTGCTGACTGTCCGCGAAAATCTCTGACACATTCCCGAGCATGTCGTGCAGCCCAAAAGCATTCGCTTCGAGAAGTCCCACAGGATGAGTCACGCCGTCACTGGAATTGGAAAACCAAGCGCAACGTGCGAGTCCCGTGTAGCTGGCACGGTCGCTCCCGGCCCGGGCCGCGTACTCCCACTGCGCCTCACTGGGCAAAGACAGGTTGTGTGCCGCGACAAACTCCAAACAGTCCACCACAGAAACCTACTCCACGGGAAGATCGTCGCCCTCTCGGTTCGACGGATTCCCGTCCCTCACGGCCATCCACTGAGCCTGGGTGCATTCGTACTTGGCCATCAAGAACGCGCCCAAAGTGACCTTGTGCAGGGGACCTCCGTCCTCCTGGCGAAAGGATTCGTTGTCAGGGCTGCCCATCATGAACGACCCCGCCGGAACAGAGACGAAGCGCATGGTCACCCCACCCAAGTCGAGGTCGTACTCAGGCAGTCCTTCGTCGTTCTGGCCCACGTAAGTCATGTCTGCCAAAGCTGACGGCGGCTGTTCTGCGAGAGGTTCAGCGGCGGTGTCCGGCGATTCAGCGGGCAGTGATCCGGCCACGATCTCGTGTGTGGCCACCGGTGCATCCGCCGGTGCATCCGCCGGAACAGCCTCGGGATCCACCATGGGGGCCTCCTCAGCAAGAACAACCGGCGGCACCACGAGCGACTCTTCGTAAACGATGTACTCGACCGTTCCACTGCGGCAGTTTCCCAACGCATCGCAGAGCTCGTAGTCCAAGGACCACGGGCCGAGCTTCGTGGGCGCAGAGAACTGCCCCCGAGCCACCGAGCCCTGCACAGCCAGACGCGAGCCGTCTACAGTGACCGCCGCTTCGCTGTCGTCCACGGTGAGCTGCAAATCTACCGTACCACCAGCCAGCACTCGCCCGCCCGCTATTGGATTCACAGAGAGCAGCACCGGCGCATTGCCATCGCGCACAACGGTCAAGGTCTCTTCGGTCTTCTGTCCAGCAAAGTCCGTAGCCGTGATCACAAGCACATTGTCACCCTGCCGCAGCAAGGGCAAGTCGTTGCCCACCACCCGCCCGTTGCCTAAGAACTGCAGCACCCGGGAGCCCACCATCACCGTCGCGAGATGCTCGTCCATCACGATGAGTTCAATATCAATGCTGTCCGACTTGGTCAGCCGCTCGCCCGTAGTCGGTGAAACAATGTGGATCACAGGGGACACAGCGTCCTGAACAACGGCAAAGTTCACCGGCTCCAGCAAACCCGCAGTGGTCAGCGAGAAGTGTTGTGGATCACCAGAAGAAACGCCCCTGTGGAAACCAAAGCGCCCCTCTTCGTCGAGGCGAAAGACTGCTGGAGCACCAGCGTTCACCGTGAGCTGAACCTCCTCGCTCTGGACGTCGCTCACTTGGCCTTGCACGCGAATCCAAACCCGATGCGTTACCCATAGCTCGCCCGTCACCGTGGGGCTGGTCAACGCGAGCGTTACGGGGGGCAAGATCGCGGGCGGGGCCCCTTCTCCCCACGGACGCTTCACTGGCTGCAACGCATCTTGAGTTCGGGGCTCAGACTTGTGCACCGCCGGCGTCTCCCCTCCCCGGGGACCAAACTCGCGCCACAGTAACCAAGCCAGCAAGGCCACCAACAGCACACCCAAGGCCCAAACGAGCTTCCCCTGACCTTCGCTGGCGGGCTCTGGTTTCGCAGCGAGACTCTCATCCGCGCCAGCGCCCGCCGCACCAGTCGCAGCGCCAGTCGCATGAGGCCGCTCTGTCTTCGAAGCCCCGTTCCCCGCCAACGTCGCCTGAATGCGCATCAAGGTCTGCATGGGCGGCGGCGACACCTGGATCAATCCAAGAAGAGTCATCTCTGCCTGGTCTTCTCGCAGGCTTTCCTCGCCCACGTCCATGGCGAGAAGCTGCTCGACGAGTTCCGTGCCGCTTGCCGGTCGTAGCGCCGGGTCCTGGGAAGTACACAAGGCCACAAGCTCGTCAACAGCTGCAGGGACACCGGGGCGCTTGGCCGTCACCCGAGGGAAATCCTCAGAGCACACCTGCATCATCACATCTAACGGTGACTCCCCGTCGATAGCATCGCTGCCCATGAACAAGAAGTACAACGTCGCACCCAGCGAGTAGACGTCTGCACGGGAACCCACGTTCTTCGCGTCTTTGTATTGTTCGGGATGCAGGTACCGAGGCGTACCCATGGCCGCGCCGGTGTAGGTCATGCCCAGATCGCCCTCCATCTTGGAGAGCTCCAGATCGGCGAGCTTTACCTCTCCCTCAGCCGACACAAGAATGTTGTCCGGCTTCACATCACGGTGGACCAAGCCAGCACGATGGGCAGCAGCCAAACCCCGAGACGCACCCAACGCGATGGTCACCGCCTCCGCCACGGGCAGCGGTCCCTTGCGCTCCACACGCTGGCGAGCATTCTCACCGGCCACATACTGCATGGCGATGTAATGCAACCCCGACGCTTGAGCCACGTCGTGGACGCGCACCACGTTGGGGTCGTCAATCAGCGCGGCAGCCCGAGCCTCTTTCTCAAAGCGCACAACAAACGGAGGATCTTGGCGCGCCAGCGCCGGGCTGATGCACTTCACAGCCACTTCGATCCCTAGCCCCAGATGCTCCCCGCGGTAGACCACGCCCATGCCGCCCTTGCCTAAGACGTCTTAGATCACGAAACGCCCATCGAGCACCTTGTAGCCATCTGCCTCCGGCAGCCCCTTGAGCAAGGGGTCGTTGCAAGGGTCACGGTGGGCCGGGCTGGTCACAAAACGTCTCGCAAGGTGGTCAGACAGCCAGGGTGCATTTTGCGCAGACCCCGTCAGAAGCGCCAGTGAGCGCCCACAACCCACTGCTCAGCAGCAGGAACAACGAAGGCAGACAGCTGACTCGTTCCCGAGCCACCATGATCAGCGGCATAAAGATTGTTCACGAAGGCTGTGAGAAAGTTACCCAGCGCCGCGCCCAGAAGAATGTCTGAAGGATGGTGCCGTTCCGCCTCCACGCGAGCCCAAGACGAGGCACTGGCAACGGTGTAGACCAACGCGCGTAGCCCCGCTTTCGCCCCGTCTTTGCCTTCAAGCATGGGCATTCTGTCGAGGTCGTGAGAGACCATGCTGGCGAAGGCGAAACTGCTCGTCGCGTGGCCCGAAGGCATGCTGTCTTTGTCGTTTTCGTTCGGGCGTTCTCGGCGAATGATGTTCTTCAGCTGGCCAGGGCCCACCAACGCGGTCAGGGCAATGACACCGTCTCGTTCGAGAATCGTGGGATGAGCATCGTGGTCTACGGCGAACAAGGACAGCCCCGCGAAGAGCCCCAGACCGATGGCGGAACGATCAGAGAAGCCCTTCGCCGAGTCGGTCGAGCCGAAGAGAGGCTGATGATCCACCGCCCAAGCTGTGGCCCGCTGGTCGAAGTCGTCCAGGAGGAAAAGACCTGCGCCAGCTGCGGGAGCCCAAACGCTGGCGTCGGTCAGCGCGTCCCAGGCAGCTTCGCTCCAATCGGCGCTTCTGGGCGGACCCACGCAAGCCGCAGACAGCACACAGACAACAACCATCGACAACCATGCAGTGAAGCGGCCCAAAGCAAATCTCCCGTCTAACCCGAATCGTCTCTCTCGTGATCGCGGACGTGGCCCTTGGCACAGCACATCAGCGAACGGCAATCAGCGCCCCCTTTACTAGGGAGTTCCCGGCTCGCAGAAGCAGGACGACATGGCGTTGATGTCAGCGCGTTTCCACGCAGCGCTCAGCTTGGCGTCAGCCTTCGCCGCCGGCCCGTCTTTGCCCTGGGACTGCAGGGCTTCTCGCAAACCTAGCAGCGCCCAGCCATTGCCCGGGTTGCGACGGAGGTCTTCGACGTAAACCCGCTCGGCCTTAGCAAAACGCTTGTCAGCCATGAGCAGTGCACCGAAAGCATGGCGCACCGGTTGCATCCACCCCGGGGGTTCGTCGTACACCAGCAGGTCTTCGAGACGCGCCCCTTCGGCGAGAGCAGCAAAGGCCTCATCGGCCTGGCCCTCACGCCAAAGCAGCTCACCCTTCAGCATCTGCCGAGCGAGCGCCAACACTTCGGCGGAGGGGTTGCTGCCTACGCGCCACTCTTCGGGGACAGCCTCAGCCGCCACCTCGAATGCGAGCTGTTCCACGCCAGCTTCTTCGATCCTCCCCAAAGATGAGAATGCCAGACCCCGAGCGTAGTGCCACTGAGCCCGGGAGAGCAGCCGGGTAGCCGGAGGCTCAGGCTCGGCCAGAATCTCGTCCCACTTGCCGAAGCGCACCATCACGTGAAGCGGAGTGGACATCAGCCCGTCCACGAACTCTGGCAGCTCATCCACAAAACTCGCGGGGATGTCGGCGACGAGCTGAGCCGCCGTTTCCGTGGCCAGCTTCTCGCGCCCCTCCATCATCGCGGAGAAGGCGAGCATGTGCAGGTTGTGGGCGTAATACAGCTGGTAGAAGCCCTGAGCAGGAGCGACGGCGAAG
>JBLIMM010000007.1:0-33026 GCA_047638635.1 Pseudohongiellaceae bacterium | reverse complement strand
TCAGTCGAAGGCTCAGTCGAGGCTCACGGTCAGCAAGGTGCGATCATCGTCCGCTGGACGACCACCAGAATGGGCATTCACCGCGCCCATGATGGCGTTTAGCAACTCCATCCCGCTCAGCTCGCTCCCAGCCAGCACATCGCGCAGGCGCTTCAAGCCGAAGAGTTCGCCAGCCCCTTCAGCGCGAGCTTCGAGTAAGCCGTCCGTGTAGAGCAACATTCCGCTCCCTGGCTCGATGTGCGTTCGGTGCTGCTCCCAGTCCATGTCGGGCAGAGCTGGCGAGATCACCGTGCCTGAGAGGGCCAGCTCGCTCATGTTCCGTTCGGAGTCCCACAAAAAGGCCTTGGGATGACCCGCGTTGACCCACTCGAGAGTGCGGTCGTCCCGGGCGATACGCGCGCAAAAGAGCGACACGAAGCGATCTTCATCAAAGGGACGAATGGCGTTGCGAATGCGCCGAGCCACGGCCAAGGGTTCGAAGCCGTCTTCGCGAGTGGCTCGAAAAGCAGCCTTCACAATGCCGACCAGCATGGCCGCCGACACTCCGTGCCCGGAGACGTCTGCCAGCATCATCGTGACTCGCCCACGGCCCGCGTCGACGTAATCAATGAAGTCGCCGCTCATGTCCTCGCAAGGTTCCATGTGCGTGGCAATGGACAGGCGCTGCAAGCGTCCATACTCGGGAGGTTGCAGGCCCACCTGAAACGCGCGGGCCGCTGCCATCTCGTTTTCGAGGCGCTTCAAGTGCGCCGCGTTCTCGGCGTTCAGCCGACGCACGTCGAGACAGCGCTCGACCAAGGTGATCAACACATCTCGGTCGAAGGGCTTACGAATGAAGTAGAAGGCCTTCTCGCGGATGGAGCGAATGATCTGGGCGTCCAACTCGTGGACCACTCCGGTCATGAAGATCACGTCCATGCCTGGGCACAGCTCGCGCAACTTTGAGGACAACTCGAAGCCGTCCATCTCCCCCATGCGAATGTCGATGATGGCCAGCGCCGGGTCAAAAGCCTGAGCCTGCTCCAGCACATTCTCGGGGCTGCGTAACGCGAGCACTTCGTAGGTCGAAGCGAGAACACGCTGGGCGCTGTACAGCAGGGCGCCATCATCGTCGACGATGAGAACGTGTGCTCGGCTCATCGTACGACCTCTCGATTGCAGGGAAGGTGCAGGGTCACCGTGGTGCCTTCATCGCAGACGCTCTCTATGGTCATCGAACCGCCGATTCCCCAGACAATAGAACGGCAGATCGGCAGACCCAAGCCATTGCCGCTCCGTTTGGTCGTAAAGAAAGGTTCTATGACTCGGTTGAGATCTTCGTCAGCGATGCCGCGCCCCGAGTCACACACCTCCATGACGACATCAGAGCCCTGGCGGTAGGCGCGGATCTGCAACGTGCCACCGGTAGGCATGGCGTCCCGAGCGTTGCCTGCGAGATTTAGCAGCAGCTGTTCGAGATCACCACGAGTGGCCGACACGGTGCTCAGATCAGAGGCGATGTCCAGGACCACTTCGATCTCCTGGCGGCGCAGAGATTCGTCGAGCACGGCCAGAGCACTCGACAAGGCTAGCTCCAGGTCGCCCGTCCCTAGGTTGCGCGCAGAACCCCTGGCGAACGACAGCATGCCCCCAAAGATGCGCCGGCAAACTTGCACCGACGCCTCCACTTGCTGCAGGTCGTCGAGTAGCGTGTCTTTGTTCACTCGCTCGGCAGCGACGTCCGCTTGCATCTGCTGCACCATGGGCAGAATCGCTCCCAGAGCGTTGTTCACGTCATGGGAAACACCTCGGGCCAAATCAGCCATGACGTGTTTGCGCTCGGCCGCCAGCAACCCCAGTTCAAGATTCTCTGCCCGCTGTAAGTTGCTCACCGCCACGGCCACGTGGGGCAAGAAGCGCCGCACCTGCTCCACTTCGTAGGGGCCCAGAGACCCTTGGTGGCAGGCGGCGATCTCAAGCACGCCTAGCAGCCGGTCACGAGCGACTAAGGGGGCCACCAGCAACGAGCGGGCGGGCTGACCCGCTTCGTCGAGCGCACCGACCCTCGTTTCGTTCATTCCGCTGGACAGCAGATGACCTTCTCGTCCAGACCAGCAGCTCCACAGCCCTAACTGGCTCTTGCCCTCGGCACCGTGGGGACTTGCGTCGCCGTCACCAGCGCTGCCGTTTGCGCTGCCGTTTGCGCTGCCGTTTGCGCTGCCGTTTGCGCTGCCGTTTGCCTTCGCAGGGCAGGGGCGGTCGAAGCCATAGACCTCACCGGTTTCCAGGAGGGTCAGCACGTCGTCCGTGAGCTGCAGGCTCGTCCCCACCCGATAACTCTTGCCCTTGCGCCAAGCGATTTGCTCGGCAGCCAGGCGTAGGGCGTTACAGCCCCCGTCGAAAGTGAGCACCGCCGCAGAGTGGTCATAGCGGGTGAGCGAGCGCAGCCCGTGGAGCAGCTGGTAGGCCAAGTCCTTCGGGGAAAGCTGCTCCAAGACTTTTCGATCGATGCGCGAGCGCACCTCGGTGAGGCGCAGTAAGTCTATGCGCTGCACTTGCCGGGACAACACCGCCACGACCCGCAACATGGCCCGACGATCCTCCACGGAGAAAGGCCGCTGCTCACGCTGCAGCACCATGAATCCCCAGGTGCGCCCCCGCCGCTCAATGGGAGCGACCAAGGTATCGTCAGGCAACTTAGGCCGCCGCCGTTGGGCGAGGGCCAAGAACAAGTTGCCAGCAAAAGGCACGCCTCGGGGGATCATGTAACGAGGGTCGACGGCCTCGCCCCCTGGAGTGGCCACGGCAATGCAGGCCTTGTCCGCCCCAAAAAGATCGCGCACTCGGCGCAGAGCCGTCTTCAGTGCCTTATCCGAACGGCGCACCCCGAGCAGCTTGTCGACCAGCTCGGCCTGAAAGTGCAGCAGTCGGACGTCCCGCTCAGTAGGCGGCATGGGCAGAGCGCTCGCAGAGCAACGAAGCAGCGGTGGGCGGAGGATCGAGACGGCGATAGTAACACGCACGCCCCGCTCCTCGACCACTGCCCCGCAGGACGGCGATCGCTCGTGAATCTCCCGCACTTTGCCCCAAGCCCAAAGGATCAGCAGACCGGGGTAGAGCGGAGATTCAGCGGAACATCAGGCGACGGTCGTGGGCCACGACAACTGGATAAACAGCTGAGTCGAGAACTCTCTCGCCGTGCCCACGAAGCGGTTGAAGATCCACGGCTGCGGAGTCCCGCTGCCGCCAGTGCTCTGCCAGGTGAGCAAGTAGTTGTGGATGCAAACCCGTTGGCCATTCACGAAAATGTAAGTCACGCCAGCTGAAGGGGCATCGCGACCACCTTCGACGAAGAGCTGTACTGGGTTTGACAGATCGGCATCAAACGCCTCTAGGTGCTCGAGGATAAACGCGCGCACAGCCTCCTCAGCCAAGTGTCCCTGGCTATCGACGGTCAAGTCGAGGTCAGCCCAGCGGTTGCGCCAGGCCAAACTGACCCACTCGCTTTCCTGATCAGTGATCGCCGTCTTCAGCTCAAGCCTGTCCGTTTCGGACCAGCTTTCACCCAAGTACGTGGACCCTGGACGGGCTTCATATCCAACAACCAGCTGCGCTTTTACAATCATTTGTCTTGTCGACTCCCAATCCCGATGTCTGTCGTAGAGGTGAGGTGTATATGTCGGCAGGAAGCCGTTACGACCTTAAAGCAGTCAGGGCGAGACACTCCGTGCACAGCGGAAACCAATACCAGGGTCATATGCCGTCACTCCCCCGGGGACCACCTGAAAGCTCCTCAGAGAGGCCCACTCAACGCCCTGGGTCCAGCCAGTGCCCCAGGCCATCCATTGATTCACTTGGACAACCGGCGTTCCTTGGGAGTTCAACTCATTTATGGTGGTTTCCACCCACTCCGCCGCGTTGCCCATCATGTGATAGAGACCTTCAGCCGTCCGCGCGCCGGGCAAAGTCGTCACCGCTTCTACACCAGCTCGATAGTCCACCCGAAAGCCGTCGTAGATGGGTAGCGGTGACTTCACAATCGACCAGTCCACCCCTCGGCCCACGACGTAATCAGCCACGGGCCAATCCTCTGGATCGACTGGATACAGAGCCCCACCGACCCCGCGCCCCGCACGCTCCCACTCCCAGTTCGTCGGCAGCCGCTTGCCTGCCCACTCAGCGTAGGCAGTCGCATCCCCTCGAGTGACCGAGACCACGGGTAGGTCGTCCAGCCACGAGGCGTAGGGTTCTGGCCACATCGGTGGCCGTCGGTGAGCGGTCGCTTTCACAAACTCGTGGTATTGGCCGTTCGTGACCTCAGCCTCGTCGATCTGAAAGGTTGGTAGACTCACACGCTGTTTGTAGTAGATCGGCGAGCCTTCTTGAGTGCCATCGCCCACCATGAACTCAGCGGTCTCGATGGTGACCATAGAGGCGCCCACAGCTTCGTTTTCCCGCAGAACCACAGCGCAAGTCGTCAGCGCCCGCGGCCGCTCGATGCGCCGAGTCAGCTCCACAAAGCCGAAGCCCTCACGGAGCACGAGCACGCGGTAGTTGCCCGGTTCGATCGACACATCGTTCAGCGGCGTGGTCCCCAGCAGCAGCGGGTCCCCTTGGAGCCGGTGATGGACAGGGTCGAGGCGCTGTAGCAGCACTTGGTCACCAGCTTGATCAGACGTGACGGTCAACCTGGGCAACCATGCTTCTCGAGCAGCCAACACCGCTAGCAAGCCCTTGTCCGGGGACAGCAACGCAGCTGTCATCAAGCGCTGCGATCCAGCTGCAAAACGCGGCATGCTCTCGTAGGGAGTGGCACCTGCCGCTTCGCCAAACGCAGCTTCGATCTCGGCGACGCCGCTCTCGTATTCGTCCCGACCGTAGCTGTGCAAGCGCTGGATCGCTGCGTTCAGCCGCTCGGCTTCTTCTGCAGGAAGATCGTCGAACTCGGCGGCGATTTGTTCGAACGCCTCAAGATCAGCCACCAGTTCTTCTGGCGCCCGGCTGCTCAACTCGGACTCCATCGTGAGCGCCACGCGGTCCATGGTCTGAGCCACGCGATCTCGGTGTGACCACCAGCTCGCGAAAGGCACCGCCGCCCCCAACAACACCACCGCGAGCAGCACCAACGCTGCAGCCCAACGATGTCGCACCAGCCGACGCTGACTCAGGGTGAACCACGACGGGCGTCGAGCTTCGATGGAACGGTGAGCCACGAAGCGACGCAAGTCGAGCGCCATCGAGCCGGCGCTGCCGTAGCGGTCGTCCGGGTTCTTCTCGAGGGCCTTCAGGCAGATCGTCTCCAGGTCAGCGGGCACCTCGGCGTTGAAGCCGATCACTGGCGCCGGTGCGCCAAAGCTGATCTCGTAGAGCACCTCGTCGACCGAATCACCCTCAAACGGTCGACGCAAGGTCAGCGCCTCATAGAGCACAACACCCAGGGAGAACACGTCCGTGCGGTGGTCCACCCGTACCCGTTTGGCCATGGCCTGCTCGGGACTCATGTAAGCCGGCGTCCCGGCGAGGTCGCCTTGGCGGGAGATCGACAGCTCGCGCACGTCTTTGGCGAGGCCGAAATCGAGGACGTGGGGCTGCCCGTCCTCATCGATCATGAGATTGCTGGGCTTGATGTCTCGATGAATCACACCCTGGTGGTGGGCGTGCTCGAGAGCCTCCGCCACAGCGGCGATCATGGCAGCCGCGCCCGCCGCGTCGATGTCGGGAGCCGAAGTACCATCAGCCGAATCGGCATCAGCAGCGCCTTGCCCACGATCCCCGGCCTCGTGCTCCTCGCGCAGGATCCGCGCCAAGCTCCGTCCGGGCACAAACTCCATGGCAATGGCTAGCAAGCCCGCCTGCTCATGGATCGAATACACCGCCGCGATGCCCGGATGTTGAAGGCGCGATGCGGTTTGAGCCTCTCGGCGAAAGCGAGCCTCAGCCCGGCCGCTCTCGTCAGGGCTCAGCTGCAGCACCTTGAGCGCCACCTGCCGGCCCACATCGCTGCTTGGCGCCCCGTTCGCTTCTTCCGTCGCCAAGTACACCTCGGCCATACCGCCGCGGCCCAGCAGGCGCCCCAAAGCAAAGGGCCCAATGCGCTCCGGGGGACCAGCGACAGCGCCGTGAGAATCAGCGCTACTGTCTTCCATGGCCCGGTGAAACGAACGGGCATGGCGACAGAGCTGGCCGATTTCATCCCGCAGCTCAGCGGGATAGTCGGCCAAGAACTTGTCCAGGTCGACATCTTCACCGCCACTCAGGCGGTAGGTGAAAGCCACCACGGCCTGGTCGACCGGGCTCTCAGAATCATCTCCAGAGAAATCTGCCTCAAGCCCATCGCGGCCCCCTGGAGGCAGACCCTCAGCGCCATCGTGGGTGTCCCCAGGACTGTCTGAGTCGTCTGGCGGCGTCTCGCCCCCGTCTTCAGTGCTCATTGCTACTGCCCATATCCAGCGAGTCCTGCCAATCCCCCGCACCTGACCACGTTGGCTGGTCGTCGAAGGAGTCTTGCCATGCCATGAATTACACTTGGCTGCTAGCGCTGAGAGCGGAGCTTCACCGCAATCCGAACGATCGCCTCTGTCAACGTAGCAGGGACAGCCAGAATATGCGGTACGATTCTGGCCCCCTCGGCGACCACCTGCAGGTCTGCCGACCGCCCCACGATTCTTCACCAAGGCTTTAAACACATGGGCCAGAGCGAGGCAGGGTCTGCGGCAGCAGGCTCCGATGACGCCCCCCACAGCGACACCGACAGCAGCGCCGATGACCGCACAACCCGTTCCATGGACTTGGTTCGCCTCGCCCAGTCAGGCGACCAGTCCGCGCTGAACGAGCTATTTGGGCGCTACTACCCGCGAGTTCGACGCATCGTGGGCATGCGCTTAGGGCGTCAGCTGCGCAACCGGCTCGACTCGGAGGACATCGCCCAGCGCACCTTCATCGGTGCCGTGCGAGCCTTTGACCGCTTCGAGATGCGCGACGAACTCAGCCTGCTGCACTGGCTCGGCAAGATCGCCGAGCACCAGATCAGAGACGCCGCCGACTACCACCACGCGCAGAAGCGGGACAGCCGCCGAGACGTAGCGCTCGTGGCCCTGAGAGACGCCCAAGAAAGTGGCGAGATCGTCTTCGAGCCCGAAGAGAAGGGGCTGGCTCCCCTAGAAAACTTGGTCAAGAGCGAAGACTCCGGCGCGGTCTTGGACGCCCTGGGCCAGCTCCGCGATCGCTACCGCGAAGTGATCATCGTGCGCCAATACGAGGGCTCCGATTGGAGCACTGTGGCCGAAATCGTCGGTGTCTCCACCCCCGACGCCGCCCGGATGCTGTACGCCCGGGCGGTCGCCGAGTTGTCGAAGATCCTATAGCTGGTAGCTGGCGAGGTTCGCCCCCGACTTCGACGCGCGGCGCTTTACGCACAGGCTGCTAAGGGAACACCCAGCGGGCGAAGTTACTCAGCGAGCCCGTCCCCGGCTTGTTGTTGAACACCTGCACGGACTGAAAGTACGTAGAGATCCCCGAGAGGTTCGGGTTGTTGGGGATGAAGTAGTTGTCGGTGGTTTGTCCGCTGCCGCCCACGATGCCGTTGACCGGCAAGAAGCTCGCTGAGAGGGGGTCGAGGTAAAGGTAGCCATAGGGCGCCAAGTGAAGCGGTGTGGAGGCCAAGCCGAACGCCCAGACCAACGCGTAGGCGTCCCCCGCTTCACCCTGGTGAGTGATCGACAAGGTGCCGCCCGGGACCAGGTTGCCCCCCAGCGCGATCTCTGGGACACCCAGCTCTCGCACTGCAGCCCTCATGTCTGGACGATTGCCGATCTGCTTGGTGCCTTGCCACGCCGTCCCCGTGGTCTCCAGCAAGTCGCGCAAGTCGAGCGGAGAGATGTGCGTTCCGAAGGCCTCGCGATGGATGGCAATCAAGTCGATGGCCGCGCCCGTGACAATAGGCGTGGCGCTGCTCGTGCCGTTGAACGTGTTCGTGTATTCGAGTGTCTCGGGCCCACCATCGTAGAGATCGCCGTAGCCCGTGCTGGCCACGTTGAAACCCCAGCCGCTACTGGTCAGCCGTGAGCCGTAATTGCTGAAGCTCGCCGCCACCAAGGACACGCCGTTGCTGGCCCCCACCATGACCGCTCCTGAGTCCACTTGATTCAGGTCGAAGGCGCCGCCGTAGGCCGCTTGATCCAGGTTGTTGCCGCCGTTTCCTGCGGCCGCGATGACGTGAGTGCCGTTCGCTGTGGCCGTCTGCACCGCCGTGAACATAGGCGGGTCGAACTCGCAGGGATACGGGCCCGGCACACTGCCGGAGCACTGAATCTCGATGACTACGACATCGCCCGGTCCCACGGCCTCAGCGCCGTTCACCACCGACCCGGGGATGTTCTGGGGGCCGCCGCTAGGCGAGTGGGTCGACATCAGCCCGGCCGCTTCCCAGGCGATACCTCGGGTGCCAAAGCCGTTGGCCCCGCTGAGAATCTCGCCCATGACTGCTGTGCCGTGATCCCACGGGTAAGGCGGCGACTGGAAGCCTACGAACTGCCCAGCGATGTTCGCGGCCAGGTCTTCGTGATCGTCTGTCCACCCGGTTTCGCAATCGGCGATGGTGACACCGATGCCCCGACCTCCGCTGAAGGCGTTGCCGAATTCCGCGCCAATGCCCTCGGGTGCAGGCGCTCGATAACCCTGGTTGCCCTGGAGATTCGGAGTGCCGCCTTCTGTACCGCCCAACTGCTCCGGGGCAGGGAGCAGTGCCGTGGGGCTCCACAGCGGGTCGCCGCCGCTCGGAGCAGGCCAGGCCAAGGTCACGATGTCGTGGGCGTTCAGCTCGTCGCAGAGCAAGCCCACCGGCTGCCCCGGAGGCACATCGATGAAGTAGAAGGTCTTCAGTTCGTGCAGAGCGAGTCCGCTGCGCTCTTCGCCTGTCTTGCGCCAACCGTCAAGCCAAGTGTCCGACTGGGTGAACATGCGCCGGGGTTGGGCGCCGCGCACAGCCAAGGTCACATTGACGCTGTGCAGCAGCTCACCGCCACGTTCAAACAGCCCCCCTTGCAGTCGCACCTGCGAGCCGTGTTCAAACTTGACCTCGATCAAGTTCGGCTGATGCTCCCCCGTGACCATCGTGGCCATGGGCTTGGCCCTGATGGTCGCCAGGGCTTCTGCCTGGCCCCCCGAACCGGTCGACGTGAGCTGAGCAGAAAGTGGCGCCGCTGCAAACAACGCAGCACCCACAACGAGGCAACACAGGGGACTGTGCGACATGGTGACCAAGCTCCGAAGGGAACGGGCAGAAGAGGGCGCGATGACCCGCGCCAATCTAACCGCCATTCACGCCGGCCTGGGACTCAGCCTGCGTAGAAGCTCTTCATATCAGCCAAAGTCTTACTGGCCACACCACTCGCGTGGCCGGCCTGACCGAAAGAAATCATGCGCGCCTTGCAAACCTCAGCCATGGCAGCGCGAGCCGGCTTGAGGTAGTAACGCGGGTCGAACTCGGCGGGATTCTCGGCCAAGGCCTTGCGAATGGCGCCTGTAATCGCGAGGCGATTATCAGTGTCCACGTTGATCTTGCGCACGCCGTGCTGAATGCCCTCGCGGATGTCCTCGACGGGCACACCGTAGGTCTCAGGCATCTCGCCACCATGAGCATTGATGATGTCGATCAACTCCTTCGGAACAGAGCTGCTGCCGTGCATGACCATGTGACAGTTGGGCATGCGCTCGTGAATCTCACGAATCACGTCCATGCGCAGCACCTGGCCCGTGGGCTTCTTCTTGAACTTGTAGGCGCCGTGGCTCGTGCCGATGGCTACCGCCAGGGCGTCGCAGCCCGTGGCCTCTACAAAGTCGCCGGCCTCTTTGGGATCAGTGAGGTGGTTTTGGGCTTCTTCTTCGCTGAAGCCGGCACCCTGTCCGTCTTCGATGCCACCGAGGCAACCGAGCTCGGCTTCGACCGTCACGCCACGGGCGTGGGCATAGTCGACAACCTCCTTGGTCACGCGCACGTTGTAGTCCCACGAGGCGGGCGACTTGCCGTCCTCTTCGAGGGAGCCATCCATCATCACCGAGGTGAAGCCCATCTTCATGGCGCTGATGCAGGTGGTCGGCGAGTTGCCGTGGTCTTGGTGCATGGCCACAGGAATGTTCGGGTTCAGCTCAGCGGCAGCGAGCATCAAATGCCGCAGATAGTTGTCATCGCTATAAGAGCGGGCGCCCCGAGAGGCCTGCACAATCACCGGCGACTCAGTCTCGGCGGCGGCCATCATGATCGACTGGATCTGTTCCATGTTGTTGACGTTAAACGCAGCCACGCCGTAGTTGTTCTCGGCGGCATGGTCAAGCAGAACGCGCATGGGGATCAGGGCCATCAGTCGAACTCCGTAAGAAGCGCCAAGGGGCCGTCGCGCGGCCAGCTGGCTCGGGGGTTGTCAGGTCGGGGGAACCTCGCCGGACAGCTCACCGGCAGGCTACGAGCAGCCCCATGCTACTTCGCTACAGGGTCGTTGGCGAGGGCATGAGTCCCTGCGATCAGGACAGCTTCGGCAGCTGCCTTGCCAGCCAAGCACACAACGCTCGGCGCAGCGCTACGGCGTGACACCCAGAAGTGCGTTGGAAAGGGCCACACCTTGGAGCGCCGCTGGGTCCTGGATACCCCACTATACCCAGAGTTCCGTCCCTGCGGGGACACCCACGGGCATCACGAAGGGCAGCTCGATCTCCCCCAGAGGGCTGCTCATCTGGAACGTTGGGGCCAAGAAAGGGAAGGGCTTGAGCGTGCCGCCTTTGAAAGGCACAGGCGCGGACGAGAAGGCAACGAACAGGCCTGCGAGGGCCCCGGGCGCGGCGTTGCTCAGGTCGACCCCGTTGTTGCTGGTCGCGAGGAGCGTCCCCGCGCCCACGAGCACAGGGTCTCCAGCGACGCCGGTGAGCGCGCAGCCCTGGTCCAGCCACTGCCCAAGGGGAGCGATGCGAAAGATGTTGCCCGAACTCGACTGGGAGGCGTAGAGCGCTCCGTCGGGACCGAAGGCGAGGTCGCCGCCATCGAAGCCCGTGCCAAGGACCGTCTGAGCCCCGGCGCGGTCGATGGCCAGGAGTTCTCCGCTGACCGAGTAGCCGAAGAGCTGATTCACAATGGCCGCGCCCAGGCTGCCGAAAGCCATCCCCGACCCGGACTGCCCCACCGTTGTCAGCTAGGTCTCATCCTGACGCTGCCTCGCGCTTGGCCAGCTTCACCACCGTCTTGTACTCGGCTGCGGTCACGGGCTGCACGCTGAGCCGGCTGCCCTTGCGCAGCAGCATCATGTCGGCCAAAGCGGGCTCTGCCGCCAGGGTCGGGCGATCGACCGGGACGGCAAACGTCTCGACGTGGCCGATGTCGACCAAGACCCACGTGGGGTTCGCCACGTCTGACTTGGGATCGAAGTGGCTGTCCGTCTTGTCGAAGGCCGTCGGATCGGGATAGCTCTCCCCGACCACTTCGGCCAGGCCCGACACGCACATGGGCTTGGCGTTGCTGTGATAGAAAAGCACCTGGTCGCCGTCGGCCATGTCATCGCGCATGAGGTTGCGCGCCTGGTAGTTGCGCACGCCGTCCCACATGGTCTTGCCGTCCCGTTCGAGATCATGAATCGAATAGACATTCGGCTCGGACTTCACCAGCCAGTAGTTGCGACGTTTGGCAGCGCTCACGACTTGGACTCCCCTTCGGCCTTCTCAGCTTTGGCTTTCGGTGGCGCCAACCAACGGTTTTTGTAGTGCAACAACTCGGCGATGGACTCTTTGATGTCGCCCATGGCCCGATGTTGATCACCCTTGCGTGGGGCACCCGCAATCTCGGCGATGTTCCAGCGGGTGGCGCACTCTTTGAACGAACTCACGTCGATGCAGCGGTAGTGCAAGAACGCATCGAGTTTAGGCATCTGCAGTTTCAAGAACATGCGGTCACACCAGATCGAGTTGCCACACAAGGGGATCTTGCCCTTCTTGCAGTGCTCCTTCAGAAACCCGAGCGTCTCTAACTCAGCATCGGCAATGTTCACGGACGAGGTGCGCACTTTTTCGGTGAGCCCCGACTTAGCGTGCATCTTGCGCACGATGGGGATCATCTTCGACAGCTCGGCGTCGTTCGCACGAATGATGATCTCTGGCCCTTCCGCCACGATGTTCAGCTGGGCATCGGTGAGCAACGTGGCGATCTCGATGATCACGTTTTGCTGCGGATCGAGCCCTGTCATTTCCAGGTCCATCCAGCACAGCAGATTGTCACGGACTTCAGTCATCGGTCATCCTCAGCAAGAAACCATCGTTCGAGTACGAGCAGGGTAAACAGAAGCTCGTGGGCTGCAACATCTCGTCGGGCGTGGGCGTCGATCAAGCGGCCCACGCGCTCGCCGTCAAACAACCCGCGCCCCCGAGCTTCAGGGGACAACAGCACGTCGCGAGCGTGGCCCAACAGCGGCCCACGAAACCAAGCGTCCAGGGGCACGCCGAAGCCTTGCTTCTTGCCCCACAGCACATCCGCTGGCAGCAGCTGACGCAAGGCATGACGCAAAACCCACTTGCCCCGGGGCTTCCCAGGGCGCTGCCCCGGGCTCCCCGGTGGCGCCAGCTTGAGCCGCCCTGGCAGTGACGCCGCGAACTCCATCAGCTCCCGATCAAGAAACGGGCTGCGCGCTTCGAGGGAGTGGGCCATGGAGGCGATGTCGAGCTTCACCAAAATGTCGTCGGGGAGATACTTCTCCACGTCGAGCACCAGAGCCTGGTTGAGCGAGAGCGGTTGCCCGCCCCGAGGCCCGTAGTGCGACGGCGTGCCCAGGCGCTGCCGCCCTTCGGGAGTCATCAACGACGACAACCGGGCCGTCGAACTCGCGAGGCGCCAGAGGTGATTGCGCTGCCGAGGCGCAGCATCGAGTCCGTCGGCGAAGCGTGTCAGTCGCGTGGAGACCGAACGGTGTCCACCGGCGCCAAACAACCCGGCCATGGACGCCGCTCCGCGCACGGCCGCAGACAGTGGACGGCCCAGAACGCCCCCAGACAAGCGCTCAGCCAGGTCGAGCGCACGGTAGCGGTCGTAGCCTGCGAAGGCCTCGTCGCCCCCATCCCCCGTGAGCACGACCTTGACAGACTCAGCCGCCAGCTCGCTCACCAAGAACGTCGGGATCGCCGAACTGTCCGCGAAGGGCTCGCCGTAGTGAGCCGTGAGCTTGTCGAGAATCGACATGGCGTCGGGAGCCACCAGCCGCTCGTGGTGTTCGCTACCCACCAAGTTGGCCACGGCCCGGGCGCCGATCCGTTCGTCGTAAGCCGGGTCGTCGAAGCCGATGGTGAAGGTCTTCACGGGATGGTCGAGGTGGCGGGCCATGAGCGCGACCACCGCCGCCGAATCGACGCCGCCACTCAGCAAGGCCCCCACCGGGACGTCCGCCATGAGCCGCCGGGAGACCGCAGTGTCGAGGCGCGCCAACACTTCGTCAGCCGCATCATCGAGCGTCGGATAAGGCGACTCGTCCATCCCCGGGGATAAACGCCAATAGCAGTGCAAGCTCGCGGCGCCGTCTTCGACGACCAGCGCGTGTGCCGCGGGCAACTTCGCCGCACCCTTCCAGGCGCAGCTGGGATGGGGCACACAGCGAAAGGCGAGATAGTCCGCCAAGGCGTCGTCGTTCGGCGTGCGATCGAGGGTGGGCTCGGCGGTCAGTGCAGAGAGCTCGCTAGCAAAGACGATCGACTCGTCGGTGGCAGCGTAGACCAAGGGCTTCTGGCCCATGCGGTCCCGGGCCAGCACCAAGCGCCGGGCGTCTTTGTCCCAAAGGGCGAAGGCGAACATGCCGTCGATGCGGTCGAGGCACCCGGGGCCTTCGCTCTGCCAATACTCGCGGTAGAGCGGCAGCAGCACTTCGTTGTCACTGTCCGAGCGAAAGCGGTGGCCCTTGGCCGAGAGTTCTGCCCGCAGCTCTTTGTGGTTATAGATCTCGCCGTTGGCCACCAGCAGCAAGCGTCCATCCAGGGACGCCATGGGCTGGCTGCCCCGCTCGCTCAGATCGACGATGGACAAGCGCCGGTGACCCAAGGCAGCGGGACCGCTCGACACCACACCGCGGCCGTCAGGGCCACGGTGTGCCAGGGCCGCCACCATAGCCGCCACGGTGGAAGCATCCCCCGGTCGGTCAGAGGTCAGCCAAAGCTTGCCGGCAATGCCGCACACGTGACGTCAGACCCCGAAAAACTCGCCAATCACATCGACCACCGAACTCTTCTGATCGTCGGTCAGCTCTGGGAACACCGGGATGGCGATGGTCTCCAACGCCGCTGCCTCAGCCTTGGGGAAGTCGCCTAGGCTGTAGCCCAGGTGCGCCATACAAGGCTGGGTGTGGCAGCCAGACGGGTAGTAAATACCGCAGCCCACGTCGTTGTCGCGCATGTGCTGCAAGAGTAAGTCGCGGGTGTCAGACGCCACGCCAATGGTGAACTGGTTGTAGATGTGGTGCACGCCCTCGCGCACCGCTGGCAAGCTCACCACTTCGCTGAGCCCCTTGGCGTCGAACATCTCGCGGTACTGCTCGGCGTTGGCCCGGCGACCATCGGCCCAGCCATCGAGGTGCGGCAGCTTCACCGAGAGCACTGCCCCCTGGATGCCGTCGAGCCTGAAGTTGCCACCCATGATCTCGTGGTGGTACGCGGGCTCCATGCCGTGGTTGCGCATGATCGACATCTTGTGAGCCAGCTCATCATCGTTAGTGGTGATGATGCCGCCGTCCCCCGCCGCACCCAGGTTCTTGCTGGGATAGAAGGAGAAGCAGCCTACGGTGCCCAGGACCCCAGCCATCACGCCGTCGCTGTCCTTGGCGCCAATAGCCTGGGCCGCGTCTTCGATGATGGGCAGGTTGTGCTTCTTAGCGATGGCCCGAATCGGGGCCATGTCGGCGGTCTGACCGAAGAGGTGCACCGGCATGATCGCCTTGGTCTTCTCGGTGATCGCCTCTTCGATGGCTTCCGGGTCGATGTTGTAGGTGGCCGGGTCGATGTCCACGAAGACACACTTGGCGCCCAGGCGGTCGATGCAGCCAGCGGTGGCAAAGAAGGTGTAGGGCGAGGTGATCACCTCGCTACCCGGACCCACACCCAGGGCCATCATGGCCACGAGCAGTGCGTCGGTCCCCGAAGAGACGCCCACCGCGTGCTTTGCACCCACATAGGCCGCCAGCTCCCCCTCGAACTTCTGCACGAAGGGCCCACCGATGAAAGCCATCGAATCGAGGACCTCTTTCACCGCAGCGTGAACATCGTCGCGGATCGGCGCGTACTGAGCCTTGAGGTCGAGCAGGGGTACTTTCACCCGGGTGGCGGTCATGGAAGCTCTCGCAGGGGGATCTTGGCGCCGTGAGACGTGTCAGCGGGGCGCCGGCTAGGCGCGCCACCATAGCCAACGGGCGGCCCAGCAGCGATCATGGCGCGCCAGCTTGACCGGAGGTTTTCTTAAGCCCTCCGTGACACTGCTCCAGCCATCGCCCAGCCCACCCCCAGAGCCCCTTCATGAAGACGCCGCTGATGTTCCTCGCCGTGGCCGTCCTGGCCTCCGTCGGCACCGTCGCCTTCGACACCGACGACCTGGCTTTCCAAGGTTACGACGCCGCAAAGCTCGTAGCCAAAGCGGGCATAGATGACGCCACAGCAGTAACTTACGGCACTTTGCTTGAGGACTATCCTTACGCCCCGTTCATCGCCGAAGTGCGCACGGAGCTGGCCAGCCTGGACACCCTGCTGGTCTCGCTGCCCGAAGAGCAAGACGGCCTGCCCCTGCGCGACCCGCTGATTCTGAGCAACGCACCCTGGGTCGGCCCCAGCGGCGTGATGATCCTAGGGCTGCTGCTCGCTCTCTGGCTCGCTGTCATGCCCCGCACCAAGGTGCGCTCCCTGGCCGCGATCACCCTCGTGCTCGGGCTCACGGCGAGCGCTTTCGGCCAAGGCTTCGTGGACATGTCCGGCGGTGAGGGTGCCGGCGGCCCCATGGCCGGGGGCGAGAGCCAGGCCTTCGCGTACTTCCCCTGGATCTCCGTGGGCGTGCTGGCACTGGGCGTGCTGTTGGGCTTGATGCCCCGAGAGAAGGAATAGGCTGGTGGAGGGCTTAGCCCTCCACCCACCTCAGCGCCCCATCAAGGGGTAGCTCGCCTCCACCCGATGCACCGCCGACACCCGGCCGAGCACGCTGGAAAACAGCTGAAAGTCAGCCACGGCGAATTCTTCCGTCTCGAAGGCGACGTGATCACCGATGTACTGCAGCAGGGGCGCCATGGCTGGCTTGGACATGCGCGCCAAGGTGACGTGGGGCGCGTAACGGCGAGCCTCGACCGTGATTCCCAGGCGCTTGAGCTGGGAGTCCACTCGGGTCTTCAGCTGGCGGAGCTCGTCGTGGGGCTCGACCCCGACCCAGAGCACCTTGGGCTTCCCTCGGGGTGGGAAGTGGCCGATGCCGGATAAGCGCAGGGTGAACGGGTCGCAGCGCACTCCCGCCAAACCCTGCTGAAGCTGCCGGGCCAGGGGGCCTTCGAGCGAGCCCAAGAAGCTCAGGGTGATATGGAACTGGCCGTCGGTCACCCAGCGGGCCCCTTGCACCCCGTGGCACAGGGCTGCCAGGCGCTCTTTGAGCGGCTCGGGGAGTTCGACGGCGACGAAGAGGCGGGGCATGACCCCGGTAATCATCCCCCAGAAAGTCCCCCCGGTGAACTCTTGAGGTGTGAGTCCCCGCGCTCCCGGGGACTCGCTGAGCCGTCCGGGGGCCTTCGGGAGTCCTGGCCACGCCTCTGGCGACAGGCTCTCGCGCTGAGGCGGCGCCCCCAAAAGCCCTGCCTGACCGCTCAACCTTGTCGTGACGATCGCAGCTGACTTGCGGGCCCATGCCCGCTGATCGATGACCCAGATCGGCCGCTGCAGCCAGAAAGACCTGGCTTGCCCAGCGTCCAAACCCATTGAGCAGAGTCCTATGCCTGGGAAGCTGCTCCCTTCATCGGTACAATCGCCCCCCTTTCATTGCAGAGAATGGCCCCCTTGGGCCATGGGCGCAGCGACGATTCGCGGCAAGCCCATGGGCCGAACACCCACCGACGACAACCCCACGTCGAGTGCGGAGAGCAGCAAATGAAGTGGCTGGTACGTCTTCTCGGTTCGTCCGTCGGGCGCAAGGCGATCTTGGCCCTCACGGGGCTCGCCCTGCTGGGTTTTGTGGTCGGCCATTTGCTCGGCAATCTGCAGATCTTTCTGGGCCCGGAGGCGCTCAACGCCTACGCGGCTGGGCTGCAAGACCTGGGCGCTCTGCTCTGGGTCGCTCGCGGCGGTCTGCTCTTCGTCTTCGTGGTCCACATCGCTGTGGCCGTCAAGCTCGCCTCCGAGAACAAAGCTGCCCGCCCGGTGGCCTACGTAGACCCCGTGGGCAAGGTGGCCGCCAACCCGGCCACCCGGCTGATGCTGCTCAGCGGCCTCACCGTGCTGCTCTTCGTGGCCTACCACATCGCCCACTTCACCCTGGGCGTGGCGCACCCCGAACACCGCCAGATCGCCATGGACGCCGGGGCCCACCCCGACGTCTACGCCATGGTCATCGCCGGCTTCAGCCAGCCCCTCGTGGCGATTCTGTACATCGCTGCCATGGCCGCCCTGGGGCTGCACTTGCACCACGGCATCGCCAGCGTGTTTCAGACCCTGGGCCTGACTAATAAGGCCTACGCACCCCTGCTGCAAAAGCTGGGGCGTTCCCTGGCCTGGGCCCTTTTTCTGGGCAACGCCGCTATCCCCATCGCTGTACTCACCGGCCTGGTGGGTGGACACACGGGAGCCTGACTGATGCAACTCGACTCTATGATCCCCGACGGCCCCATCGCCGAGAAGTGGCAGAAGCACCGCTTCGAGATGAAGCTGATCAACCCATCCAACAAGCGCAAGTACACCGTGCTGATGGTGGGCAGCGGGCTCGCTGGCGGTTCAGCGGCGGCCACCCTGGCCGAACTGGGCTACGACGTGCACTGCTTCTGTTTCCAGGACAGTCCTCGCCGGGCCCACTCCATCGCGGCCCAGGGCGGCATCAACGCCGCCAAGAACTACCAGAACGATGGGGACAGCATTTACCGGCTGTTCTACGACACGGTGAAGGGGGGCGACTTCCGCTCTCGTGAAGCCAACGTCCATCGCCTGGCCGAGGTCAGCAACAACATCATTGATCAGTGCACGGCCACCGGCGTGCCCTTCGCTCGGGAGTACGGCGGACAGCTGTCCAACCGTTCGTTCGGCGGCGCGCAAGTGAGCCGCACGTTCTACGCTCGCGGGCAAACGGGCCAGCAGCTGCTGCTCGGTTGCTACTCATCGCTGAGCCGTCAGATCGGCTTGGGCGCAGTGACTATGCACACCCGCTCAGAGATGCTCGACGTGGTCGTGGTCGACGGCGCGGCCCGCGGCATCATCACCCGCGATCTGGTCAGCGGTAAGATCGAACGTTGGGCTGGCGACTCGGTGGTCTTGGCCACCGGCGGCTACAGCAACGTCTTCTACCTTTCGACGAATGCCAAGGGCTGCAACGTCACCGCCGCTTGGCGGGCGCACAAGCGTGGCGCTGGTTTCGCCAACCCTTGCTACACCCAGATTCACCCCACGTGCATTCCGGTGAGCGGCGACCACCAGAGCAAGCTCACTTTGATGAGCGAGTCTCTGCGCAACGACGGCCGGGTTTGGGTACCTAAGTCTCAGGGCGACAGCCGCGCAGCAGGGGCCATCCCCGAAGCTGAGCGCGACTATTACCTCGAACGCAAGTACCCCAGCTTCGGCAACTTGGCTCCTCGGGACATCTCGTCCCGCAGCGCTAAAGAAGCCTGCGACGCAGGGCAGGGCGTGGGCCCCGGTGGCTACGGCGTGTACCTCGACTTCGAGGACGCCATCGGCCGCGTGGGCAAGGACGCCATCTCTCAGCGCTATGGCAACTTGTTCGACATGTACCAGCGCATCACGGATGAAGACCCGTACTCCGTGCCCATGCGCATCTACCCGGCGCCGCACTACACCATGGGCGGGCTCTGGGTCGACTACAACCTGATGAGCACCCTGCCCGGTCTGCACGTGATCGGCGAGGCGAACTTCAGCGACCACGGCAGTAACCGCCTGGGCGCCAGCGCGCTCATGCAAGGCTTGGCCGACGGCTACTTCGTGCTGCCGTACACCATTGGCCACTACTTCGCGACTCACAAGCCCGAGAAGATCTCTACGGATCATCCTGAGTTTGCTCGCGTCGAAGCAGAGATCAACGAGCGCATGACCAAGCTCATGTCTGCGTCCGGCAAGCGCACCCCAGACAGCTTCCATCGCGAGCTGGGCCGGCTCATGTGGGACAAGGTGGGCATGGCTCGCAGCAAGAAAAGCTGCGAAGAAGCTCTGCAGCGCATCCCCGAGCTGCGCGAAGAGTTCTGGCGGGACGTCAAGGTGGTCGGTGGCAAGAACGAGATGAACAGTGCCATCGAGCAAGCTGGCCGAGTCGCCGACTTCTTAGAATTCGCCGAGACCATGGCCCAGGACGCGCTCACCCGCGACGAATCCTGCGGTGGTCACTTCCGCGTGGAGCACCAGAGCGAAGAGGGCGAAGCCGTGCGGAACGACGAAGACTTTTGCCATGCCTCCGTGTGGGAGTGGACCGGTGAGGGCAAGGCCCCCAAAGAACACCGAGAAGCCCTGCAGTTCGACAACGTTCACCTCGCCACCCGCAGCTACAAGTAGGGCACGCCACCATGAAGCTGACCCTGAACATCTGGCGCCAGAAGAGCGCCGCCGCAACCGGAAAAATGGAAGCCCACACGGTTCCCGACGCCAGCCCGGACGCCTCCTTCCTCGAGGTCATCGACGGCATCAACGAAGAGCTGCAGCTCGATGGCAAGGAGCCCATCGCCTTCGACCATGACTGCCGCGAGGGCATCTGCGGTACGTGCTCCCTGGTGATCAACGGCCAGGCCCATGGCCCCTGGACAGGCACCACCACCTGCCAGCTGCACATGCGCGCCTTCAAGGATGGCGACACCGTCAACGTCGAGCCCTTCCGGGCCAAGGCCTTCCCGGTGATCAAAGACCTCACGGTGGATCGTTCGTCCCTCGACACGATGATTCAAACCGGCGGATTCATCTCGGTGAATACCGGTGGTGCACCGGACGCCAACGCCGTACCCATCGGCAAGGCCGAGGCCGACAAGGCCATGGATGCAGCGGCCTGCATCGGCTGTGGTGCCTGCGTGGCCGCCTGCCCCAATGCCTCCGCCATGCTCTTCGTGGCCGCCAAAGTGGGCCATCTGGCTCACTTGCCCCAAGGTCAGCCCGAGGCACCGCAGCGGGTGGTCGACATGGTCAACTCCATGGACGGCCTGGGCTTCGGCAACTGTCGCAACTACTACGAGTGCTCGGCAGTCTGCCCCAAAGAGATCTCCGTGGACTTCATCGCCGAGCTGAACCGGGGCTACCTGAAAGCCGCCGCTGCAGGCGTCGAATAGGGTCATAGACGGCCCCAGGGCCGCCGCCTCACGAGGCGTTCGCTCCCGCGAGCAGACTCATCTCAGCCAGCAGCCCCGATCCGGCGCTGCTGGCTGAGATGTTGTTAGGCCCTGTGACAAGGCGCGTCTGCCGCCGCCTGGCCAACGATCGCAGCGCGGGTTTTCTGCTGCCAATTGGTAGCCCAGGAGCGCTTTGTCTCCTCGTTATCCGCACTCAAGCTGACGTTTGCCGTTAGACTTGCGGCCTGCCGTTCGCCGATGGACCCCGAATCTTTCCCGGCGAGGCAACGTCTCTCTCCCACATCCACCTTCATGTCCTGGAGTTAGTCCCCCATGTTCACTGCTCTGCGCACTCTCTCCGCGCTCACCGTCGCTGCAGCCTTCGCCGTCCCGGCGTCCGCTCAGTTCGACATCATCTCTGCGGCTCAGCTCGCAGATCGCGAGTCGTTCATCGAAGCCCTCGACGTGGGCGACTTCACCATCCAAACCGTGAACCTGCCCCCAGCGCAGACCGGCGCTGTGACCGTGCAGCTTTCGCTGGATGGCCAGCTGAACACCTTGAACCTGCACCGCTGGTCGGTGCGCTCCGAGGAGCACTTTGAGGTGCTCAAGCAAGTGGCCGACGGCTCCTACGTCGAAGTGGATGCTGGCGAAAGCAAGATCTGGCGCGGCGTTGTTGCTGAAGTCCCCGGAAGTCGTGTCTCGGCATCGATCATCGACGGTCAGCTCGAAGCGTTGATCTACCTGCACGATGACCAACCTCTGTGGGGCGTTCAGCCCGCTCGCAGCGTCTCACCGAGCTACGGCAGCAACGACTACGTGGTCTACAACAGCAGCAACAACATCGACCGTGGACTGACCTGCGGCGGTGCCATTCCCGTCGCTGGCACGGTCTCTCCCCCGCCCTCAGGAGGCAGCTTCTCTGGGATAGGCGACGATGTGATCTGCGAAATCGCCTGTGACGCTGACGTGGAGTTCTACAACAAGAACGGCTCCTCGGTCAGCAACACCGAAGCGGACATCGAGAACATCATCGACCGGGTGGAGAACATCTACCAGCCGGACTCGAACATTCTCTACGAGATCACCACGATCATCGTGCGTACCGCCGAGCCAGACCCCTATGGCAGCACCAACCCCGGCACCCTGCTCGGCCAGTTTCAAAACCACTGGACCAACAACCAACAAGCCGTGCAACGGGATATTGCCCACCTCTTCACCGGCAAGAACATTCAGGGCGGCGTGATCGGTATCGCGTTCCTCGGCGTGATCTGCAGCTCCGGACAGGGCTACGGCCTCTCCGAGTCGCGCTTCACCTCCAACATCACCTTCCGTACGGCCCTCACCGCTCACGAGCTCGGGCACAACTGGTCAGCCGGTCACTGCGATGGCCAGGGTGACTGCAAGATCATGTGCTCGGGTCTCGGTGGTTGTGGCAGCGTGACCAGCTTCGGCAACAGCGCCAAGAACTCGATCAACAACGAGAAGAACAGCGCAAACTGTCTCGACGATGCGCTGCCCCCGCCCCCGCCGACCATCACTGCGTTTAACCCCTCCACAAGCAACGCCTTGGGGAGTCAGATCACCGTGACCGGTACGAGTTTGCTGAAAGTCACGGCTCTCACAGTGAACGGCGTTGTGGTCTCGGGCTCGGATGTGATCACTCAGACCAACACCACCCTGATCTTCAACGCGCCCAGCGCCACGGCTCTCGGTCCGGTCAACGTGACGGCCACAAACCCCGGTGGCACCAGCAGCCCCCTGGCTCTGACTTACGTGGCGGCCAACCCACCTGTGTTCCAGAGTCCGAGCACGATCAACACGTTCGCCGATACCCAGGCCGTGTGGACCTTCGCCTCAAGTCCTGGTGACGTGAACTACTTCTTGCTCGGCTTCAACAACAACCAGTTCATCTACAAGGGCTTCAGCGTGCTCAACACGATGATCCCTGTACTGGCGATTCCGAGCAACGCAGCCGGTGTGGGCACGATCATCGTGCCCATTAACCCCACGTTCGGAGGCATGGGCTTCTACAACATCTTCACCCAGGTGGCCCACTTCAACCCGGTCATCTACGCAGTCTCGCCCGTGAAGAGCACGTTGGTCTTCTGAGCAAGACTCGCCGACTGTTCGCGTCGGGGGACATCTCCCCCACGAAACAGGGCCCCCGAATCCACTGCGGATTCGGGGGCCCTCTTCGTTTGCAACGGAGCCAAGAAAGACAGCCCCGTGAAGGCGCAGCCAACTCTTCCCAGCCAACGTCACCTGCTAGCTTGGGTTGTATTCATCCGCGCCCAGATCGACCGTTGCAGTGTCATCGTCGTCACCATCAATTTTTCGATCCTCCCCTTCAAAATCGCTCCTCAGCAGGGGGTGTCACTGACACGGCGTGTTGTCTCCAGCATCAATGCAGGGAGTGCTGGAAGCGTTCGGGTCTAGCAGCCTGTGCGTAAAGTGCCGCGCGCCGAGCAGGCCTCGGTGGCGCCAGCTCTTCGTTGCCGAATCCTCAACGAATCCACTGATTCGAATCCGGTTCGCCGTCTCGATCTGGCACCACCGAGGCGCACTCGCCATCACGGCACTTTACGCACAGGCTGCTAGGTGATAGTCACCATTGAGATAATCGACAAACTCCGGCACGGAGTCGATGTTCCCAAGGACCGACGAAGGGCTCCCCTGCCAGTTGTTGTAAGAGAAGCAGAAGGCACCAGTGTAAGCCCACCCTCCTGTGCCACCGTACTGAGCGCCACCCGAATTGTTGTACCAGAAGAGACTGTTCTCAACATCCGTCACGATGACCGAGTTGTCCATCTCCAAGCCATAGCCGGTGTTGTAGGCAACAGTGTCGTTCATCATCTGGAGCTGGATAGCCGGCAGTGACGAAAATCCGACGATTTCCATTCCCACATCATTCTCCACGATCAGATTGCTGTTCGTTCGAACGTTGAAATAGCCATAGGGATCCAGCCCATCCCCCAGGTCGATGAGAATGCCAGCGCTGCCGTTTTCTCGAATTTCATTTTGGTTCACTTCCCAACAGCGGACTGAGGCATCACTGTCAATATTGGCATCCGTCTCAATCAAGAAGCTCAGACCGTCATTTCGACAGCCAGCAATCAAGTTCCGCCAAACCGAGTTATACGTCTTCAGCATGGTAGCGACCCCGCTATTCAGACCCTTTGAGCCCAAGACAATTCCCTGGGAAAACCCGTACGGGGAACTCGCTGAACGAGAATCAATGACGTTCCTGAAGAGGTCATTGCCGCTCGTATCGTCACAGTTGTCAGCCGTCACAAAGTGGCGAATCGCATAGGCTGCTGCTTCGCTCGTTCCGAGAGAAAAGGTGCAGTGAGAGACGGTGAGATCCTGGGTCGAGGCTTCAGAAAAACCTGTTTCTAAGCCGGCGTCCAGCTCAATGCCCCCAGCTTCGTTGGGCTCGATCGTCGACTGATCCACGGTCAAGTCACAGCTGCCTTCACCCACCAACGCCAAGAGGCTCGGCTTATCCGCTGAACTGCCGTCGTTCATTTCCGAACGTTCAAACACGCAGCTCACAAGTTCAACATCCAGAGACTCCCCGCTCTTGACCGCCAGAGACACAGCACTGGGCGCATCCTTCCCTGAAGAGTCTTCCGCAACAAATCGAATCTTGCTGATATAGACGCCCGTGATACTTCCGGTAAATGCCTCCGCCCGGAAGCCCCCCTTCACCGCTGAGTCGTTCACGTCTCCACCGACGCTTGGGTAGTTCGCCTCGCCGATGCCAAACCCCCGAATATCAACCTCGCTCTTGAGGTCGAGAGGGTAGGTTTCACCGTTATCGGCGATGTTGTATGTCTTGTTTCCCTTGGCGACACGAATCGCGTCTCCCGCCGTAGCATTCTGCATCGCCGTGGTCAGCTTGGCGTAGGGGTTCGTCAGCGTTCCCTGAAACGGCCCGGTATGCGAATTATCAACATAGATCACACTCGCTTGGATCGCCGGCCCGCAGAGCCCTATCAAGCACACAGTTGCGAATGCAACGGACGTTCTCTTACACATGTTCATCACTCTCTCCTTCGTCTCTATTCCTTGTGAAATACATCGGCCTAACTCAATGCAAAGGCCCAGACCGTCGGACATTGAGCCCCTCTCTACGACAAAGCTCTCCAGCTCCCTGAATTCGCTCTCGTATTGATCCTCCTCCACAGGCTAACGCCGCTTGACTGATCCATGGGCTTCCATCATCAACGGAGCCCAGCGGCACGGTCCCGATACATTTATTAGTTCTCATACATCGAGTTCGCCCAGCCTTATCAGCAAACGTCGGAGCTCAACGTCAACCGCGACCATACTCCGAGCTTGATCATCGTGAGGAAGAATCCTCACTGTCAGCGCCCGCCCCGAGACCGGCAATCTACACTCTGTGGCCGCCGCCCAACCCATCCCCACTCAACGCGACCGGGCCCCCAAATCCATGACAGATTCGGAAGCCCGGTTCATCAGCCCAAGCATCAAAAGCCTTGGGATCGCGGCGACTCTCTTGCGCGGTTTAACCCTTGGCTTGGTTCGCCACCGCTTCCGCAGCCTTGCGAGCAGCCTCCGGATCGCCCAGGTATCGGCTAGCGATGGGCGAGAGGTCGTCGTTCAGCTCGTACAGCAGGGGGATACCCGTGGGGATGTTGAGCCCCATGATGTCTTCGTCGCTGATACCGTCGAGGTGCTTCACCAAGGCCCGTAAGCTGTTGCCGTGAGCCACGATCAGCACCTTCTCATCGCGCATCAGCGCTGGTGCGATCTGCTCGTTCCAAGCGGGCAAGAAGCGATCGACTGTGTCTTTGAGGCACTCGCTGAGAGGGATCTGCTCGGGTGCCAGCGTCGCGTAACGCCGATCGTTGCCGGCCCAGCGCGGGTCGCCTTTCGTCAGCACCGGCGGCGGGGTGTCGTAGCTGCGACGCCAGATGAGCACCTGATCGTCACCGTGCTTGGCGGCCGTCTCAGCCTTGTTCAGCCCTTGCAGCGCCCCGTAGTGACGCTCGTTCAAACGCCAGTCCCGATGGACGGGCAACCACATCTGGTCCATCTCTTCGAGAGCGAGCCACATGGTCTTGATCGCACGGGCGAGCACCGAAGTGTAGACCACGTCGAAGGCGTAACCCTCGTCCCGCAGCAGCTGGCCCGCGGCTTTGGCTTCGCCCACACCCTGCTCGGAGAGGCCCACGTCGTACCAACCCGTAAAGCGGTTCTCTTTGTTCCATTCGCTCTGGCCATGGCGCAGCAGGACGAGGGTCTTCATCGGGGGGACTCCATTTCAAAAGTCGGCAGACAGGGGCCGCTCGGGGCTCCACTCAAGCCCCATCAAAACGACCAGAGCGATGCCAGGCAAGGTCGCGTCAACGAGCTATTTTAGCAGTCGACTCAGCGAGTGCGACGGGGCTTCAAGTAGTTGAGCAACACGACCAGAACGAGCACGAGCATCACGCCCACGCCGACCATGTTGGACAGGCCTGCTTCGTGGCCACCCACTGGCTCCCAATCTGCGATGGGCGCCCCTGCGATGATCGCAATACCGAGAATCAGCGAGGCAAACGCATCCCCGGTGATCAGCCCGGCAGCGGTCAAAATACCACTGTGGGTGGATGCAGAAATTTTGAACGTAGCCACGTAGCGAGCCAAGGCGCCGATCAAGATCCCGGTGCCAATGTACGACGGCAAGTAGATGCCCACGGCGAACGCCAGGGAGCTGAGAATTAACCCGCGAGACTTGCCGAAGCGTTCTAGCCCCACTGCGAGCAGGCCAAGCAGCGCACCCACTTTCACCGGCCCCCAGGGGGTCTCGCCCTCCAGGAACAGCGATTGCAGCACGGTGGCAAAGAAGCTCGCCTGGGGCGCCGGCAAGGCCGCATCACCCAAGCCCACACCGCCGCTTTCTATGTTCGCTTCGTGAGCGAGCCAGAGAGTCAGGGGCACCACCACCGCTCCCGCGAGCAGGCCTAGCAGCTGCCCCACAAAGCCGTCTTTCACCGCCATGCCGTTGAGTTGCATGGTCTTGTAGTCCTGGCTCGAATCGTTCGCAGCGCAAATGGCCACGCAGGCCGCCACCACGATGGGCACCAGCAGGACAATGCCTGCGATGCCGGTCAGGCCGATGGCCAAGGCCGTGAGGCTCAGCACCAACATGGCCACGAAGACCGTTCCACTCACCGGAGAGGCGGAGCTGCCCACTTGTAGGGAGAGTAAGCCGCCCAATCCCGAGAGGAGTGACACGAGCACCAAGGCCACCGCGCCAATGATCAGCAACGACTTCGTATCCGCGCCTACCATGGCCATCATCACCAGCAGCAGCACCGAGCCCAGAGCCAACGAGCCCAGCAACAGCATCCGCGAGCCTCTGGGGATTTCGAGCAGCGACTCGTCGTAGCCAAGATCTTCGTCGGCCTCACCATCGCCTGAGCCCTTGCTCCGCCCTTCGAGGACGTAGCTCAGCAGGCTGTAGAGCACGGCCACGGTCATGGCAGCGCCCCCCACCCAGCGGAACGTCGTGCCGGGCATGGCGTTGGCTGCGGCGTAGCCCGTGGTGATCGAGTTGACGATGCCGCCGCCGAACATGAGCAGCGCCGTGGGCAGGGTGAGCAGTGCACCGATACCGATGTAGAGGGGTGAAATGGGCAGGGGCAGCTCAACATTCACCGGTGTTGCCGCAGCGCTGTCCGCCAACGTGCCATCGGCAGCCGTAGACGCCGGGCCCGTCAAAAACGGAATCTTGAACGCCAGGGTGTGCACCATCTCTTGCAGCCACTTCAGTTGCAGCAAGGCATTGACACCCAGCCCCGTGAGCAACGCCGGCACCAGAGACGTGCTCAGTCGCGGGCGTGCCTCCGGATTCTCCACCGCCGTTTCGATGAGTCGCTCGCAGGCCACCGCCTCAGGTGCAGGCAGTCGCGGATCGGTCAAGAAGCGCTTTGTAGCCAGGCCTACGAAGCCAAAGCCCAGCAAGGCTCCGGAGAGGCTCGCCGTGATCAACACCGGCACATCCACCCCTGGGACTTCGAGCCCCATCTCTCGATAGAGGATCTGCACGATGGGCGCGGTAAAGACCACACCTGCGGTGACCGCCGCACCCGCCGAGCCGGTGACCTGGCCAATGGCCAAGAAACGCTTCAGCCGAGGTCCCATGGCGGCACCGAAGGCCACCCACCCGAAGAGCACCACGAGAGGGCTCACCCCCGGGGTGATACCTGCCTTGGCCGCCGAGTACACCAACGCCGCCGAGAGCACGCTGGACACAGCTAGACCCACGATCAGGCCGGCTGCCGTTCCGCCCTTGTCGTCAGGGGCCTGCCCCCCGGTGGCTTGCTGGCTAGAGCTGTCGTGGTCGGCCATGGGTTCTCCCGTCAGACGAATCGCTGCACCCGATCGCTGCGATCGGCGGCGCTAGCCTAAGCTACGAAGCTGCGGGCGGCGACTCTTACGGCTGCCTGCCTCCCAATGAATCGCCCTAGCAGCCCGTGGGGAAAGTCCCCATCTCCGGAATTGAACACGGCGTCGTGAATCGGGAGAATTCGCCCTCGAAGCTCGACAGGAGTGCGGCGCATGGCGATGGGCAATCGGGCATCTGAGCAGCAGTCGGCGCTGTTCGTGCCTTCGGGCAAGCTGGCCCGTTCTCCGGGTCACCCGTTTTACGAGCGCGTGAACAGCCTGCTGGCCGGCGAGAGCTTCGACAGCTTCGTTGAAGAGCGGTGCGCGAAGTTCTACGCGGACAAGATGGGTCGCCCGGGCCTGCCTCCAGGGGTGTACTTCCGGCTGCTCATGGTGGGCTACTTCGAGGGCAGCAGCAGCGAACGAGAGATCGCCTGGCGTTGCGCCGACAGCTTGTCGCTGCGGGGATTCCTGGGCTACGCGCTGGAGCAGGCCACGACGAACCACAGCACGCTCTCGGCCACTCGCCGCCTGATCGATCTTGAGACGCACCGCGAGGTGTTTGGCTGGATCCTCTCGCTGCTCGGTCGCCGTGGCTTGCTGAAAGGTCGCACGGTCGCCGTCGACTCGACGACGCTCGAAGCCAACGCGGCGATGCGCTCGATCGTGCGCAAGGACGGCGGTCAGAGTTACGACGGTTTCCTGGACGACCTGGCAAAAGCCAGCGGCATCGAAACGCCGACCCGCGAAGACCGAGCCAAGGTCGACAAGAAGCGCAAAAAGAAGGGCAGCAACGACGATTGGACGCACCCCAGAGATCCGGACGCGCGCATCGCGAAGATGAAGGATGGACGCACGCACCTTGCCCACAAGGTCGAACACGCAACCGACCTCGACACCACGGCGATCGTTTCGGTGACGGTACAGGCGGCCGACCTTGGCGACACGCACACGGTGTACGAGACCCTGAGCGAAGCGTCAGACCATCTCTCACAGGCTCTGCCCGACGGCAACGGCATCACCGATGTCGTGCTGGACAAGGGCTAGCACAGCAACGATGTGCTGGCCGACCTGAAGGATCTGGAGTTTCGGACCTACGCCAGCGAGCCGGACCGGGGGCGTCGCCTCTGGAAGAACAAGGCCCGAGCGCGGGACGCCGTCTACGCCAACCGCCGCCGCATCAAGGGCGACCGTGGACAGAGGCTGCGCAAGCTGCGCGGTGAGATCGCCGAGCGTAGCAACGCTCACTGCTACGAGACTGGCGGCCTGCGCCGAGTGCACGTGCGTCATCGAGAGAACGTCGAGAAACGAGTGCTGATCCAGGCCGCGACGTACAACCTCGCGCTGGCGATGCGTGCACTGCTCGGCGTCGGCACGCCAAAGGGCCTCACGAAGCGCCTGGCGGCGGCCTTTGCGCAGGTCCTCGGTCCAGATCTTGCTCGGCGCGCTCTCGGAGCGATCGTGCAACCACTTCTCGCCGTCGCCGAATGGATCAGAGCGATCTACGGGACGGAAAACGTCCGACGGTCTGCAGCATGATCAGCCGGTCAAACGGCACTTTCCCCACAGGCTGTTAGGGGCCTTAGGGGCCTTAGGGGCCTTGTGAGCCTTGTGGGCCTTGGGCATGGGCTGGCCGATCCCCGCTGGTTTGTCCTTTACACCCTCGGTGTGCTCTTCGTTGCTCTTGCTCTTGCTCTTGCTCTTGGGTTCGGCTCCTCTGCCTTTGGCGCCCACGTACCCATCCATTGCAGGTACGCGATGATCGAAAGCCCGGTGTTGTTGGGCCCCTTGGCCTCTTCGACAAACAGCCGTTCGAGCTCACCGCTGAGGGCCGCAGGAAGACTCTCTTTCAGACGAGCCATTTCTGCTTCGGCTAACTCGCGAGTCTCGAAGACCCCAGGGAAGCCATAGCTGCGCGATGCGTCGAGGCCACCGCGGTCGGCCTTGCCCGGATCGACGCCCCGGCGCACTTGCCATCCCTCTCTGAAGAACCAAGGGTGCTTGGGCATGATCGAACCGGGAGACGTGGAGGTCGGATCCCAGAAGTGAGCCACGTGCCAGTCATTGCTCCGCAGACGCCCTTCGTGAGTCAGGTCGGGACCCACTCGGCGCGTGCCCCAGAGCATGGGACGCTGCAGCGCGTTGTTGTCATTCGCGGCGGGCTGTACCGGGCCAAAGCGAGTGGCCTCGTTCGCCACGGGGCGGACGTACTGACTATGACAGTGAAAACACACTTCAGCGATGTAGGCGTCTCGCCCGTCCCGCAAAGCGATGGCGTAGGCAGAACGCCACGCCTCGTCCGAAGCTTCCCGGCCGGCATCGTCAGCGCCCAGACCCGTGAGTTCTTCCAGGGTCAAAGCCGCAGCGCCCGTGGGGTAAGCGTTGGTAAACGCCACAGGGTAAGACTGCTTGAGCTCTTTGAACTCCAACGAAACGTCTTGGGCCAACTCTTCGATGGAAGCCTCGGGAACCAGACCGTCGCTGATCAGGTACGGGTAAACGCCAGAGAGTAAGAAGGAGAAGCCGAAGCAACCCAATCCGGCGAAGAGAATGATGCTCGTGAAGCGATCCATCTCAGTTGGCCTCCGGGTCGACGAGGTCGACGCGATAGTCGTAAGCTTTCGGTGTCCGATCCGTCATCTACATGTTGTAGACGAAGAGAACCTGGCCAATGACGATCATGCCGCCTGCAAAGGTACGCACGTCCCAGAAGGGCTTGAGCGCATTCAGAATGTCAGACCACGGAGCGAGAGCCTTGAACATGTAACCGTGCATGACACCTGCCGCGAGCAGGTCGACAAACATGACCACCAAGCCCAGCATGGTCAGCCAATACTGTCAATGGTTGAGCCGCCGGTTGTACCAGTCGTTACCGGTGAGTCGCGGCCACAGCCAGGTCATCATGCCCAGGATCCAGAAGGCGAACACGCCCATCATGACCATGTGCGCGTGGCCCGGCACCCAGTCGGTGAAGTGGATGATCTCTTGCACCGCGAGAGTCGTGTGGAAGAAGCACTGCAGGCAGGTGATGAAGTAGCAGACCATGCCCGTATAGAAACAGCGAATGGGCAGGTTCGTGCGCAGGGCGCTGCCCCGTCCCCACATGGTCGCGAAGAAGTTCACCACCACGGTGGTCACCACGATCTCGACCGCCATGGTCGAAATAATCGCGCCGTACTGCACCGACATGGGGATCGACGAGAGCAAGAAGTGGTGCACGCCGTTCAGCGGAGAGAAGAACGCCAAGGCCCAGAAACCGATCACCGAGAGCGCGTGGCTCCAGATGGGCTTGCGCAAGATGATCGGCACGAAGAAGTACATCAGACCCCAACCCATGGGCGTGACGAACAAGCCCACCAAGTCGTGAATGAACAGGCCAACAGTAGCTGCACCTGAGCTACCGGACAGAGTCCACTCGGGGAGCGTGTTGCCCATGACGTAGGTCAGGATCAACCAGAAGATGCCCGCGGAGAAGTACCACAGCGACACGTACATGCGCTTGAACATCGACTTGGAGATGGGCGTCAAGAACTGCAGTGCCAGCAGCAGCGCACCCACGGCGATCAAGGCATCGACGGGGATGTAGTTCATCTCGAAACTGCCCGGACGGAAGCCCGTGGGCGTCTCGCCCCACTCCACTGCTTGAGCGAAGCCCAGCAGCTGCCCGATCGAGCTGGCGAAGATCAAAAACTGCCAGATCCCCAAGATCACCCAGCCGAGCTTGTGGCTAAAGACGCGCCGCCCCGTGAGCCGAGGGACGGCGTAGTAGAGCCCACCAACGAACGCATTCACCAAGAAGCCGTAGGCGATGACGTTGGTGTGAACCAGCCGAACCCGACCGAAACTCAGCCAGTGAATCTTCTCAAAGGGGTAGGCGCCCAAGAAGTTCAGCGAGACAACAAAGCCAGCTATCATCGACGTGAGCATGAAGAAGCTGGCGAAGATGAAGTGCCACTTCACCAAGGCCTTACTGACCAAGTGGTCGGCAGCTATGTCCGCAGAGATTTGAGCCTGGGGCTCGCCTGAGTCTGCGTTCGAAGGAATAAACGTTGAAGTCATGAGTATCTCCTCGGCATCTCGTGCGCGTCAGTGAGCTGCTGACGTGCTCTCGAGGGCTGCGCAACTGACGGGATGAGGCGGTACCACTGTGTCCTCGTCTTGCAAGCTAAGGATGAAGTCGACGATGGCCCAAAGGTCGTCGTCGCTGCCGTAGACCGCGGGCATCGGCGTGCCGTTCAAGCCCGTGCGCATACGCAAGAACAAGTCAGCCGGGGTGCTCCCCGCACGGAAAATACCCGTGGTGAGGTCTCGGGGTCGCACCACATCGTCCTTCCAATCGCGCAGGGTGAACGACGACGGTCCGTCGCCGATACCCGTGACGCCATGGCACGGGGTGCACTGAGCTTTGTAGAGCTCGGCACCGTGGGCGATGGTGTCCTCGTCGGTCTCGGGACGCAGGGGCACAGCCACGGGCCAAACCTCTTCGAAGGCGTCGTACATGACCTCTTCTTCGAGCTCGGCGAACTCGTCCGCCATGATCTCGGCCATGGTCAGGCCATCGTCGTCGATCAGGTAGGACACCTCGTTCTTCAGCAGCCCGAAGCGCGTCAGAGAGAGGACGTAATCGGCCACATCGCGGCGGTGAATCTCAGACATGAGCGGGAAGGCTGGCATGGCCGAGCCCTGCAACCCGCAAGCCACGATGTGCAGCAGGTCGTCGACGGTGGGCAGCTCACCCGACGGCGTCGAGCGAAACTTGTAGTTGCCCTTCTGGAAGTTCCGCGGCAGGGGCCTCAGCCAGCTCGCCGCTGCACCGTCACCCTTGCCCGTGTCGCCGTGGCGGCCAATGCAGTACTGCTCGCAGACCAAACGGCCTCGCTCAGCCGACTCGCTGGCCGGCCAATCCTCGAAGCGCAGGCCGGCTACCACGGGCTCGGCGTCTGCCCGCGCCAGGGGATCGGGCACCTTGGCACCTCCGAACACAATCAGCGCGGTGGACGTCGCCAACACAATGGCCACGCCCAAGACAGGTGAATGCCTACCCATGGTTTCTCTCGACTAGTCACGAAACGGGTCAATTTAGGCGGACTGTAGGACTCTTCGAGGAACGTCAAAAGATCAGATAGCCATTAGATCGGCTTTTCCCTA
>JBLIMM010000006.1:0-33554 GCA_047638635.1 Pseudohongiellaceae bacterium | reverse complement strand
GCAGCATGGTTTGCAGCACACCATCGGGGACATCGTCTGCGGGACTGTCCACGCCGCTCCAAGAGTCGAACCGTGTCATCCGAATTTCGTTGCGCGCCGGGACGAGAAGGAGCCGCAAGTCACCGTCCATGACCATGTACGACTTGCCGGCAAAGAGTGGCTCGAGGGAGTCTGGGATCAGCGTGACCAAGCCGCTGTTCGCCGCGAAGGTGTACCAGTGGCTTTGCTCTTCAAGCAACTTAGCAACGGTAAAGGTCTTCTTGTCGAAGCCCGACTCGGCGAAGCAGTTACGCGGAGCATCGTTGGCACCTGCGATCAGAGGGACGAGGGAACGCCCATCAATGCCAGAGGGAGTGGGCATCCCGATCATGTCAAGCAGCGTGGGGTAGAGGTCGATGGTGCGCACGAGAGCGTCGTGTGTGGCGGGTTGCAGACCAGGGCCTTGCACGCCGAGCAGGACCTTGTTTGCCAGGAGTCGCAGCAGGTTGTCCCCGTGAGTGTTGGCGGTGTCGAGCGGGTCGCCGCTCCAGCCGTCGCCGTGATCGGAGAGCACAGTGACCACCGCGCGATCGCTGAGACCAGATGCATCGAGATAATCAAGGATGGCACCGATCTGGTCGTCGATCATGGCCACGCAGCTGTCGACGTCCTCTTCGTGACCCCAGTAATACTTCGCAGGGGTGTCGAAGGGCCAGTGGTTGCCGCACAGGTGCGACGAGATGAACACCGGCTTGTCAGCAGGGAGTTCGTTGAGCTGACTCAAGAAGTCACGCACCCAGATGTCCGAGTTGTAGCCAACGGCTGCGCGGTTGTGAGCGACGGCCGGGAACAGGTCGTGACCCAGGTGGGTTTGGCGGGCCAGGTTGGCGGCGGAGAAATCGAAGAACCCACCGATGATGAAATCGCGGATGCCCATGGGTGGGTGCATCAGGTTCTGGTAGCCGAAGCGCTCGCGCAGAATGCAGAAGCGCACTTCGTCCGTTCCGTGGATCGTTGAGTAGCCCGCATCGGAGAGCAACTCAGGCAGGAACTGACTGTCGTCCGCCAGATAGCTGTCAGGGAGCAAGTTGAAGCGGATGCCGTGGTTCATCGGGTAGCGCCCGCTGAGCAACGAAAGCCACGACGGGTAGGTGCGGGCGAAGGGCGTCCAGGCGTTGTCGAACCGTTGGCTGTTGGCCAAGAAGCCTTCGATGCGCGGGGCGAGGTTCTTCGGCGAGCCGCCGTGGGGTAGGCGGTTGGCTTGGAGGGAATCCACACCGAGCATGACCACGCTGCCGTCTGCGGTGAACTGTTGCGGGGCGCCGGGTGCCGTCCAGGCAGAGTAAGACAGCACTGAGACCGTGAGCACGGCTGCGCTGGCGAAGACACCGCGACGGGCCGTCCGCGATCGGACAAGGCAAACAACGGCAGCGATCAAAGCGGTCATTGCGCAGCCAAGAGATGTGACCAAGCGCGCTTGGCTCAGCAGCTCTCCCTTCGACAGCACAGCGCCACTGAGGATGGCCAGGGGCGAGCTTCGGAGTCCGCTACTGGGAACGAGCAGATGGTTCAGGCTGTACCAGGTGTTGAAGACGACAAGCAGGGCCAGGGCCCAGAAGCCCATGCGTTGGGCACGTGTCTTCAGCCAGCGAGGCGCGATCATGCGCCGGGTGCCGTCGACGAAGACAGTGGCCACTGCGGCGACCGCGGCGAGCATGACCAAGGCGGCGAGGCACATACCGACCAGCTCGAAAATCACGGGCTCCATGGTGCTACGGGCTTCGTCCGAGAGGGAGTTCAGCACCTTGGCGTTGTGGAAGCGATCCCACAGCTTGTAGAGGTTTGTGCCGAGTTCGTTGACCACAAGCATGGCCGTGAGCATCAGCCAAAGGCCGTAAGGGCGCCGAAGGGATGAGGCGCTGGCCTCTGGTTGTGTCTGCAACGTTCGATCCAACATCTCTCTCCTCGTCCGTCTGACTGCTTGGCTCTTTGCTCCCGGATCTCACTCGAGGCAACGTCCCTTTTCGGTCGTCTCGAGGGTCGGGCTTAAGTTGTTCCCCTAGAGAATTGTTAATGGAGGGCGTGGTTTCTCCCGATAGGCCGGAGCGAGGCGTGTCAGGTCTGAACTCTGAATGAGCTTTGACCTGGGGCACAGCTTCTGAACGCCCTCTTTGACCAAACGCCATGGATCTCCCGGTGCCAGACGACGGACTCTCCGCCGAATCGAAGGAAGCTGTTGAGGCGGCCAGTGCTGCCGTCGACCCGGCTCAGGATGCGCTGGATGCCAAGCCTGAAGAGGGGACCGGCGTGGCGATCGCTGCGAAGTCTGCCGAGAAGTCTGTCGGGAAGCACGCCGAGAAGTCCGCCGAGGAGTCGACCGAAGGGGCCCCCGAAGAGTCCACCAAGCCTGGCGACACAAAGGGAAGCCGTCGTGGGCTACCCAAACGAATGAAGGTCTTGGTTGCGATCTTGGTTGTGATCTCCCTCGGCCTCTACTTCATGGATGACCCAAGCAGTGGGAAGCCAAAGAAGAAGAAAATGACCGACGTGGCTGTGGCCCAAGCGCTCGCAGCAGATCCGGCCCGAGTGGACTCTGTCGCTGAGGCTGGGGCAGCGACGACGGAGAGCTCCGCTGCGCAGCCGGCGAATGTTCAGCCACCGTCCAAGGACCTCTCTCAAGACAGGAACGTTGAGTCGAGCGTTTCTGGGAAGCAAGCTGGGCAGGAAGCTGGGCAGCCACAAGTGGCTGCGCTTACAGCGATGACCGAAGCGTCGCAGGACTCAGTCGAGCCGCCCGACGAAGCGATGCACACTGCGATCCCTGCCAGTCTCTTGCTGGCGGAGGTTTCCATGGCTGTGCCTTTGGGTCTCTTCCTGCAAGAGGTCGATGCTGACGGAGCCAATGGCGTGCGAGTCAGCGGCATTGTGTCTGCGGGACGCCGGCTGGAAAGCCTGGCGCTGCTGACCGAGTACATCGATGCCCTTAATGGCCTGCCCTTCTTGATCGACGTGACAGAAGACGTGAGCTACCTCGGGGGCAGCGAAGACTTGAACTTCAGCCTGCGCGCTCAGTGGAGCGTGGGCCCATGAAGAAGGCCAAGTTGATGATCATCGCCTTGTCCCTTCTGGGGCTGTGCTACCTGGGGATGCAGTTGGCGGGGGACGGGGACTCCCCAGAAGCCTTCGTTGCGGACCGCTCAGGAGGCCGGGCATCCAAGAAGGAAAGCTCTGAGCCCCCGTCCATTACGATTGCGATGGTGGACGAGGATGGCAACGCCACAACAAGCCTGACGGACGACCGCGGTCAGCTCAACGGCCTCGACTCAGAGTTCGGGGGCGATGGACAAGCGCCAGATGCGTTGGCCGACAAGGGGCAAACTTCTCCCGAAGAAACAGGCAGCGACGGGCAGGGCGAAAGCCAGCAGCAACTCTCGGTTCTTGCTCAACCAGCTCGGGCTGGAATGGTGGGAATCTTGATGCGCATCGAACAGCACGGTCGGGCCACGGGCGTCGAATGTCAGCACATCGAAGCTCCGTCCAAAGCGGGTGAGACTTACCAGCTCAGAGGCCGTGGTGCCCCTCAGTCTTTGGCGATCTTCTTGGCCTCTCTTGAGCAGGATTCGTCCCTCGGGGGAGCCTCCTCGCTGCGTGTTTGGGCTGAAGACGAACGAGTTCTTGGATTTCGGGCTCAGCTGATCGTTGCCGAGGAGGCGAGAGACTAAGTCCTATGGCTGCGCGAAAATCGAAACTCATGTTGATGCTCCTGACGCTTCCCCTTGCAGGGGCGGCGTTCTGGTACTGCGACGGGATGATCCTGCTCGAGCCGTGGCTGGGCTCACAGACGGTTGTGCTGAAACAGGTTGCAGCAGCGGAGCGATCTGCCCCTGCTCATCTTGTAGAGAGCGCTGTTGTGCATGTGGATCCCACACGACGAGGGGGCAGTCTGAGCCGCTTTGGTTCCTGGGATGGTTCTGGATCGCTGAGGCAGGTGTTCTTGCCCAGTGTTCCGTCGTGGGAGCAAGACGAATTGCTCAGTAGTGGAGGAGCTGAAGCTGCACTTGAAGATCGTTCGTCATCTTCTCCAGACGCGAATCGTGGTGGCCAAAGCGTTTCAGCTGATCGGGTATCCATGACTTCCATGGAAGATCTTCCGCTGCACGAGGTCACCGTTGTCATGCTGAGTGCTGGGGAGCACGTGGCCGTGGTCGATGGCGTTGTGGTGAACGTGGGCGATGTGCTGACCGCGGGCGAGATCGTCAATATTGACGAAGACGCTGTGGTGGTGCGTTCGTCACGGGGATTGATCGACTACATGATGGGCTCGTCCCGTGCCCAGACCCATCGCGGCGCCTCCCGTGCCGGGATAGCCGAGGACGGACGATGAGATTGTGGGTGCTCAGTTTCTTTCTGTGCTTGGCTGGCTGTATTGGCTTGCCGAGTGGCTCTGTCCACGAACAGCCGGAGCAAGTGGCTGCGGCGATGGCAGCGGAGACAGAGATCGCTTTGGAACCCTCCTTTGAAGCGTTTCGGCCAGTCATGCTGGTGGAGCGCCTCGGGGGAACGATTGAGGGCAGCCACGAAATCGATGCGTTCGCAGGCAGAGATGCGGACGTGCGCGACGTTCTGGCGGTGCTGTTTGCTGGCGGTGACCTCGAGTTTGTCGTGGCCGGCGATGTGCAGGGAGATGTCTCGTTTGAGATTCACCGAGGGACGCGACCCGAAGCGTTCCTTGAGCTGCTCCGCCACGTGGGGCTCTCTATGACGGTGGCTGAAGGCCGGGCGGTGATTTCGTCCCGTGAGCGCCGTCGCTTTGACGTCTCGAGCCTTGGTCTCCCCCTGGAAGAACTGCTGGTGCAGTTGCGGGCGTTGCTCGACCCAGAGGGTTACGGCGTCTTCTTGCCGGATGGGCGCATTGAGGTGGAGAGCACTGCCGCTGCCATGGAAAACGTAGTGGCTTGGCTCGACGGGCAGCTTGGTTTTTCTGAGCGGCTACCCTTTCGTTTCGCCTTGGCTGAACCGTCTGCTCCCGCTCCGAAGACCGCTCTGAAGGTGGCCAAGGTGTCGATCCTCGATCGCCATGAGCTGTCCAAAACCTTGGCGCTGATCGCGCTGAACGAACTCTTAGATGAACGGTACTTCTCGGCGGGTCGACACCTTGCCGATGCCCTTGCCTTAGACCCGAGTCTGCACGAGGCACACCTGGCGTCTGGCTGGCAGAACATGCTTCAAGGGGACCATGGCGCAGCGCAGTTGTCGTTCGAACGAGCGATTACAGCTCGCCATCGGGATCGGTTGGGGCTGACGTTACAGGCTCTCAACGATCTGGCGGTGGGACGCTTTGAGACTGCGGTGCGAGAATTGAAACGAGCAAACGCTCAGTATCAAGATGGGCCGACGGCTACGAACTTGGCTGGAGCCTTGTATCTCTCGGGACAGCCCGACCACGCGTTGGCTGCGGCTCAAGCGCAGAGTGGTGCAGCTCCAGATGCTCTGCACATGCTCCGGGCCTGGCTGTTTGTTCGAGCAGACTGGGTCGAGGCGGCGGTGGCTGAACTAGACAAAGCTTTGCTGCGCGGAGCTCGCATGGATGACGAGGGCTGGGAACAGATCCTCGCAGCGATCCACTTTTTGAAAGAAGGCTACATCCCTCCTGAACCTGGTGGCCCGCTGCTGGTTGAGAGCGCTGCGTCTGTGGGGCAGACACTGAAGCAGCCGCGGGATGTTCGCGACGAGTATGACGCGAGCTGGCACTGAGCCTGTCTGTTTGACGGTGGGATTGTTGGCCAGAGAAGGGGCTGCGCAGCGCTCAGGGAGAAGGGCGAGCCGAGCTTCTCCCCTTGGCATTACAAGGGAGATTTCGTGCCGGAATGGGGCGCTCTCTTGCTCTAGCGGAAGAATGCATCTGAATGGAAAGTCTTTCTCATGTCTTGACCCTGGGCCTTCCGATAGTCCAGTTCAGCAGGTGGTTGCGCTCAACGCGAGCCAGCACTGCTAATCGTTAACAAGTCAAGCTGAAGGCTCGCCAGTCGATGCCTTTTGGAGGAACAACAAGAACATGCTGAACGCAGCCAACAAGAGGAACAGTGGTTTCACCCTCGTCGAGCTAGCCGTTGTCGTCGTCATCATTGGTGTGCTGGCCGCATTTGCGGTGCCGCGCTTCCTGGTGTCGGTTGAGCGGTCCAAGGCCTCTGAAGCATTCAACTATGCTTCGACGCTGCACTCGTCCATGGAACGTTACCAAGCTCGCCAGGGTACGTACGCCGACGCCATCACGAAGCTCGACACGGACATGAACTCCCCCGAGTACTTCACCGTGGGTTCCGTGGTCGTGCCTGATTCTGCTTCTAGCCTCGAGACCGGGTGGGAAATCACCATGACTCGTGCCGGTTCGTCCGCTGGCTACGGTGCTTACACCGTTGTCTGGAGTCACGAAGGTTACGACACCACCAACAGCACGATCGTTGACGCGATCAACCCGTTCCAGACTGCGGATAGCTAATCAGCTTGCGCTGATTGGTTGGTCGGGCCTCACCTTGGTCTGACAGTCTGAGGATCCACGCAGGTCCCACCCCGTGTTAGTGGTGGCCTGTGTGGATTCAGCTACATCTGGGGTCAGAGGTGATTCTCTCTGGCACAGCTCTCGACAGGAGCATGGCTGAAAATGGGAACGCCAAAAGGGTTCGCTTGGCGCCGGGCGACCGGGCTGTACTACAGCGATGGCCGGCTGACAGTGGCTCACGCATCCGTTGAGCTGACGGGCCGGAAGTCGTTCTCAGAGCGCACCATAGACGTGCCGCCTGAAGACCTTGAAGAGACGGTGAAGTCACTCAAGGAAGAAGGTGCGCTCAAGGGGCATGTAATCTGCAGCCTCGATTCACGCACGCTGTTTTCGATCACACGGAAGCTCACAGACGAAGAGCTTCTGCGTGGACACGGCGATGTGCTGAAAGCGGATGTGGGAACGATCGAGGGTGGCATCGCCACGGGTAGCCTGCCGGTCAAGATCGGAGCGACCATGTATCGCTCGCTCTACGCCTTTCAGCAAGATCCCGTGCGATCCATGCTGAACGGTCTGGGGAAGACTCGGACCGCCCAGCGGAGAATGTTGCCGGTTTCTGTGGCGTTGGTTCCCTTAGTGCGGCGAAAGTCTGCTGGGAGACCGAAAGCCTGGAATACCTGGGTCAGCATCTTGCCTGGGCCTGGCTTTGGCGTGGCCCTGTTGTGCTGCGGCAAGTTGCCCGTGGCCATGCGCTTGTTCCACGCGAGCCAAGACGAGATCTCTGCATCAGGCGTTGAGAGTGCAGTACGTGGTTTGCAGAGCTTCTGCCGCAACGAGCTGAGTCTCGACCAGTTTGACGGCATCCTGGTTCATGTGGGCCCTGACGCCGGATGGGAACCGGAAGCTGAGTCACTGGGGCGCATCACTGGCTGGAACGTGACCTTGGGTGCTCGCCTCATAGCCGACGAGAGCACGCTTGCTCGGGGTTTGGCCGAGTATGGGTTGAACAGCGCACCCGTGGAACTCGATCTGTTCAGTGATCTTGTTGAAGTGTATTCGCTCTTTGGCAACCTCCCGGTGAAGTCTCTGTTAGGCGTGACGGCAGCCATGGGCATCAGCGCCTTCTTCCTTTTCTGGCAGGCCTTCACTGTGGAGACAGAAGGGGGATTGATCGCGGGCCAAGCGAAGGCTCTGGCCTCCCAGGCGGGAGTCAAGGTCAAGGGGTTGGCTGACATCCATAAGAAGACCAAGAAAGAAGTCAGGCTCGCTGCGGCGTTCGTTTCCGACCGGCTTTTCTGGGAGGACTTCCTGCGGGAGATTCCCCTGTTGATCCCCGAGCAGATGAACCTCGAGCGTCTCGATGGTCGCAATCGCGTGGCTTGGTCGGAGACCTCGTCTGCAGAGACGCGCTTGTCCATCACGACTGAGCTGCCGTTGCCTGTCCTTGAAGGCACTCCCATCGAGTTGACCCGGTTCACTGAGGCGGTCAAGGAGAGCGAACTCTTTCAGCGCAAGCTGCCGAAGATTCGCGGCTCGAACATGCGCTTTCAGTCTGGTGCGCGCGAGAGCAAGGCGCGCCTGGTCCTGATGTGCGGAAAGAAGTGAGATGGACATTGAACCCGTAGAGAAACCGGTCGCGTTTAAGTCGATACGGGTGTGGGCTCGCGCCGTGGCAGAAGACCCACCGCGCATGCGCTTCTACTCCCATGTGGTGGTTGTGGTCTTCGGTTGGTTCTTGGTCACCTCTCCGCTGTCGACCCGGCTCGTCGAAGCCCGCGCTGACCTGGTCAAGGCGCACAAGAACGAAGCTCGGGCGAAAGCCCACTTGCACTTGGTGGACCAACAAGAGCGCTACGAACCGATGCTCACGGGCTCAGAGAATATCCTCGATTGGCAAAACTACTTGCTGAGCAAGGTGGACAGCTCTGATGCAGAGCTGAGCACGTTAGAGCCCTTCAAGGCTGAAAAGCGTGGACCGTTCATGGTGATGCGCTTTCACGTCACCGTGAAAGCGTCCCAGTTCGAAGCTCTCGCCGACTTGCTCGACCGCGTCGAACACGGTGAGCGTCTTGTACGCGTTGAGGATATGCAGATCTCCCAGTCAAAGGACTTCATGCTGATGACGTTTGTCGTGCGAGGTCTGGTGAAGCGCGGTATGCCGGAGATCCCCCTCGAGGACGAGGTCGGAGGCACTCTCGACGGTGAGCAGACACCGGAGGCAAGCAACGGGACAGACGAGCCAAGATCGGATACGCAGAAATCGGTTCAGGACTTTAGCGATGCCTTACCGAACGCCGATATATCCGACTCCTGAATCTGAATTGTCATGATTGAAAGTCTGCGCTCACACCCGACAACGCTCGCCATGCTGGCGGTTTGTTTCTTCACCTGGCAGGGTCTTTCCTCCGGGGAGGCACTGACGATGGCGGCTAGTGGTGGGGAGTTGCCCACCGTAGAGGCCGAGGCTGTAGAGCGGCGACCCTTGGATGCACTCAAAGTGACGGTCCGTAATCCGTTTCCTCCACTACTGCTCAGCGAGAAGATTTTTCTCATCGACGATGGCACCGGCAAGAAGAACGATGGGGAGTCCTCTGAACCCACTGTGTTGGGTGAGCGACGGCCAGCGTTTGTGCTGAGACTCGACTCGATCTTCTCGAGGGGGATTGGGAGCGGGCATGCCAGGATCAACGGCCGCGATGTAGAAGTGGGCGGTGTGATCACGGATTGCGATCCGGGGTCGCCGCCCGTTCTCGTGGGGTTGTCTGGCCTTACAGCTCGCGTTGGCCACAGGGGGCAGTCCTATGACTTGCACCTCGATTTGGTGCCGCGACTGGAGTTGGGTGGCGAGGTCATCCGGCATGAGTTGCCCATGGCCGCAGAGTCAGCGGAAGAGATGAACTCAGCAGAAGTTCAGGACATCAACCTATGAGCAGCACGACGCACGTTGTTGATCGCAGCACTCCCGCAGTGCTGCGGCTTTTGCTATCAGAAGGCCTGCTGACAGAAGACCAGCTGGGGAATCTGCGACCGCCCAGAGGCGATACTCGCTCTCTAGAAGAGCTGGCCATCTCGAGCGGCTTGGTGAGCGAAGTGGACGTTGCGCGAGTCCACGCTAAGGCCGTGGGTACGGAGTACGTGGTCCTGCGCGAGCCGGAGGCCACTGAGAGCGAAGACGGCGAAGAGCTGTTGGCCGCCCACAAGAAGGGCTCCGTCATTGTCATGAGCGAGGACGGGAGCGAGACGCCCTTGGGCACTATCCTCGAGCTCTCCGGCCGCTGTCGCAGCTTAGCCGACCGGGTTTCTGAGGCTGTCTGCCGCACCCACCGAGTGGTGCCCATTGCCTCGTTGGACGGTTGCATCCAACTGGCCTGCCTTGATCCATCTGGCTATGCGGGTATCGAGGCCGTGGGGATGCTGACCGGCTCGATCGTTCGTCCGGTTGCGGCGACCCTGACAGTGCTCAACGACCTGACCAGTGCTGTGTTCGGTGAACGGGACATGGTGCAGGAAATCGCCAACGAAGGTATGGCGGTGGAGCAAAGCGAGTCAAGGGAGGACGACGATGAGGAGATTGAAAACGTCGTCGACTTGGCCAAGCCCGTGGCCCTGGACAAAGACAGCCAGGTCGTCCGTATCGTCAATGTGATCTTGACTCGGGCTATCGAGTCTGGTGCCAGCGACATTCACCTGGAGCCCTACGAGAGCGACGTGCGCGTGCGCTACCGCATCGATGGCAAGCTCATCGAGACAACTCCGCCGCCGAAGAATCTGTTCATCCCGACGATCTCGCGGCTCAAGATTCTGTCGAAGATGGACATCGCTGAAAAGCGCATCCCCCAAGATGGAGCCATCGCGCTCAAGAAGGGTGAGGTGCGAACAGACCTGCGCGTTTCCACCGTGCCGACGGTGTACGGCGAGAAGATGGTCATTCGAATCTTGGACAAGAGTGGCATTCCTGACCGCTTGCAGAATCTGGGTTTCTCTGATGCCCAGGCGCAGCAGTTTATTGACGCGGCCGAGTCTCCTCACGGGCTGATGTTCGTCACCGGGCCCACAGGCTCGGGCAAGAGCACCACGCTCTACTGCTGCCTGAACCTGATCAACACTCCCGACGAGAACATCGTCACGGTCGAAGACCCTGTCGAGTACAAGTTCCGCGGACTTAACCAGGTGCACGTGCGCAGCAAGGTGGGCCTCACTTTTGCCGCCGCCTTGCGTGCTTTCTTGCGACAAGACCCTGATCGCATCATGGTCGGTGAGGTGCGTGACCAAGAGACGGCGCAGATTTGTTTGCGCGCTGCACTGACGGGTCACCTTGTGTTGTCGACGTTGCACACGAACAGCGCGTTGCAGGTGATCAACCGACTCACCGACATGGGCATTGAACCGTTCTTGTTGGGCCCGGCTTTGCGAATGCTTGAGGCGCAACGTCTGGCGCGCCGCCTGTGCTCTGAGTGCAAGGTGCCCATCGAGCTGCCTGATGACGTGGCCGAGCGCCATGGCTTAGAAGCGGGGCTCTCACTCTTCGGCCCCGGCGACACAGAATGCGAACTCTGCCGCGGCAATCGTTTCAAGGGCCGCGTGGGCCTCTACGAAGTGGTCCCTATTGGTGAGAACTTGCGAGAGATGATCGCCCAGGGCTGCCCGGAAACCGAACTGAGGAAGGTCGCCCAGGGCGAGGGAACAGAGTTTCTGGATGCCGCAGCACGCAACGCACTTCGCGCAGGGCAGACGAGCCTGTCTGAAGTTGCGGAATACATCGCGATCAAGACCTGAGAATGGAACACCTCCCGTGGCTTCGCTGAAACCCCGCGTTAATCAGAAGATGCACAAGAGTGTGGATACCGCCGATATTCAGGCGTTCTTCGCGCAATTGGCAACGCTCTTCCGTGCGGGGACGCCTATTCACGATGCCATCGTGATCGCGAGTGAACAGTGCCAGTCGGTCCCTCTGAGAGTGGTGATCGAGCAGGTGTCTCATGCAGTGGCTGGTGGTACGTCGCTGAACGAAGCGCTCGCTGCTCACAGCAAGTTGTTCAAGATCGAGTGGATCGAGATCATCCGCAGTGGCGAGAACTCTGGTCTGTTGGGCGAAGTGCTTGACCGACTCGTCATGCAGATTGACGCAGCCAGCCAACTGCAGGGCAAGTTGGTCAGCGCCATGATCTACCCATCGATCTGCATGACCGTGGCCGTGGGTTCCGTGGCTGTCATGTTGGTGAAGGTCGTGCCTACATTTGCTTCGATGTTCAAAGCGACAGGGCAAGAACTCCCAGGCATTACCCAGTGGGTCATGTCTGTCTCCGACGCCTTGAGCGAACACGGCCTGATGATCTTGGGCATCATCGTCTCGATTGTGCTCATCGTTCGCCGCTACATCTCCACCCCTGACGGTCGCAAGTTCAAAGACCGTCTGCTTGTTTCCTTGCCACTGGTCGGCGACGTGATCGTGCAAGTGTCCATGCAGAAGTACTCCAACAACGTGTCAGTACTGCTGCGAGCCGGGCTGCCATTGCTCGACGCAATCCACAGTCTCAAGGGCATCTTTCGCTCAAACTCCGTCTACGAAGAAGCCATGGACAGTGTGGCTCGCTATGTAGCGCGTGGTGGGCAGCTAGCCGACGGAGTCGAACGCACCCAAGCCTTTACGACCTTCGCTGTGAGCATGACGCGCATCGGCGAAGACTCTGGAACATTGCCCGAGTGTCTTGACGAGGTGGAGGTGTTCTACCGCCGCAAAGTCGAAACCCTGGTGGATCGTCTCACTGGCTCTCTTGAAACCGCTGTCATCCTGTTCATGGGCGTTGCCGTGTCGGTGATTTTGACCTCTGTCTACTTGCCGATGTTCTCTATGGCTGGTGGTGTCGGGTGATCACTCTGCGACACGGAATCATCGCCTTGTGCCTGGTGTTGAGCCAGGCCGTGCTGACGCCGGTCGCTCATGCTCAAGACCCCAGTGCCATGCTGGCGCTCATGGATATGAGCGCGAAGGGCGGCGGAGACGAAACGGATGCTGACGAATACCGCGAGCCTCTGCCCCCTGCCACACCCACTGGCGAAGCGGGTAACTCTGGTTTCTCTGTGGAAGGCGGTGGCCGGCTTGAGTTGCACGCTCGCAACCTAGATGTGGCCGAGGCCTTTGCACAGCTGCGCCAGTTGATCCGCCGCAACATTGTGGTGGCTCCGGACATCGACGCGCGCTTCAACGGTGACCTGTATGGCGTCACGCCCGAAGAGGCCATCGAGGTGATCTGTCGCAGCACGGACTTGGTGAGCCGGGACGAAGGCAGCTACATCTACGTGGAAGCCTCGGCGCCGGACACGCGCATTTACGAACTCAATCACGCACGGGGCGCTGACCTTGTCGTGATGATCCAGCCGTTGCTGAGCGAGGTGGGTGCGATCTCAAGCACGATTCCCGCTGAGCAGGGGATTCGCTCTACGCAAGAAGAAGCTGGTGGCGATGACTACGCATCCACGGAGCTTCTGGTAGTGAGCGACTATCCCAGGGTCCTGAAGCAAGTGGACCTGATCATTGAGGCGGCAGATCGCGAGCCTCAGCAGGTCATGATCGAAGCGACGATCTTGACCGCACAGCTCACTGACGGGATGGAGTTAGGCGTTCAGTTTTCGTCCCTTTGGGGTGTGGACTGGGATACGAGCGGCACTGTCTCGGGCAACAACATCAGCACTGACGACGTGACGTTTGTTGACGGAGATTTGCGCGACGGCATTGCTACTGCGGGTACTGGCTTGGCTGATAATCTCAGCACGGGCGGCCTCAACGTGGGCTTCCTCAAAGACGGCATCAGCGGCTTTCTCAGAGCGCTCTCGACTCTGACCGAAACAACCCTGCTGGCAAACCCGCAGATTCTCACGGTGAACAAGCAGCGTGGCGAAGTGCTCTTGGGCCGCCGCGACGGCTATCTCACCACCACCGTCACGCAGACTTCCACGATCCAGAAAGTGGAGTACCTCGAAACCGGGACGCGCTTGGTCTTCAGGCCGTTCATCACGCCGGGTGGCTTGGTGCGCTTGGAGATTCACCCGGAGGACAGTGACGGCGGCATCAACGCCAACGGCTTGCCCTTCAAGACTACCGCCGAGATCACCACGAACGTGGTGGTGCGCAGCGGCGAGACCGTGGTCGTGGGTGGCCTGTTTCGCGACCGCCAGCAAACCGTCGAAAACAATGTGCCTTGGTTGGGCTCACTGCCAGTGCTGGGCTGGCTGTTCCGCAGCTCTGCCGAGACCACCATCCGCGAAGAGATCATCATCTTGATCACGCCTAAGATCATGGAGTCGGCGGCAGACATGCTGGCGACTGCTGAAGAACTGCCGCCGTGGGAGTTTGGCGACATCATTGATACGGATGCTCTGGCTGGGTCCTACCTGCAGTCCGCGCGGTCGTTGGAGTCGCAGCAGAAAATCGCAGCGGCCTCCTACATGGTCGACCTGGCTGAAGACCTTATCGGAGAAGACCCGAGCGTGCGCACTCTTCGCCGCCGTCTCTGGAATGGCCGTCTGGAGAAGAACAAGACCGAGGCCATCGACCGTAGGATCACCGAACAACTCTTGGGCTCTGCTGAGGGGTCGCCATGAAGATTCAGTTCTTAATGGGCGTCTTGCTGGCGACGGTAGCCTGCAGTTCGCCAGGGGAAAAACCGAAGGCGTCGTCGAGCCCCTTGCTCAGTGAAACCGCTTCGCGACTGCGGTTGGCTTCCGGGAACAAGACCATCGAGGCTCTGACCGAAGGCGCTTTTGCAGAGAGTACGGGCGATTGGGACAAGGCACGAATTATCTACTCCCGCGCGATGCAGCGTGAGCCGAGCGATGCCCGTTCGTTGCTGGCCTTCGCACGCACCTATGTGGCCGAAGGGCGCCCTCGAGAAGCGGTGGAGCTGTTGCAGCGCCAAGCGCAAGGCCGCCCGGACTCAGTGGCGGTGCAACGTGCGTTGGGCGAGGCCATGTTGGCGGCAGGCGAACCACTACAAGCGCTTTCGTCCCTGCGGAGAGCGCGGGCTTTGTCGATGACCGATGGAGCCACGATTGCCGCTCTCGCCGAGGCGCTGTTGCTGACGAGAGGCAACAAAGAACTCGTGGTGATGCTGGAGGAGTCGGGTGTGGGTGACGTTCCTGAACAGCTGCTGCTACCAGCCGCCGAAGTGGCCCTGCTCGAAGAAGCCTCTGACGTCTCGGTGAAAGCCCTCTTGCGACACCTGGCCATGGAGCCCGGTGACGTGCTGGCTTGGGTTGACCTTGCGCGCTGCCAGTTCTTGCTGGGTCAGCCTGACTTGGCTGGGCAGGCCTTGATCAGTGCTCTGGGGATCGACTCGAGACATGCGACGAGTCTGTTGTTGCTCGGGCACGTCCGTTTCATGGACGGTGACTATCTGCGCGCGCGAAGATGCTACGAAACAGCTCGGGTGAACGGGGCTGACAAGGCGGATGTCGACGCTCTGCTGGGACGGCTGCAGCAGGCTGTCAGTCTCCAAGAAGCTACAGACCCGGAATCGAATGGCGAAGCGTGAAGAAGCCTTCGAGACAAGGGACCCGCGGCTTTACGATCCACGAGCTGCTGTTGGTGGGCACGTTGATTGCGCTGATGGCCATGGGGGGTGTCCCCCGGGCGTTGCTCGCCTTCGAGACCGGCCGTGTAGATGAGGCATCTGCCGGACTGCTCAGCGTCTGGCGCGGCCAACGGATGTACTGGCTGGAGAATCGCAGCTTCGCCAATCAGCTGCGAGATCTAACTGACGGCTCCTACATCGACGAGGCGATCCTCGACGCGTCCGAGCCGTTTACGTTCTCGATTGCCTTCGCGAACGACACGTCGTTTACGGTGAATGCAGCGAGGTCAGGAGGCGTGACTTGGTCCGGCACGATCTCGGTGAACGAACTCGGCGTCTTGAGCGGCACTCTGTCCAATGGAGAAGGTGATGCGATCACGCCCCGGGATAACTAATCAAAGCGGCTTCACCGTGTTGGAGTGTGAGGTGGCGATCATCGTCATGGTGCTCTTGGCCTACGGGCTGATGAACATGATGAGCTCACACGAGGTGCTGGTCACCGATCTCGAAGACATCGCCGTGGACGAGAGCATCTGGTACGTGGTGCAGCCCGACGAGCAGCTCAAGCGCTGGATGGGACAGCCAGCTACGCTGTCTGCCAGCTGGGTTGTGAGCAGCTTCGGCAGCACAGGAGTGGGGCAGTTCGGCGACGTGTATGAAATCGATGTTGTCGATGGGAGCTACGTGTTGTCACCGATGACCGCGTCGGCTCAAGTGGCCCTGACAACTCTCTGAGATGACAGCTCCCCAAACAAAGCGCCGTGAACAAGGGCACTCACTGCTCGAACTGCTGGTGGCGTCGATGATGCTAGCCATCATCTCGATTACGATCATGCGCTTGGGGCCCGGCGTCTACTCCGGGACCTCCAAGCTCACGGCCCGAGCGCGTTCCGTGGGTGAGTTGCGCTGTGCCGTCGAGTCGATGTTGCAAGACATGGGCGGCGCCGACGAAGTGTCTTGGATGAATCAAGACAGGCTCGAAATCACCCGTGAACAAGAGCTCGCTGAGTGGCTTGGTGCCTGGGTTCAAGGTCCGGGAGATGCAGGCATCCAGTACGAGCTTGGGGATGACGGCTTGGTGCGCACAGACCTGGCCTTGGGAACATCGATTCTCGTGGCTCGGGAGATCGATGTCTTCACCGTGGACGAAGTAGGCAACTCCCAGGTGATCGTGACCCTGGGATCCGGCGAAGGTTTGGCCGAGCGTTCCTTGCAGCTGATCTGGGAGAACTGACCGGTGGAGAAATGTAGCGATCAGCCGGGAGAGGTCGGCGGAGTGCAGACTCGCTCGGGCGAAAGCGGTTTGGCTCTGTTGCTGGTGACGATCCTGGGCGTTGTGCTGATGTCCTCTTGGGCCATCGCCTGGCGGGGCACGAACGACACGATTCGCGTTGAGAGGATTTTGAAGCTGCGAGAGTCCCGCAACGAAGGTGTCTCTGTTGCACTTTATGACGCGGTCGATTTACTGCGCTCTGGGGCCCCTGCAACTGATCCCTGCGAGTGCCTTGTGACGGTGACGGTTGGAGGGCGGGTTGTGTCTTTCAAGGCGGTCTACTCAAGCATGACGCCGCTCGACTGGGATGTTGTCGTGACGAAGGCAACGGCTGGCGAGAAGCTTCTGCTACCCGACTTGCCCGCCAGCTTCTGAGTCGGTTTCGGCGCGCGGAACTTTGCGCACAGTCTGCTAGGGCAACTGAATGCGCAACCAGACGTGGTACCCCATGAGGGCGGCGTACAGACTGAGGAGCGTCCAGGGCACCCAACGAATCCAGCCGAAGCGCGAGTGGATCAGCAGGAAGAGGGCGCCAAGGGCTGTGAGCCCGAGCTTGACCGTTACGAAAACAGGAATCCCTGCCTCAATCGCCAAACGCATCACAGGGTTGGCTTCCTCGCCGCCCTGCTCAATGTAGAGCAGAGTGAGCACCAGATCTGTGGCTGACAACAGCACCAACGCGAGGGCGGGACCCCATTCTCTGAAGGTGTAGCGATCGACGTAGATGTGCTCTTGTTCGTCGTCGCGTCGGCCTTGTCGACGTCGACCACGCAACCAAAAGCGTGACAGCATCGGGGTGGGTCGCGACCGGCGATCAGTGACGCGTCGTCGCGGGTCTGTCGAAGTCACGGAGAGCTCGTGGTGGTGATTCGCTGTCGACGCGCGTGGTGCGCTTGAGAGCAGCTTGGAGTACGACCCAGAGTGCCGGAGTGCCATCTTGCGTGAGCGGATTCGTGAACTCGACGCCGAGATAGTTGCCTTCCATCTCGACGCGCCCATAGGCCACGGTGGCTACGACGGATTCTCGCTGGAGCTGTCCGTTGCTGTCTGCGAACTGAAACGAAACGCTCACGGACGTACCCTTATCAAGAAACCGCGGGCAGAACAGTCCCACCCCGCCCTGGCTCAAGTCGATAGAACTCGCCTCGAGGGGCTTTCCATCCGGCAGAACAGCGAGCTGTCCGTCGTGGAGAAAGGGGACACGTTCGTAACGACTACCCTCGCGCATGGTGCGTAGGAATCCAGAGTTTGGGTCGAGCCTTTTATCGGCCCTTGGAGGCGCTTTCTTGACCCGAAAGTTCTCCAAAGAAGCAGCAGCTCCGCTTCAGACGGATGGTGGGGCCTCTCTAGCGCTTGTCGGGTTCGTCCAAGAACGCGAGGGTTGCCCCTACGATGGCGAAGGGCGCGAGCAAGGGCAGAATGCTCACGGGGATCCCCAATCCCACAATGAGCGGGAAGTGCCGTCGGGCCCAGGAGGCACGGAGGCCGCCGGGGTAGAGCTTGCGGGCCATGGTCAGGTCGACTTGGGCCAGGCCAAGGTAGTAGCAGCCAGCGATGGCGAAGAGCGGGGCGCCGATGGCGGTGAAGGAGAGCAGGAAGAGCAGCAACATGACCAGGCCCCAGCGCAGCAGCAGAGAGATGCTGGCCCGCAGTGAGCGGATGATGTCGCCCAGGAGCGCGGACAGGGGCCGACCGGGGTCGGTCACGCCAAAGTGGGCCGCTTCGACCTTCTCGGAGAGGAAGTCATAGAAGGGGGAGTTGACCACTCCGGAGAGCAGCAAGGTCACGATAAAGGAGGCCAGGACCCCGACGGCCCACATGACGGCTGAGAGGAGCCAGCTGGTGCTGGAGCGAACCCAGTCGATCCAGTCGGGCCAGGGTTGCTCGAAGTCGGGCAGCCAGTCGCTGAGGTGGCCGATGAGAAACCAAGCGCCGCCCACGAAGATAATCGTGTTGAGCACCAGCGGGGCCATGATCCACGACCAGAGCTTTGGGTGAGCATTCAGGAAGCCCAGGCCCCGAAAGGGAGCTGCGGCTCCTTTGCCCAGTCTGGCCAGGAAGGCAGCCGAGCCTTTGCGCAGGGCCGGTTGGGGGGCATCGGTCTTGCATCGGGGGCATCGGGAGGGCGCCTCGAGGGCTGTTCCGCAGGCCCAGCAGCGCACGGCGCCATGGCCCGTGGCAGGTGCCTTGGTGCGCCCAGAACGGTCGGAGTGGGGCGCTGCGGAGTCGGCGTTTGAGTGCGGGTTGTCAGACATAGCTACGTGGTAGCATACGTGGCCATTTCGCCCACACAGTGCGGCGACCTTGCGGCACCTGCCATCCCCCTGCACGATCGACCTGAGACTCCGCCATGAGCACCTACCGCGGCCTAGATTACTACCAACTCGATGACCTACTGACCGAAGACGAGATCATGGTCCGGGACATGACCCGCGACTTTGTCGACTCGGCCGTGATGCCCATTATCGAGGACGCCTACGAGAACGCGGTTTTCCCCCGGGAGCTCGTAGGCCAGCTGGGTGAACTCGGCATGTTGGGTGCGAATCTCCCCGAGAAGTACGGCTGCGCGGGTTTGGGCCCCATCGCCTACGGGTTGATCAACCAAGAGCTCGAGCGGGGCGATAGCGGCGTGCGGTCGTTCGCTTCGGTGCAGGGCAGCTTGGCCATGTGGCCGATCTTCGCCTATGGCAGCGAAGCTCAGCGGGAGCGTTGGTTGCCGGGCATGGCTAAGGGCGAAATCATCGGCTGCTTCGGCCTCACCGAGCCCGATCACGGCAGCGACCCAGCGGGCATGAAGACCCGGGCGGTCAAAGACGGTGACAGCTGGGTGCTCAATGGCGCCAAGATGTGGATCACCAACGGCACCATGGCCGACGTGGCCGTGGTCTGGGCCCGCACGAACGAAGGCCCCATTAATGGCTTCCTGGTCGAGAAGGGCATGGACGGTTTCACGGCCCCCGAGCAGAAGCGCAAGTTCAGCCTGCGAGCCAGCGTGACCAGCGAGTTGGTCATGCAAGACGTGCGCGTCCCCGAGGCCAACCGGCTGCCGAACGTCTCTGGACTCAAGGGCCCTCTCGGCTGCTTGACCCAGGCACGCTACGGCATTGCTTGGGGTGGCGTCGGCGCCGCCCAGGCTTGCTACGACGAAGTGCTGCAATACACCAAGGCTCGTGAGCAGTTCGGCAAGCCCCTGGCGAGCTTCCAGTTGATTCAGGCCAGCTTGGCCGAGATGGTCACTGAGATCACCAAGGCTCAGTTGGTGGCCTGGCGTTTGGGCAAGCTTAAAGAAGCTGACAAGGCTCGCCCGGAGCACGTCTCTCTGGCGAAGCGCAACAACGTGAAGATGGCTCTGGTCATTGCGCGCAATGCTCGGGACATGCTTGGTGCCAACGGCATCACCGGCGAGTACCAGACCATGCGCCACATGTGCAACCTTGAGTCGGTCTACACCTACGAAGGCACGCACAACATTCACACGCTGATCATCGGCAACGACGTCACGGGCATCCCCGCGTTCAAGTAGGCTGCTTTGTCCGAACTCGTGGGTTCTCTGGAGTAGGCCTTGTCTTCTAGCAGTGACAGTCAAGTTCTCGAAGTGGGCTGCGGTACGTCGAAACCTGAGGGTGCGGTGGGCATGGATCGCCTGGAGCTCCCGGGTGTCGATGTGGTGCACAATCTCGAAGACTGCCCCTGGCCCTTAGAAGACAAGCGCTTTGATCACGTGCGCTGCATGCACGTACTCGAGCACGTGGACAATATCTGCGGTGTCATGGATGAGTTGCACCGCGTGACCAAGCCCGGCGGGACGGTGCACATCATCGTGCCGTACTTCGCTCGTTACTCTGCGTTCAAAGACCCCACGCATCGGCGCTTCTGCACCTTCGAGTCGTTCAACTACTTCGTCGAAGGTACCGGCGAAAGAGACCGCACTTACTCGGCCAACGCCTTTCGCTATCAAGTTCACAAACTGAACTTTCGCAAGGGGCTGCGAGGAAAGCTGGGCGCTTGGTTGTGGCGCAAGAGTTCGCGGAACTACGAGCGTCGCTGGGCTCGGACGTTCCCCGCACGCACACTTGAGATTGTGTTGGAGCCCCTCAGGGGCTAGCGCGGGTTCTCTTCTGACAGGGGGAGAATGACTTGGGTGGTCATTTGCTTCCTCCGGCGTGGGGCGATGGTAGAGGGTGCCGTTTCAGCTCTTCCTAAGCGATGCTCGGACAGTCCTGGGAGTTGCGGAACTGCGCGCGACTTAGGAAGAGCTGAAACGGCACTCTGGGGATCGTGGAACTTCGGCGAAGCCGGGCACCGTGGTGGCCAGTTGCGTGGCCAGTTGCGTGGCCAGTTGCGTGGCCAGTTGCGTGGCCAGTTGCGTGGCCAGTTGCGTGGCCAGTTGAGGGATGGCCGTGGTGTGGGGGGGGCTTTGTTTGTTTGCTGGAGCGCCGCGGGTGACCTGAGGGTTGACCGGTGTGGGGTAATTGCTGAGAAACAAGGCGCGCGCTAGCACCGACTCCCTGCATTGTCTGCTGCACTCTGCTTGCTGATGGGGTTGGTTATGACTCGGGTCTCTTTGCTGTCATTGACGGTCGTATCGTTACTGCTTTGTGGTCCGGTGATGGCTGGCGATGGTGACGTCTTCCCATCGTTGTCGATTCACGATCTCTCTGACCTGAGTGCAGATGTCTATCAGGACGTGGGGGATCTCAACGGCGACGGTCACGTCGACATAGGGATGTCGGTGCCAGATGGTTTCTTTGTGGACGATGTTCAGATTCTGCTGGCCGACGGCCTGGGACACTTGCTCCCCCAGCCTGTGCTTTCCATGGGCTACGCCATCCATCAAGTGACTCTGGCCGACGTCAGTCACGATGGCATCCTTGACCTTCTGCTGGCCGTGGATGTGCCGGGGCTGTCTCCCCTTGTGACCTACTTCGGGGTGGGCGATGGCCGCTTCTCCGGCAACAGTTTCGTGCTGCTCCCCTCTGCAGCGAGCGACATCGACTTGGCTGACATGGATGGTGACGGAGATCTCGATGTGGCCCAGGCTGCTCAAAGTGGTGTCAACTTAGCCTTCAACGATGGCTCAGGAATGCTGCTCAATACGATCACACCGGACACATCGGGCTCCTCTTGTAAAGGTGTAGTCGTTGCCGACCTGGACCGGGACGGGCTGCTCGATCTCGCTGTCGCCAACGGGTTGTCGCTATCCAACATCAGCGTCTCGTCCGTGAGCTTTCTCAAGGGCGACGGTAGCGGAGGTTTCTCCCCGCCCGTTGAATCCTATGTGACCAACGGCCCTCTTCGGCTGACGGGCTACGACGTCAACGGCGACGGCGCCCTTGACCTGAATGTGCCGGGCAGTACTGGCTGGGCAGAAGTGTTGATCAACGGTCGCGGCCCTTGGACGGCGTTGGGTGAGGCCTTGGCTGGCGAGCTGGGTCTACCCAAACAGGTCGGTGAAGGGACGCTGATCCCGGGAGAGCCCTTTGTGATCTCGCTGACTGACGCCCGACCGAACTCGGTCACTTCCCTGCTCGCTGGGCTTAGCGCGCTCAACGCTCCCTTCAAGGGCGGCGTCTTAGTGCCCGCTCTCGATCTGATCGCCACACCTCTGCCCACGGACGACCAAGGCGGCGCCGTCGTGGCCGGAAGCTGGCCCTCGGTCCCCGGCGGGTTCGCGCTCTACCTTCAGTTCTGGCACGCCGACCCCGAAGGCCTCAACGGCTTCGCCGCCAGCACAGCCCTGCGAGCCAACGTCCCGTAAGCGAAGCGGGAGAAAACGCCGCACCACATCAGAGGGCCAGTAGACCCGAGATGCGCCAGCGAAGTCTCCCCGCCATGTTCCGTACCGACTCCGAGGACTGTCCGAGCAGGGAGAAAACAGTCACGCCACGAGTCTCCACCGACCCATTCTCCCCAACGGCGTGAGCAGTTGCAGCTCGCAGTCCGCAGTTCAGCGCACAACCCGCAACACCGGATACAAAGACCCAGGCGCCAAGAACTCGCTGAGCAAATGCGGAGCCAACGAGTCTTCCGCTTCGGGCTCAAGCAGCTGGATGGCCAAGGTGCCAAGAGGCTGATCGGTGCCAACAATCCAGTCTCCAGGGGTTGGCTCGTAGTCCTCGCAAACAGGAGTCGCCGAAATGTCTGGGGTGGCGTGACCCAGGTACTGGGTGCCGCCAGAGAGGGCTGCGTCGATGGCGTACCGTTCGACGGTCATCTTGGTTGAGTTGCCGAGAGTTTCAGAAGCCGCTGCGACCGTGATGCCGTGACGTCGTAGCAAGTCGACCACTGCGTCGAAACCGGCGGGGATAATGTAGGCCACAGGGCGGGTGACGAACGCCACCGGTTCAAAGTGATCGAAGTGCTCGACGACGTAATCCCGTGTTTCGCTTGTGGGGACGGTGAGTCCATCGTCGTCTGTTTCTTCAACCCACCCGAGTAGGGTGGCTGGTTCGCTAGCAGCAGCGATGGCGTGTCGAATACCCACTTGATCGGGCTGGCCGTTGGCGGCGGCGCGTCCCAAAGCGATGGTCTCCTCTAGGCCTGCGTTGAAGGCGTTGCGCACGTCGTCGGCGTTCTCAGCAGTCCAGCTGAGACACTCACGGACAAACTCAAGGGTGGCGACGACCCGTTCCTCGAAGGTGATATGGCTGTAGGCTTCCGAGAGAATCGAAAGGTGCCCGCGAAGCCCGTGGTATTGAGCGCCGAAGCGTGGCAACGACGAATAGGTCGCCCAGCGAGAGTGGTCCTCTTCGAAGTTGCCGTAAGCGAAGGTGCGCAGGCCGGTGCGAGCCGCGAGGCTGTTGGTGACATCTGGGAGCAACCGATCACGAACAATGGCCAAGGGCGCTTGGGGACCGGCTGGGTTGAGCGGCGGCGACCAGGTGAGGGCGTAGCGGTGATGGCTGCCGTTCGTGGTGTGCAGATCCATGATCAGCTGGGGCTTCCACGTGTGCAGAAAGCTCGCCATGGAAGAAACTTCGGGGCTCTCCAGGCGCATGTAGTCACGATTCAGGTCGAGGCCCATGGCGTTGGGGCGAATGCCCATTGCGTCTGGGCCGAGCTGCCCAGGACGATTGTCCGGAGCCATGCGCTCGTTTCCGTCCCCGTTGAAGATGGGTGCGAAGACGATGACTAAGCGCTGCAGCAGAGCAGCGTTGTCAGGGCTTGTGGGATTGGCCAACAACTCTCGAGCAAGGATGAGCGTCGCCGCTTTTCCGCACACTTCGCCTGCGTGAATGTTGGCGAAGACTAGGCAAAGAATCCGGCCGTCATCCACCGCAGCTTGCGCGCCGGCAGCGTCGTTAACGGGCGGGTCAGCCACGATCAGTAAGGGAATCTCGCGGTCTTCGCTGGTGCGCCCCATGGTGGATCGCGTGGCAAGGGGCGAGCTGTCGACCAGTGCATCCACAAGATCGATGACATCTTGATGACTTGCGGTGGCCCGAAAACCACTGGATTCGGCCACGGTGACCAGGGGCCCAGAGGGCGGCGAGTTCTGTTCATCTTGGGGTAGAGCGGGCACGAGCAGGAGCACCATGAGCGATAGAAAGGGATGGGTCATGGTGGTTGAATCTACCACTCGCGCTGCCGGCTTCACCGTGACGTATGGCTGAAGGCGAGCTAGTCATGGGCACTGAGTTGGAGTTCCCACACAGCGAGCTTTCCTGCGTAGGAGGCTGCCAGCTCGGCTGGGCGCAGGTTCGTTCGCCTCACGCCCGATACACTGTCAGCACAACGATCGTCGCGACTACCCTTCCTGAGTGAGTGTCCATGAGCATCTCTCGCACCTTCCATGACCGGGCCGCACGTGTCTTGCGCGGCTCGTTGTTGCTTCCTCTGGCCTTTGCAACGTTGCTCAGTGTGCCGGCGTGGTCGGCTCCTAAAGCCGTTGACGAGGGAGAGTTGCTGGTGGCCTCCGCCGACCAAGCGAGCATCACGGGTGCGATTGTTGAGCGCTTGTCGCGAACTCACTACGTCACCGGAATCGAGCTAGACGACGATTTCTCCAGCTCGATGCTGGATCGTTACCTGACCTGGTTAGATCCGTCGCGGTTGTTCTTTCTCGCCGCAGACATCGCCGAGTTCGAAGAGTATCGAGAAGAACTCGACGATTCTTTGCGATCCGGAGACCTCAGCCCGGCCTATTCGATCTTCAATCGGCTCCAGCAACGTCGCCACGAGCGCATGGTGTTTCTGCTCGGTGCGGTCGACAACAAGATCGACACGCTGGAGTTCAATAAAGGGGGGACCCTTGAACTCGATCGCGCAGAGTCTCCTTGGCCCGAGGGCATCGCCGAAGCGGACGAGCTTTGGTTCAAGCGCTTCAAAAACGAAGTGCTGTCTCTGCGTCTTGCAGATCGAGAGGTCGAAGATATCGCCGAAGTTCTGTTGCGTCGTTACAGCAACCAACAGCGGCGCATCGAGCAGGCCACGAGCGAAGATGTGTTTCGCATCTTCGTCAACGTCTTCGCTCGGAGCTACGACCCGCACACTGAGTACTACCCGCCTCTCGACGCGGAGAACTTCGACATCACCATGAAGTTGTCCTTCGAGGGCATCGGTGCGTTGCTTGGCAATGACGGGGAGTACTGCCGCGTTGAGCGCATTATCCCCGGAGGCCCAGCCGAGGCGGACGGCCAGCTCATGGCCACCGATCGCATTGTCGCCGTCGCTCAAGACGACGACGGAGAGATGGTTGACGTCGTCGGTTGGCGCAACGATGAGATTGTCGAGCTGATCCGGGGCCCGAAAGATACCAAGGTGCGGCTGATGGTGCTGGGCGCCAATCAGTCCGACATCTCGTCGGCGAAAGAACTGCCCCTGACTCGGGGCCAGGTGAAGTTGGAGTCCCAAGCTGCAAAGTCAAAGACCGTTGAGATCGAGCGGGACGGCCAGCCGTACACCGTTGGCGTCATCGAGTTGCCCGCGTTCTACATGGACTTTGAAGCCGCTCGGAGCGGCGACCCCAACTTCAAAAGCGCCACTCGAGATGTGGCGCTCTTGGTGAGCGAACTCGAAGACCAGGGCATCGACGGCTTGGTCATGGACTTGCGCAACAACGGTGGCGGCTCTCTGATCGAGGCCCAAGAACTCACCAGCATGTTCGTGGGTGCGACGCCCGTGGTGCAAATCAGAGGAGGGGGGAATGACGTGGATGTCGTTCGCTCTAGCGCCTTGGCACCGGCCTACACAGGGCCGCTGGTTGTTTTGGTGAATCGTTTGTCCGCGTCTGCGTCAGAGATCTTTTCTGCTGCTGTGCAGGACACCGGCCGGGGCGTTGTGGTGGGCGAGCGCACATTCGGTAAAGGCACTGTGCAGGGGATGATGCCTTTGGGAGAGGGTCAGCTGAAGGTGACTCAAGCCAAGTTCTATCGCATCTCTGGTGGATCGACCCAGAATCGTGGCGTGCGTCCGGACGTGAAGTTTCCACGGACCTACGATCACGCCGAGATTGGCGAGAGCGCCCTGGAAGAAGCCCTAGAGTGGGATCGCATTCCAGGTATCCGCCATCCGAAGGGCTTGGCTGTTGACGAGCTCGAGGACAGCTTGCAGCAGCTGCATGACGTTCGTTTGGGCAAAGACCCTGAGTTGGCATACCTGGTGCAACGGCTTGATCTCTACGACGAACTCGGCGCAGACACAGAAATTTCTCTCGACGAAGAGATGCGCAAAGACGAGCAAGAACTTGTGGAGGCTCGCTACCTCGCTATCGAGAACTCTCGCAGAACCGCTCAGGGCGACGAGCTTCTCGAGACGCTCGAAGACTGGGAAGCGCCTGACGTCGATCGCGATGTAGACGTCGACACTCTGGGCCGTGAAGCTGCCCGTGTGCTGGTGGACTTCATCTTGGAGAAGAGCAAGATGCCCAAGCCTGAGTCCTTCGTTCAGATGGGCCGCTAGTCGCGCTGAGCGAGACGTCGCTCACTGTGCAGAAGTCGTTTCGCGAGAACCTCGCGAATGACGACCTCTGCCTGGATGTGCAACACGCCGTCTCTTAGGGGGTGGCGTTTCCTGGACCATTCACGCCGTAGAAGCTGCCGGGGAAGAAGTCGCTGGTGTCCGCAGGGGCATCAGCAAGCTTCGTGATCTCCGCCGCGCAGACTTTGTACTCGGCGGTCCCGGTGACCGAATCGCCTTCGTCGTTGGTGAGCAGGTTGGCTCGAGCTTCGGCGAAGTGCAGGGGCATCCATACACAGCCCTTTCGCACTTGTCGTGAGATCAGTGCACGCAAAGAGATCTTGCCCCGGCGAGTGGACATTTCGACCAAGTCGCCGTGGCTGATGTTCCGTCGACCAGCATCCCGGGGATGAATCTCCACGAACGGCTCGCCTTGCTTGGCCACGAGCCCGACCTCGCGCCGAGTCTGCGTGGCGGCGTTGTAGTGGTACAGAGTGCGCCCGGTGGACAGCAGCAGCTTGTACTCTTCGTCGGGCAACTCGGCCGACGGGCGGTAGTCCACAGCCTGGAAAAGACCCTTGCCCCGGAGCACGCCGCCCTCATGGAGGTAGACCGTGCCCGGGTGGTCCGGGTCGGGGCAGGGCCATTGCAGGCCGGTCTTGCCGCGGTTCACCTCGTTGTCGAGACGCTCGTGGCTCATGCCGGCAAAGTTGGGTGCGTCGCGGCATAACTCGTCGTACACCTCGGCCGCGCTGGTGAAGGTAAAGTTGCCTCCGCAGGCGTTGGCGATGTCGACCAAGATGCGCCAGTCGGAGCGGGCTTGTCCCGGAGGCGCCACAGCCTTACGCACGCGCTGAACACGGCGCTCACTGTTGGTGAACACGCCCTCTTTCTCGACGTACACAGCCGAGGGCAGGACCACGTCGGCATACCGCGCCGTCTCGTTCAGAAACGGCTCTTGGATCACCAAGAACTCGATCCCGTTCATGCGCTCTTCGAGGGCGGCTACGTTGGGTTCGGAGAGCAAGATGTCCTCGCCCATGACGTACATGCCTTTGATCTGCGACCCGACCGCTTTCATCATCACGTTCAGGTTCATGCCGGGCTCGGGGTTGAGCTTCATGCCCCAAGACGCCTCGTACTTGGCCTGAGCGACTGGGTCGTCGACTCGCTGGTAGCCCGGGTAGTAGATCGGCGTGGCACCGGCGTCGTTGGCGCCTTGCACGTTGTTCTGGCCGCGCAGTGGGTTCATGCCGGACGAGGGTTTGCCCAAGTGGCCGGTCATCAGCACCAAGTTTGCCAGGGCGTAAACGTTGTCCGTGCCGTGGCTGTGCTCGGTGATGCCGAGGGTGTAGTAGATGCCCGCGCGAGGGGTGGTTGCGTAGCGACGGGCCACCCAGCGAATGTCGTCGGCGGCAACGCCCGTGACTTTCTCAGCCTCTTCGGGGGTGTACTTGGCCACACCTTCTCGCACTGCCGCGAAGCCTTCGGTGTGGGTCTTGATGAAGGTCTCGTCGACCAAGCCTTCGGCGACGATCACGTGGGCCATGGCGTTGAGCAACCACACGTCTGTGCCGGGCACCATCTTGAGGTGCTTCTCGGCGATGGTCGACATCCAGATGGAGCGTGGGTCAGCGACGACCATGGTGGCGCCGCGCTTCACAGCACGCTTCATCTCCATGGCGATGATGGGGTGAGCCTCAGAGGTGTTCGAACCAATGACGAACAAGAAGTCCGCGTCGCGAATCTCCCCGATCGAGTTGGTCATGGCACCGGCACCGAACGTTGTGACCAGACCGGCCACGGTAGGAGCGTGTCAGGTGGCCGCGCATTGATGGACGTTGTTCGTCCAGAAGACCGCACGACTGAGTTTCTGAACCAGGTAGTTCTCTTCCATGGTGCAGCGGGAGCTGCTGACGAAACCGAGTGCGTCCGCGCCGTGGCGTTCTTTCACGCCCAAGAGTCCTTCGGCGGTGCGGGCGAGAGCTTCCTCCCAGGTGGCCGGGTGAAGCTGGCCGTCGGCGCCACGAATCAGCGGCGTCGTGATGCGTTCGTCGTTGTGCACGAACTCGTAGGCGAAGCGACCCTTCACGCAAAGGTTGCCGTCGTTCGTGGTTGTGCCCACTTCTGGGGACGTCACTTTGACGACCTTGCCCAAGCCGTCACGGGCGTCCGGGTCGACGTTCAGGTCGAGCTGGCAACCCACGCCGCAGTAGTTGCAGGTGCTGCGCACTTTGACCAACTCGCGCTCGGGTTTGTCCCCCAACGTGAGCGGCCGCTTCTCGCCCATGGATCCCGTGGGACACACGTCGATGCAACCGCCACACATCTCGCAAGTGGTGTCGAGCAGCGAGAGGTTGTCGACGGTGGCGATGGTGGTGTCGATGCCCCGGTTGGCCAGGGTGATCGAAGCAACCCCTTCGATTTCGTCGCAGTAGCGCACGCAGCGAGCGCAGGTGATGCAAGTGGTGGGGTCAAAGTGGATGTATGGATTGCGGTCGTCAGGGCGTCCCTCGCGGCGGCATTCTAGCTCGCCCCAATCGGTGGGAGCGTCGTAGCGCTCGACCATGTCGAGCAACTGATCGGGCGCGCCCTTCTCGCTCTCTTCGCGGTCGACCGGGTGGTCGGTCATGTAGAGCGCGAGCAACGTCTTGCGATGCTTGTCGATGCGCTCACTCTCTGTGGTGACTTCCCAGCCGTCTGCGGCCTTGGTGGCGCATGCCGGTGGCATACGTCGTTGGCCGTCCACTTCGACGAGGCACGTGCGACAGGCGCCAGCGGGTTTGAGCCGGGGGTCATGGCAGAGCGTGGGGATCTGCACTCCGTGGCGGCTGGCCACTTCGAGGATCGTCTCACCGGGGGCAAACGGGTACTCGTTGCCCGCGATCTTGATCGTATTGCGACTGATCACGATTGGAACTCCTCAGGAAAGTGCTGCAGTGCAGTAGTGAGCGGAAGCGCGGCGGCTTGGCCGAGACCGCAGATCGAACCCTCGTTCATTTGCCAAGCGGCATCCGCCACTTTGTCGAGGGGGCTGGCACCGCTGATCGTCTCGCCAGCGGTGTGACGGGCGAGCATCTTGTGCAAGTAGAAGGTGCCGATGCGACAGGGCGCGCATTGCCCGCAGCTCTCGTCTTCAAAGAAGCGCAGCTGCTGCCTCACGGCCCAAGGCATGGACACTGAGTCGTTCAGCACCACAACGCCCGCAGAACCGAGCATGGAGCCGGCGTCCGCCAACGACTTGAAGTCGAGGGGCACCGTGCGCATGGAAGCGGGCAAGAACCCCGAGCTGGCTCCCCCGGGGCTGAAGGCTTTCAACTCGCCGACGTAGCCGCCCGCCGCTTCGACGAGTTCGTCGAGGGTGACGCCCAGTGGCAGCTCGTAAGTGCCGGGGCGCTTCACATGGCCGCTCACGCAGTAGAGCTTCGTGCCCGCCTCGCTGCGACCCAATGCTGAGAACCACGTCCCACCGCGGTGAACGATGGCCGGTACACAGGCGATGGTTTCGACGTTGTGCATCAGCGTGGGCTTGCCGAAGAGCCCGACTTCTACCGGGAACGGTGGCTTGAGCCGGGGCATGCCCCGCTTGCCTTCCAGGGCTTCGATGAGCGCGGTCTCTTCGCCGCAGATGTAAGCCCCTTGTCCGGCGTGCATGTGAAAACGCAGATCGCCGTAGAGTTTGGCTTCGGTGACCCGCGCGATCTCTTTTTCGATCACTTCCCAGGGCACGCCAAACTCGCCGCGCAAGTAGACGTAGATGTCGGCAGCCCCCGTGGCCGCCGCTGCAATGGCGAGCCCTTCGATGACCAGGTCGGGACGGCGCACCAACAGCTCACGATCTTTGAACGTGCCGGGCTCACCTTCGTCGCCGTTGAGCACCACGTAGCGCTTCTGCTCCGGCTGTCGCGCTACCGCGCGCCACTTGATGTGAGCGGGAAACCCTGCGCCGCCACGGCCTTGCAGGCCCGCAGTTTCGATGGCGTCGAACAGAGCTTCCGGGCCCATTTCGGCTGCGCGGCGAAACGCTGACCCGTCGGTTTCTGGAGTGCCGGCCATGTTCAGGACCAGCCGCTCCGGGTCGTCGTGCTCTGGACCGATGGCGCCGTTCCAAGGTGCGTCGCCCGGGTCGCCAGCGCAGGTGAGTGTCGACCAGTCGTCCCCGGCGCGTTCGATGTCAGCTACGGACACTTCGGGGAGCACTCGACGATCGCGCAGGACTGCAGGCGGACGATCGCACCCAGCCAAGCAGGAGACGCCTTCGACGGGCAGGCGAGCTTGTCCGGCAGCAGCGAGCACTTGGTCGGCTCCAGCCATGCGGCAGGTGAGCCCCGTGCACACGCGCAGCTTACGGTCGGGCCGAGCCAGCAGGTGGTAGAAGGTGGCCACCCCATAGACTTCAGCTTCGGGGACGCCTGTGTCTCGGGACACTTGGCGTGCCACCCCAGGAGCGAGGCCGCCCAGCTCTTCTAGGCGCTCAGGAACTTCAGCCCGACGGCGGGCGTGGTCCTCGGCGGGCGTGGGTGAGTCGGTGTCCATGCAGCACAATCCTCCTGCGCAGCCTCTGCATGAGGACGCGTCGGGGCATTGTATGCGCGTCCCCTAGCACTGCACGGACTTCTCGCCGAGGGCCTGCTGGCGGTAGCGGGCCGGCAGGATCAGGGCTCTTGCATGGTGGCGTTGGCCGCCTCTAACGATCGCCAGATCCGGTGCTCTTTCGGTTGCGGGCTGAGCTGGATGCGTACGACTGTCCGCTCATGGCCTGCGCTCAGCGTCTCGGTCACCGTGTCGACGAGCACTCGGAGATCAATCGGCTCGAAAGTAGCGAAGCAGTCGATGAGGTGCATCTGCGCCTCGAAGTGGTTCGGAGCGGTGGTGGTGACTTCGACCTGCGCCGGGTCGCTGCCCACGTCTTTGTCCTGACCGGCCGCGAAGCGCACCATCAACCCGTCGTAGTAGAGCTCAAGAATATCGTCGATGCGTGAGGCATCTGGGGCCGGTTCGTCGATCCACATGGCGATCGTGTACGACCAGAAGTCAGCGCTACTCGGGTCGCGCCAGCCGGGAGCGAAACGCAACGATTCGTTGCCCGCAGGGAGATCTGGTGCGAACCCTGGCGGCAATACGAAGCTCTCAGATGGCCAACCTTCCAGGGAAATTGGCTCGGGATCGGGCGCCACGGCAGCACTGACCGAGGCATCGCTGGGCGTGGCGCAGGCGCTGGCCAGGAACAGCAGCCACAGCGGGGTCGCCAGCAGAGCTCGCCTGGCCGCTGTGATCAGGCCCCTACCTTTGGGGGGAAGCGTCGATGATCTGGACGCCCTCGTGTGGACGCCCCCAATTTGACTCGAGGTGGGAGAGTCGTTTGTGAACGTGCTCATGCTGATCCGTTGGACGGGAGTGTCAGAGGTCGACGTCCAGCGAAGCGTGACAGCAGCAGCCTCTCGTGGGACTGACGCTCCTAGGGTTCGTCGGACCGTCGAGCTACGGAGCCACGGGCACGTTGTTGGCAAGAACGTCCGCCACAGCGATGCTCGCGACCCAGCACCCCCCCCCATGCTGAGGGGTGTTCGCCGACGATGACTCCTCACGCCAACTTCAGCTAGGCAGAGGTTCTTTCGCCACCAACTCGGCCACCTTGGCCAGCAGTAATTTGGGGGAGAACGGCTTCATGAAGATCTCCGCGGCGCCGAACGCCTTGGCCATCTTCAGGTAGTTCTCGGTGCGGTCTTTGCCGCCCCCGGAGATCGCGATGAGCGGCAGCTCGGGATACTTCTTGCGAGTGTGCATGAGGCATTCCAGGCCGTCCTGACGGGGCATCACAATGTCTGTGATCATCAGGTCGAAGGTGTCTGTCTCCAGGATGCGCACGGCTTCGTGTCCATCCTTGGCGACCTGCACTTCGTGGCCAACCATCCTCAGGAGCTTTTCCATGGAGGCGCGAATTTCGGGGTCGTCGTCTGCTATCAGGATGAGTGCCATGGAGCCACCTATCGGCATCGTCATCACGTAGCTTGAAGTTCCTTGGGTGCGCGTCGCGAAAAGAGGGACATGGGTTCCAGAACCTTGCTGCTTCGATTTGAAACAGCAGCAGATCCCATAAGGAACCATCAAGGGAGATCGCTCTTTGCGCCGAGAAGGAGAGCACGGTTCAGTGACTTGAGCCTCCGCATCGCGTTTTTCAGACACTCCTGACTCCACGCTAGGTTCCACAGCCCATGTCGGACAGCCCCGAACCCACTCTCGAAGAAACCGAGGAACTCTCCCGGCTCTTCTTGGAAGAGGGACGTGATCTGCTGATCTCGCGGCTGCGCCTGGGGCTGGGCGTGGGTATCGTTCTGTACTTGCTGTTCTCCGGCCTCGATCAAATGGTGGTGCCCGAGCTCTTCTGGGACTTCCTGTTCATTCGGGGGGCCACCGTGGCGCTGGCTGGGATCATCATTGGGTTGACCTACGCCGAGGTCGGCCGTGAGCACGCTCATAGCTTGGCCATGACGATCGTCTACGCAGGGGCTGCGGGCATCGTGGTGATGACCACCAAGATGGGTGGTTTTGAAAGCAACTACTTCGTGGGCATCCTGCTGGTGACCTTCTTGGTGGGCTTGTTCTTGCCCTGGGGAGTCAAGCTCACGGTGCTCTACAGCGCCGGGGTTTGCGGCACTTACATTGCAGCAAACCTCAACGTGGGCGAGCCCACCGTGGCGACGGCGCTGATCCCGGTGTTTTTCTTGCTCGGCACGTGCTTACTCACCTGCTGGTCATCGTGGGCCATCGAGAAGTCCCGCAAGGAGGCACTGCAAATGCGCCTTGCCTTAGAGGTGGCCAACGAGAGCCTCAAAGAACTGGACAAGGCAAAGACCGGCTTCTTCGCCAACGTGAGCCACGAGTTGCGCACGCCGTTGATGCTGATCTTGGGCCCCCTCGAGCAGATCATCTCGGGGGTCGTCGAAGACACTCAGCCGCTGTTGCGCTCTATGGATGCCAATGCTCACCGGCTGTTGCGCCAGGTGAACATGATCTTGAACTTCTCCAAGTTGGAGGCGGGCCGCCAGGACTGCAACCGCGAGGTCGGTCAAGTGGGCGAAGTGCTCGACCAGCTGATGGCCGGGGCCACGCCCTATGCGAACCAGCGGGGCATGACCCTTGCCGGCGAGGGCATAGACAATCTCCCTGAGTTGCCCATTGATGCGGAGCAGATCGAGACGGCCGTGGCTAACTTGCTCTCCAACGCCATGAAGTTCACTCCTGACCATGGCACGGTCACCTTGCGTGCAGGCAGTGAGGCCGAGTTCGTCTGGCTTGAAGTGGCGGATACGGGCTGCGGACTCCCCGAGGCTGA
>JBLIMM010000005.1:0-35423 GCA_047638635.1 Pseudohongiellaceae bacterium | reverse complement strand
GAGTTCGTCTGGATTGAAGTGGCGGATACGGGCTGCGGAATCCCCGAGGCTGACGTGGCCAAGGTCTTCGAACGCTTTCACCAGGTTGACGGTGGTAAGGGCGGCAAGATCCAAGGCACCGGCTTGGGGCTCGCTCTCTCTAAGGAGCTGGTCGAACTTCACGGCGGCCGCATGACCGTGACCAGCAAGCTCGGCGAGGGCACGACTTTTCGCATCGAGTTGCCCACGCTGGAAGCCAGTGACTTCGAAGTCTCTTCCGCTCAAGACCCGAGCACCGAGAAGAAGGGCAAGGTGGTTCAGACGGTCACTCGGGCGGATTCTAATGCCACGAAGTTCGCCGACTTGGCCACCCCTGGTTTGGGCGACGGCGTCGACCTCCATCGGGCCGGCGACGAAGCGTCTCTGATTCTGGTCGTCGAAGACAACCCAGACATGCGCGCGTTCGTGTCGTCGTCTCTGGCGCGCACTTACCGCGTTGTGACTGCAGAGGACGGTGCCGAGGGTCTCGAAGAAGCACGCCGTTGTCGCCCGGACATGATCGTCTCTGATGTGCAGATGCCGAACATGGACGGCTTCGAGATGGTCACCGAGCTGCGCAAGGACAAGGTCTTCGACACCACGCCGATTATCATGCTCACTGCTAAAACTGGTTCGCAAGCTGTGGTCAAGGGGCTCAACTTGGGCGCTGTCGACTACATCGGCAAGCCCTTTGAAGTGAGCGAACTCAGCGCTCGCGTAGCCGCCCAGCTGCGCATGGCCGCCATTGAGCGAGCCTTGGATGAACGGGACAGTCGCTTGGTCGCCGTGGGACAAATGACCGGCAGTATCGCCCACGACTTGCGCGGTCCGCTGACGGCCATTATCAACCGTATCGAAGTGCTGCGCCTGCAGGCGGAGATCCTGGGTCACCTTGAGGAATGCGACGAAGACCTGACAGCGATCGAAAACACGGTGATTCGGGTCAACGACATGATTCAGGAGTTGCTCGAGTTTGTCCGGGGCAACAACGTCGTGCTAGCGCGGGAAGCCACGGACTTGGGCGAGTTCATGACTGCGCTGTGCACCGAGGCCGAGATGTCCCTAAGCCACGTGGGTGTGACCCTGGTCCACGAGCAAAACGGTAAGGACGGCGTGACCCTCGACATTGACAGGAATCGCATCATGCGCGTGATCGAGAACCTGGTGAACAACTCTCGCGATGCCTTGGTGCAGACAGACTTGCCCCACGAAAAGAAGGTCTGGATTCGCACGAGCGCAGGGGAAGATCGGGTGGTGTTGCGGATCGCCGACAACGGACCCGGTATCCCCGAAGAAGCACGAGAGGGATTGTTCCAGCCTTTCACCACTGCGGGTAAGGCGAACGGAACCGGCCTCGGCTTGGCCATTGTGCGCAACCTCGTCACCGCCCACGACGGCACGATCGAGGTGGACATGAGCCCCACTGAAGGGGGCGCTGCTTTTGAGATCGTGCTGCCCTGCACCATGTCGGTGGCCGAGCAGCACTTACCGGGTCACGAGGAGTTCCCCGCCCTGGAAGAGTCGACCAGCCGGGTCGAACACTCCGCAGGCGACGATGTCTCAGCCAGGGAAAGCAACGACACCCACAGTGATGATGCGCTGGAGAACGAAGACGAGCGCGCCAACTCTGACGACACGCGGACTCACACAGATGCACTTGTCAGCGGTGACGACACGCTCACTAGCGACGGCACGCTGACCGTTGACGACACACCGGCAAACGAAGGCTCGCCTGTCACTGAGGAGTGACGGCGCGATGCTCGGCTAGCTGGGCCTGACCTGAGCAGGGACTGGCTCAGCGGCTGATGCGACGGGCGTCGAGGAACAGGCAGTTGCCCGTGTTGTCGGCAGTCACGCCGATGGTGCCTTCGTTGGAGCTGATCCGCGCGCCCATGTCGATCATCTCGTCGTGGTTGCGATAGATCAGTTTCCAGGCCAGCCCGTATTCCATGATCCAGGTGCTGTCGGGAACACGGCACAGGTTGCCGATGAGCAGGTGGCCATTCGGGCTCAGCATCTTGAACAGGCGACGGGCCGTCTTTTGGGCCAGGGGCTGCTCGAGGTAATCGAAGAGTCCCATGGAGTAAACCAGGTCGATGTCAGACAAGACTTCGTTGACCAGCTCGCGCTCAGAGCCCTTTTTGGGCACCAAGATCTGCTTCAGCGAGAAGTGCAAGCAGCGGAACGAGATCATGTGGATGTCGTCTCGGTGTGCTGCGATTCGGTTGAGCTCGGTGACGCACGACTCCAGGGCGTCGGCGTCTTGGTCGAGCAGGATAATCTCGACGGGATGCTCGAAGCGCTCTGTCTCGGCGATCAGCCGGCGCAGCTCCACTGCGGGGCCACAGGCCAGGGACAAAATGCGCACGGGGCGATCGAGAGCGACGGTCTCTCTGGCTGCGGTGAGCGCCACGTTTGCCCGGTCGCGGATGGCCTGCCCGAGTGAGGAACTCTGGATGTAGTAGAGCAAGAAGCGCTGAAAGAGCGATTCGCCGGAGAGCTCATGGCTTTGGCCGAGCTCCATCATGCGGTAGTCGCCGGCGTAGCCTTGGGGCTTGGTGTAAGCCCGATTCATGAACTCGCAGGCGGTGAACTCCATCGTCAGCAAACGCTGGGCGAAGAGCAGACCCAGGTCTCTCTGGCGCTCGTCGAAGCCTACGCTGACCTCGTCGAGCTCTTCAGTGAGGCGCTTCAGCGCCGGCCAGATCTTGCCGTGCACGATGGAGCAAAGGCGCAAAGACGTTTGCGCCTCTCTCCAGCGATTGCGTGTGTCGGAGGCCTCTTGGGCTTCTAGGGTGCGACGCACTTCCACGAGCATGTAGAAGAGCGCAGACACATTGGCACGCCACACTGCGGGCAAGAAGCGATCGAAATCGTCTTCTCGGATGAGCGCGTTACTCAGGTGGCACTCAACGAGTTCATCCCGGAAGCGCATCTCGTCCAGGTCGATACCCGGGCCGAGGAGACGCACGCCGAAGCGGGACTGGCGCGCCTCGGGGGAGTAGACCACCGTGGCGTCGCCGCTCCAGACGACGCTGCCTCGGTGCTCGAGCTGCAGGCCTTGGAGGGCAGTGCCCGGCTCCAGGTCGAGGGTTGTGTCGGCGATCAGCCCCATGCCAGAAGTCGAGATGTCGACGACGTTGAGCCCCGAAAGTGCCCGACCACGAACCCAGAAGCTGGCCCGCGAGTCGAAGTGCATCTCTTTGACTGGGCAGCGCACTGGGCGAAACCGATGTGCGGACGTACTGCCTTCTAGGTCTGCATGAAAGGCACCCTCTCTCCCGCCATTGCGCGCCGGGTCGAGCTTCTCGACGGGCGGGGGGCTTGGCGCCCGCTGGCGGTGCAAGCGGAGGCGCTGGGCGGGTGTGTGCCGCGCAGTGGACTGGGAATCGGAATCCCAAGCGCTGTTGAGCTGGGGCTGGTTTGGCATGACAGCAATCTCGTGGCAACTTCGGCTGGCTGGAGAGGGGCGCGGGGCGCACGCATCCGTGGGGTGAGCGTGCGGTGGTCAGAGCCGGGGACAAAAAAGCTGGAGAAATGTCTAAAGGTGTGGGCGTTGGCTGGATCTCACTTGCAAGAACGGGCTCTAAACACGCGATTAGGCTGAATATTCAAAACTAACTGTCTGTTTAGTGAACCTTGGGCAGAAGCTGTCGATGAAGGGACAGACCGTTTTTCGCGGCTCCCCTTCTGGCCACAGATTTCCACCATGTCGCTGCTCAAGACCCTCCCCCGCTGGCGAGCTCTGACTCGCCCTAGTGCCGACCAGGACAGCGGTGAGCTGAGGGCCATTGTGGGCGGCATTTCTAGGGTGTTTTTGGTGGTGGGTGCTCCTGCCGTTGCTCTGTGGATGTGGGTTGGCTATTGGCCGCCAGTCTGGGCCATCGTGACAGCGGAGACCCTCAATCTAGGAGTGCTGTTGGCGCTTCGGAGAGGAGTGTCTGCGCGCCTTTGCGGGATCGCCCAACTGACCATGCTCTACGGAGCGATCGTGCTCGGGGTTCTCCCGGCGGGGGGCATCGACTCGCCGCTTGTGAGCTGGTTCATCACGCTTCCCCTGGTGGGTTGCCTCGTTTTTGGCTTCGGCGCCGCCGTGGTGATGGGCTGTTTTTCCATCTGCACCTTGATGGGCTTCTGGGCCTGGGATGTCCTTGTAGGGGACATTGTCTCTGTGGTGCCAGAGGAGCTGAGCGCGACCTTTCACTTGCTGATGATGATCAGCGCGTTGGGAGCGGTTGTCTTGGTTGCGGGCCATTGGGTGGGCTGTACCCGTCGCGAGCACGCAAAGCGCATGGCGGCGGAGAGTGGCATGAAGGCCACTGTCGAGCAGATGCAAGACGCGCTGTTCGTGTTAGATCCGGTGCTCACTCCGGGAGCACCCACGACCTTTCGCTCAGTGTTGGTGAACCCTGCGGGTGAGGCCTTGGTGGCTTCGCTTCCCGAGGCGTACAAGGACATCGCCCATTGGTTCGAGACTCTCGATGAAGAGGATCGACTACCGGCACTTGCTCGCTCCCAAGAGAAGGCCAGAGAGTTGCAGCTGGTGCAGCCGCTGACTCAACGGCATTACGACGTCACCGTGGCCCACTGGAACGAGCGTTTAGTGCTCACCCTGCACGACGCCACCCACAGGGCTGAGACAGAACAACGACTCGAGGAAGCCAAGCGCCAGGCTCAAGAGGCGAACCAGGCGAAGAGTGAGTTCCTGGCCAATATGAGCCACGAGATTCGCACGCCGATGAACGGCATTATTGGCATGGCCGACTTGGCCATGGAGACCGATCTCAACGGGGAGCAGCGGGGTTTCGTTGAGACGATTCAATCCTGCGCTGACTCTCTGCTCGCGCTGCTCAACGACATTCTCGACTTGTCGCGCATTGAAGCGGGGCGTCTCGAACTCGAGACGGTGGAGTTCGATCTGGCCGGAGTGATGCAGGCTGTCCACGATGGCTTGAACTCTCGGGCAATCTTGAAGCAGATCGATTTGGTCGTAGACGTTGCTGACGATGTTCCCCAGAAACTCATTGGCGACCCACTGCGACTTCGGCAGATCCTGCTGAACCTCGTGGGCAATGGGATCAAGTACACCGACAGCGGCGAAGTGGTTCTTGCAGCTCAGCTGGCGCCGGGAGACGCGGGCGAAGTGTTGCTGATGTTCGAGGTGCGTGACACGGGTTGCGGGATCCCCCCGAAGGTCCTTCCAAGATTGTTCGAGAAGTTCACTCAGGCGGATGCTTCCACATCGCGACACCACGGGGGCAGTGGCTTGGGTCTTGCGATCACCCAGGAACTTTGCGAGCTCATGGGCGGCCGTCTTGGTGTGACGAGCGTCGAGGAGGAGGGATCAACCTTCTGGGTCGAAATCGGTTTCGCTGAGTGTGCTGATTGCGAGTCAGACCTGCGAGATCGGGAGTCAGTGCCGGGGCACCGGGTGTTGGTGGTGAGTGACAATGAATCCAGCGGGCGAGAAATCACTGGGCACCTACGGCGCATGGGCTGCCGCTACGAGTTGGCTCTGCAGTGTGTGGACGCGTTGGCTTTGCTGCGCGAGAGCATCGACGAGCGAGAGTCTTTCAACTTCGTGATCCTCGATGAGCTGCTGCCCGGTTGCGAGGGGCACTCTCTACCCCAGGAGATTGCCAAGCTGCCTATGGCGGCAAAGTTACCCGTGGTGATCGTCACGTCCGATGTTCACCGGCCCAAGTCCGCGGACCTCTCGGCAGGTGGCTTCTCTGGGGCGGTCACAAAGCCAGTGCAATTCGACGAGTTGCTCAGAGAGTTGACTGGCCTGCTGCCCGGCTTGGGTGCGCTGGGATTACCTGAGCTGAAGCACGAGATTGATGAGGCGGAGCTGCCATTCGATCCGGGCTCTGAGGTGTTGCTCGCCGAAGACAACCCAGTGAACCGTCGCCTTGCTATGCACCTTCTCGGCAAGGTGGGTTTGCATGTCGATACGGCGGAGAATGGCTTGGAGGCCGTAGAGATGGCCTCAGCAAAAGACTACGACCTGATCTTGATGGACTGCCAGATGCCCGGCCTTGATGGTTACGGGGCGAGTGCGCGGATTCGTGCCTTCGACGGGCTGCGGGCAGAGGTGCCGATTGTGGCGTTGACCGCCAACGCCATGGTGAGCGATCGAGAGAAGTGCCTCGATGCAGGTATGGATGACTACCTCACGAAGCCGCTCAACAAAAAGCTGTTCTACGGAGCCGTGGGCCGTTGGCTTCGGGAGAGTCGACGGAGAACAGGCCGAATCGATGTTCGCGCGAACTGTTCAGAGGCGTCTTGAACCGAGTTCGCGTTGTGCGGTGATATGCCAAGCAGACTGGGGCACTTCTTGAAAGCACCACAGGCTGCTCGTTCAAGCGCGCGCTGTTAGAGGGCCGAGCGCAAGGCTTCTAAGCGAACTTGCAAGCGCACGAGCTGTGCTTCAGCGCCTTCTTTGTGCTGCTTCTTGGTCGAGCTCATCTCGATCTCAGTGGCCGCGACCTCTCCCTTGAAGAGCAGCTTCAAGAGCTTGAGTTTGCCTATTTGCGCTTCGAGGTTTTCTTGAGCCTCGTGCAGCTCATTCTTGCTCACAAGGTTCTGCCCGACGAGCTCGCTGAGCTGGCCAAGGTCGCGCTCCGCTGAACGGACGCTGCCGCGAAGGGTGAGCAACCGGTCGATCATCGAGAACAACGCAGGGTCGAGTGCGGCGCTGTGGGCACGGAGGGCAGGTGGGCCAACAGGAGCGGTTGCTGCGTCCGGCATCAGGGTTCCCCGGATGCTTGTTCTTTCCTTGAGCAGCTTACCCTCCATCTCCTCGCTCTGAGGAGCCGTCGCTTGATTCCGCAGGGCATTCAATTCGTAGGCGGCTTGTTCAGATTGCAAGTAGCCGGCTGCATGGAGCAGCGCTTCCATCGAGTGTTTGTGCTGTTCGGTGAGGGCAGTATCCGCTTGCTTCTTGAAGGGGCTCGCATTGCTCTCGGCGATGGCAGCTTGTTGAGCTTGCTCAACGCTGGCTTTGGCTTTCATGTCGGCCACCAGGGCACCCAGACTGGCGAGCTCCTCTCGCAACATCTCGTTCTGTTTGAGGAGCACCTTGTAGTCATCGGCGCTCTGGGCATGGACGGTTGTGGCGCCGAAGATCGCCGATGTTCCTACGGCGAGCACTACGGCGAAGAGACCTTGCAGCCCGTGGCGTAGGGGAGAGCAGCGAGTGGCGATGGGGGCGTGACGGCTGAGTAACATTTCGATCCTCCGGGTGAATTCGCGGGGGTGTCCCAGGATGCTGGGTGCTCCCGCAGGCACGGGGCCCGCGGCGAGGGTGCTGTCCGCCAAAGTGACAAGCTGGCGGGCGTAAGTGGTGCTGCTCGACTGGGCGGCGGCGCAGGCATCGGCGATGAGTTCGGCGTCGAGGCGTACTCGTTTGCGCAGCCACCAATAAAGGGGGTGACACCAGAACAGTGGCAGAGCGAGAGCGGCGAGGAGTCTGCCCCGGCCGTCACCCTGTCGAGCGTGAGCTAGCTCGTGGGCCACCACGTGTTGAAGGAGCGGCGCATGCTCTGGCAGGCAGAGGGGCGCGGGGATCACGATGACGGGCCGCCACGGTCCCACGTAGAAAGGGCCCACCTGTTGGTCGCTGACCATGAGCCGAGTGTGTGCCGGGGCCATGGACGTCACGTGTGCGGGAGCGGGTCGAGCTCTCGAGAGAATGCGCCACAGTCGCCAGTAGCCCAGGGCGAGCCAGATGATGCTGGCGAGAGAGCCGGCGACGAAGAGGGCGGCGGCTACCAGGGCGATTCGTGAGCTGAGGGCTGCGGGCTGAGCTGGGGGAAGTGACGGCTGGCCCAGGTTCCTGGGGCTGCTCACGGGGGGCGCGAGTTGTGCGGTTTGGGCCGGCGAGTGGGGCCACACTGCGTTGCTGGGCTTGGCTCTGCCTCGGAGTGAGCGGCTCGCTTTGGGCTTCATCCTGCAGCCCTTGGGCGGAAGGGGGCGGTGTGGTTGTGCCGGGCGAACTCGCCACAGAGTTCACTGCGCCGCTGATCTCAGAGAAGCTTGGTAGCTCCCAGCGCGGTAAGGGCTGGGTAGCGCCCACGAACCAGAGCAAGGCGGCGAGAAGGGTCAGTTCGCCAAGGCGCTGGGTGTGCAGGGGTTGGCGGTGGGCGGCGACGGTGATGCAGCCGATTCCCAGCAGGACGGTGCTTCCCAGGGCGAGGATCGCTCCGTGGGCCACGAGCCAATCGAGCAGCATCATGGTGTTTGCCCCTCGGCGTCGTCGATGAGCTTGCGCAGCCGTTCGATCTCGCTGGGGGTGGGCTTGCGCACGGCGAGCGCGCTTTCCACGAGTTCATCCACGGCCCCGTCGAAGACACGGTCGAGGAGCCGCGAGAGCATGTTGTGACTGGTGGGCTCCCGACCCAGCAGCGGCTGGTAGACGAAGGTGCGCCCCTGCTGGCGATGGCTGACCAGGCCCTTGGCTTCCATGGTGCGCAAGAAGGCCTGAACCGTGTTTTGCACGATGGGTAGGTCATTTCGCAGGGTTTCGTAGACCTGACGCACGCTGGCTTCACCCTGGTCCCAGAGAATCTTGAGGATGGCCAGTTCCCGCTCGGTGGGGGTTGGCGAGTCGCTGTGAGGTTCGGCAGGTGGGTCGTTTGACGTAGCGATTGGCTGGCTCTCGCATTGGCTTGGGCTTGTAGGCTTGTTCGACTAAGCCTAGTGCGTCAAGTGAAGGTTTATGGCGGTTGTTGGGAGCGAGCAATGCGCAGCGGGGCCGGGCCCTTGGGAACCCCGTACTATGGATCTGACCGCAGAACCTCCGGGAGCCCGTCCAGTGAAAGCCGTGATTGCGAGAGAAACGGGGCCAGGGCGCCGGATGGTTCAGGGCTTCGTACGGGGCCTGATGGTCGTGGGCCTAGGGGGCTGCCAGTTGGCTCCGTCGCATTCTGGTGGTGATCAGCCAGGGGTGCCGGACAACCGCGCGGTGTTCTCTTCCACAGGAGAGAGGGAAAAAGCCGCGACGATCACGGCCTCGTCCCCCTCACTGCAGCCAGGGGCTCCTGGGAACACCCTTTTGGGAGAGACCGAAGCTGCTCGGGCTGCGGCACTCCGGGATGAGTTGGCCGGGGACTTTGAGCGCGCCGGCCGGGCGTACTTGGCAGGGCTCTCAGGGAACCCGCAGCTGCTGGCAGATTTACGCCGACTCTCGGCGGCGCGTCTGCGGGTGGCCGCCGACGGCAGCGGAGACTTCGAGACCCTGGCTGCCGCGATCTCCGCCGCCGAGCCTTTCGCCACGATCGTCTTGGCGGCCGGGCGCTACGTCGCAGGGCTAGAGATCCAGAAGGCGGTGTCCATCGTGGCCGAGGGAGCGGAGCGGGGTATCGTCGAGCCCAGCGAGGTTTGGCTGGATGCGCCAGGAACGGTGCTCACGCATAGCGGGCCCTGGCTGCGGCTCATGGGGGTGGGCTTAGCGTCCCGGGGTTCGGCTGTGGCATTGGAGCTGAGTGGGGGCGTTGCCGATCTCACAGACATCACCCTGCGTGGTGGCGGCTTGAGGGCGACGGGGGGCCTCGTGTTTCTCAGTGACGCTGCGCTGCGAGATCTCCCAGGCCCAGCCATCGAGCTCAGCAGTGGCTCTCGGGCGACGATCAAACATACGCAGCTGTCAGCAGAGCTGTCAGAGAGCACCCCCGTGGGCTCGGCAGCGGGGCTGCTGTTGGGTGTGGATTGCCGCGTGCAAGCCAGCGACCTGCGCATCTCTGGCCTCTCTCCAGGGGTGGTTGTGGGAACTGGCGCATCCTTGGAGCTGAGCTCATCCAATATCTACGACAGCGTCGGTGCTGGCGTTGAAGTGATGTCCGGCGCAAGGGCTCAGCTCTTCGATGTGCTGGTGCGCGATGGGGACGGGGTGGGCGTGCTCTTTCGAGCCGGTTCACAGGGGCGGGTTGAGCGCTGTCGCTTGCGGGGAAACACTGGGGGGCAGCTGCGTTGGGAAGACGGGGCTCACATTGAGCAGCGAGACAACGTGGTGAGGAACGACTAACCCATGCAGCGGGCCATGCAGAGTTGAGGAGCAATTGACCCACGCGGCGGGCCGTGCAGAGTGTTGGCCCCTGTGCGTTGCAGCCATCGGTGAGAGGTGTTCTTCATGAGTCTTCGCTGGCTTCTTGGTGCTGTGTTTGCGGTCACGTTGATCGTGGCGACAGCGCTCTGGTTCGTGGTGAGTGGTGCTCCTGCGAGGCCGTTGGCCCATGGGCCAGAGCTGCCGTTGGTCGACCCTGCCATTGAGCGGGACGCAGCTGTCCCGTTGGATATCGCGTCTCGAGTGTCCTCCCAAGGCCTGGCACCCCTGGCTGTGACTCGGGCTCAGACCTTGGAGGTGCACGGTGATCTTGCCAACCAGGGTTCGTCGTTCAGCGGGGTCTTGGCTGGGCGCGTCGTTGATGTTCGAGGAGAGCCTCGAGCTGGTATCAGCGTCTTGGCGCGTCCCCGAGAAGAGCGCACTGGAGACGAGAGCACAACGGGGGATATTGAGCGGGACACGATTCTGGGCGAGTGGCGCACTCGTGTGTTCACCAGTGACCTGCACGATGAGCTGGTGGTCACGGGCAGGGACGGCAGCTTTCGCTTTGACACTTTGGCACCCCACCTCTTTGACCTCTTTGCGGGCGGGCCCGGTTTAGAACCCGCAGTGCTTCGGGAGCTGACTCTTGGCGAGGAGTCGAGACACGAACTGGTGCTGGGCGCAGAAGCGCGGCTGTGGGTCACGGCAGTGGATCGGGAAACGGGCGAACCTCTGCTGGGAGCCAGGGCGCGGGGCCAGCGTCGCGTCGATGCGGGGGAGGCTCTGAAAGGGATGCCGGACCGTGGGGCTACCACGCTGGAGACAACGAACGGTCGAGCTGCTTTGAAGCTTCGCGACGGCGAGGGGCGAGACGAAACCGGAGAGGGTTTGGTGTTGCTCCATACCGTGGGCTGGGCTGGTACCGACGTGACTGTGTCCGCCCCGGGTTATGCGCTGTCTCGGGAAACAGTGCCCGGTTTTCGCGCCCCCGACCAGCGCGATCACCGTGTGGCACTGTGGCGTGCGGCGAGCCTTGCAGGTCGTGTGCTTGACGGAAACGCACAACCGTTGCCCGGTGTGACCGTCAAGCTTGCGCGACTGCACGTGGACGTGCCGCTCCGTCGACAATTCAAAGTGACCAGTGACAAGAACGGTCGCTTTGCTATGAACGACCTCACGGCAGGTCATTGGCGTCTTACGGGTTCGCTCTCAGGCCACGCGTCGTTTCGTACCCAGATCGTTGAGCTGTTGAACACTCAGCAGCGTGCGCTGGGCGACTTGGTTATGCCCATCGGGGGATCGTTGGTCGGTTCGGTGTTTGGTGATGATGGTGAGACCGAAATAGGCGCGATCGTGGTGGCTCGGTCTATGGAGTTTCCAGACGACGAAGATCCTCGGCTGAACGTGCTGACAAATCAGTACGGCAAGTTTCTGATGGAGGACCTTCTTCCCGGAAGATACCTGGTGCGGCGAGTGGGCAAGGAGCCGGTCTCGGTGTGGATTCGCAGCGGCCAGCGCACGGATGTCTCGTTGCATGCACGGCTCTTGCCCAGGGTGTTTGGCCGTGTGACTCGGCACGGGACACCGGTGTCCGGCGCTACGGTGAGAGTGCGCGCGGTGGCACCTCAGCGAGGGGCCGATGACACGACCACAACGCCCAGCTCTTCGATCCGATCTCTCGCCGAAACGAATATGAACACGAATGTGGCCACAACCGATTCCGACGGGCTGTACGAGCTGTTGATCCCCATAGGGCCGGTTGAGTTGACCGCTTGGGATGACAAGTTGAACTCTGCTTCGGTAAGCCTGCAGATGAACTACCGCGAGCAACAACATGTGGACCTGACTTTTCAGTCGGGGACTATCTCGGGTTTCGTGCTGTCAGCTGCGGGGGGAGAGCGCCTCGCCGACGTGATCGTTACGTTTGAGAAGGATGACGGAGCTGAGGCCGATTGGGGCGGATTCCACTACCAGCTTGGCAGTCACTACTCGGTGGAGACCGAAGCCGATGGCAGCTACTCGCTGGAGTTACCCGAGGGGCACTGGTTCACCCGAGCGAAAGGCGGCAAGTATCAAGCTGGCGAACTCACCGAAATAGACTTGCTGAGTGGCGAGAAAAAGACCGGGCTGAACTTCTCGCTGGAGGTCGGCGCCACGGTGCAGGGTGTGTTGAGCTTCGATCGTCGTGGATGGAGAGTCAGCTCCTTGCGCGTTGTGCTGATCAGCGCCGACGGCCACGAAATTGATCAGCTGGCATGGGCATGGCTGATGGTCACTGACGAGGAACCTCAGTACCGCATTGACGGGGTTCCGCCCGGGGTGCATCGGGTTGAACTGCAGCGCCGCAGGGAGACCGACGAAGGGCTCGTGGAGGACGTGCTGGCCACGGCCACCGTTTCTGTGGAGCCGGGCCAGGTCGTGATCTGCGACTTTTCGTCGGTGCCGCTATAGCGCGGTGCTGGGGGAGCACGACCGTGGCCCGGGCACATCAGTGCACGGGCCACGGATTGAACAGAAGTTGCAGCGCATGAGCTCAGTCGAGGGGCGGAGCCAAGTGGCGTATCTCAGTCGGTACCGGCGTGTCACCCGGCGTTGCCGGGCGCATGCCAAACAGCGCACGAAGCAGACCGATCACCAGGGGCACCACACCAAACACGATGAACACGGAGTCCGGGAGGATGCGCACCCAGAGCAGAGTGTTCACGGTGTCGCCTTGGTAGAACTCCAAGCTGCGTCCTGACCAGAAACCAAACTCGGCAATGTGCTGCAGCTGAATCAAGCCGATGGGGGTGAGCGTGAACAAGACCATGCCCAGTAGACCAGCGTTCAGTCCCCAGAAGCTGATTCTGAAGAGCTTGCCTGCCCAGGCGTCTTCTCTGACAACGTTGCGCACGCAGTAGAGTGCCAGGGCGATGGCGAGCATGCCGAACACACCCATGAGTGCGGCGTGTCCGTGGTTTGCCGTGAGGAAGCTGCCGTGCTCGTAGTAGCTCACCATGGGCAGGTTAATCAAGAAGCCCAGGACACCCGCTCCGAACATGTTCCAGAAGGCTACGGCGATCAAGAAGCTGAAGACGATCTTGTAGGCGAAACCCTCGCCTCCGTCCTTGATGATCTTCCATTGCTCAACGGCTTCGATGGCCAGCAGTGTGAGCGGGATCACTTCGAGCCCGCTGAACACGCTGCCGAGTGAAATCCAGAAGTCGTTGGAGCCGATCCAGTAGTAGTGGTGACCGGTGCCCACGAGCCCACTGCCCAGCAAGATGATCAGCTGAAACTTCAGCGCGCGGCTGGCAGAGCGGCGCGTCACCAAGCCCATGTTGACGAAGAGCAGGCCGATGACCACCACGGCGAAGACTTCGAACATGCCTTCGACCCAAAGGTGGATGACCCACCAGCGCCAGTAGTCAGACATGGTCAAGTGCGTGCCTGGGGTGATCAGGAACGATGCTAAGAACATCAACGGAATGGCGGCGGCGGCGACGAGGAAGAGCTTGGCCAAGCTTGAGCGATCTTGGTCGGACTTCACGGTGCCGATACAGGCGCGGGCCACGATGAATAGCCAGAGCACAAAGCCCACGGCGAGCAGGCCCTTCCAGAGCACGCCCAGTTCGATGATCTCCCAGCCGCTGTGACCGAGGAGCCACCACCACTCGCCGAGCATTCCTGCGACGCCGAGCCACTCACCTGCCAGCGAACCCACGGCCACGAGAACCACAGCGCCGAACAGGATGTCTACGAGCAACCCTTGCCCCTTGGGATCACGGCCGCCGAGGAGCGGCGCGATGTAGAGGCCCAGGCCCAGCCACGACGTGGCAATCCAGAAGACGGCGAGTTGCAAGTGCCAGGTCTTGGCCACAGAGAAGGGCAAGAGCTTCGACAGGTCGAAGCCGTAGAAGTGCGTCCCTTCGACATAGCTGTGAGCTAGGTAGCCGCCGAGCATGGCTTGCACCAAGAACAAGACGCCGGCCATGGCGAAGTACTTGATCGTCTTGCGCTGACTGGGGTAGACGGGCATCAGCGAGAGGTCTTGCTGAGGGAAGTTCCCCTCGGTGTAGGCGTCGTCCATCCAATAGCGGCCTTTGAAGTAAGCCAGGATGACCAGCGGGAGGAGCAAGAGCAGGACGGCCACGGAGATGCCGCTCCAGAGAATGGCGCCGGTGCTCACGGTGTTGCCTGCGTCTGGGTCGTAGGGCCAGTTGTTGGTGAACGTGGTGTCGTCGTTCGGGCGCTCGGCTCCGGCGAGCCACGCGGTCCAGAAGAAGAAAGCGGAGACCTGGTGAATCTGGTCGCCTTCTGCGACCCAGGTGCGGGGGCCGGGCAAGTGACTCTCGTCAATCACACCAGCTTGCAGCGCTCGATCGGGTTCACCCTCGGTGAAGCGCACGCGGAACTCGCTCTCGATGACGGCGAAGGCGGCGGTGTCTGCAGCAGTTAACGTGAGCGTATCGGAGGCCTCGTCGTAGCGGTTGTTCTTGATGATGCGTTTGACCGCCCCGGCCACTGAATCTTGGTGAGCGACGGGTAGCTCCGCGAAGTTGCTGCCGTGTTGCTCCATGGCGAGGTGGTCGCGCATGAGCACGACCCGGCGGTGCAGCACTTCGGCGGTGAAGTCAGGCCCAAAGTAGGTGCCGTGCCCGAGAACCGAACCCCAGTCCATCAGGCCGTACTTCTGATAGACCGCCTGGCCGCCGAGGATCTGATCGTGGCCAAAGAGCTGAGCGCCGTCGTCGCTGACGACCATCCCGGGGATGGGAGCTTGGCTCTGGTAAATCGAATAGCCACCAAGCAGCAAGATCGAGAATCCGATCACTACGGTGAACAGGAGGACCTTGGTGATGGTCAGGTTCTTCACGAGGCTCACAGCTTCAGCTCCGGGGCGCGAGGCGCAGGGGAATGGGGAGATTGAGCTGGGAGCATGGCTCCGCTGCCTGGGAGGGGCCTTGACCGATGTCAATTGCAGCAGATTGGGTAGGGAGTTGGCGGGTGGCCTGGCGGAGTGAGCCGCTTCTCCGATCGATCAGAGCAGAACAGGAAACTGAGCGATCCCCGATGAGGGAGAGAAGTCTCTCCGCCATCGAGGATCGTTGAAGAACGTGTCCCGCCTGAGGTGGGGCACCGTGACTCAGGGATTTTCAGCCCTTAAGACCAGAGGGGTCAGAGCCATTCGCTGCGAAGAACCAACGGCGCCAACGGAAGATCCCCTGCTTTGATGTGGATCGCACGGGGCGCGGCAGGAGCCTGAGCCCGCGGTGAAAGTCTTAGATCTACGGCAATACTGCCTACGTGCGGGCGGTGCAGCTGTGTAGGCGCTGCAATGTGGGGCTCGTGCACGCCCCTCCAGGACTGCTCAGGAAACCGCTGTTTGTGTGCGGGGTGCGGCGGCGCAGAGCCCCCCCGGGGAAAGTTCGGCTGGGCGGGGGGCGCAGGCCTCACCTTGAGAGTCTCGTAGCGTCGGAGTACCGGCTCGCTGGCGGGTCGGTGTTCGGGGTGAGCGGGGAACTCATCTTCATGTTCGTAGGCCCTCCCGATCACCCGCCAAGCCCCGGCCTTGCCTTCAGCCACAGTCGGCTCAACGCGAACCCTCGCTGGCAGGATCCGGTTGGATTCGCGCAGCACTTCGTAGCGCTCTTCGGTGTCGTTATCACTGCGAGATGTTCTGACCACCACCCACGTGTCCTCTTCGACAGCGCTCTCGACGACTTCTTCCAATTCTATGTCGATGCTCGCGCTGCCTTCTACGATGTCTTCTCTGAGTTCGTAGATCGTGTGGCCGTCTTTCAACTCAAAGACCTGCACCCCCTCTACGATGTCTTCGAGTTCTAATTCGATGCTCTCGAGGGCCTCGACGACTTCTCCTCTGACCTCGTAGATCGTGCGGCCGTCTTTCAACTCAAAGACTTGCGCTCCTTCTACGATGTCTTCGAGTTCTATGTCGATGCTCTGACTGCCCTCGACGACTTTTCCTCTGACCTCGTAGATCGTGCGGCCGTCTTTCAACTCAAGGATCTGCACCTCTTCTACGCCGTCTTTGAGTTCTAGCTCGCCGAACAGATCACAGACTTCGATGAGCTCTTTGTACTCTCGATGGAGTTGGGTCGCGGCCGGGTGGTCGGCCGAATCGTCGTGCAACCGAACCCTTGCGACGATCTTCTGAACGTCGTGGCCAGGGTGGATTTTCGCTTCACTCTGAACGTGGTCGACGCAGTTCACCCTCATGCGGCCGTTCGCGCCTTTGCTCACGATCAGCGTGCAGTCTGCATCGTGCCCTGCACTGTCGATGACGGTGAGGCCATCGCGAATGATGACGTTCTCCGCGAGGCAGACATCGTCGCAGAGAGCCGTCACTGCACCGGATGCTGCCACCGTGCAAAACATGAGGGCGGCCAAAGTCGTGCTGGCCAGCAGCCCGCTTTGGCGCCGCGGGGTTTGGTCAACAAGTCGTGTGATGCGCTTCAAAAGTGAACCTCCTTGGGATGAAAGTGATGCTGCACTCGCTGGCGCCATGGGCGCTGGCTTTCGTAAGGCATCAAGGGTCGAAAGAGCTCGGGCAAAGGTCAGTGCGTTCCCGCAGGCAGCCACCGCTACGTCGTCGCAGCAATACTCCCGCTCTTCTCGGAGCTTTGCGCCGATCCACCACACCGCAGGGTGAAAGAAGAGCGCGGACTCCAGCAGCAGCTGAAACAGATTGATCAGGTAGTCGTGGCGGCGCACATGGGCCAGCTCGTGGGCGAGCACGGCGCGCAGCTGCTCAGGGGGCAAGGTGTCTAACGCGCCCAGGGGGATCAACACCACCGGTGAGAGCCAGCCCACCACTGCCGGGACAGTGGCCAGGGAGCTGCGCACTACGGTGATGGTTCGGCTGAGGTCGAGTCGCCGACAGAGCTGTTCGACCATCTCCGTTAACCATGGGGGTGCGGGCTCGACGCCCCGGCGAGAGATGGTTCGTGCCCGCAACAACTGCACGCAGGCGCGGCATTGGAACGCACCCACTCCGAGGATCCAGGCGGCGCAGGCCCAGGGCATCCAAGGGGCCAGGGGTTCGCTGGACTGGAGCATGTCGCCTATTTGAAACGGTCCGGACGGTTGGCTCGTGGAAGCCTGCTGCGAGGTGAAGATCGTCCAGTAAGTCACCACGGGGAGCAGGGCCAGGGCGACTAGGCCTGCGAGGCAAACGCCGTGGCGTACTTTGGCTTCGCTGCGGGCGGTGAGGCGCAAGAGTGCGGCGACGAGAGCCGCGATCAGAGTGCCTTGCCAGAGAAAGTGCACCAGGGTCCAGGCCATGGAGGCTGCCACGGACTGAGCGAGGTGAGGCTCGGGCAAGCCAGGAAGCCAAGCGGCGAGCCAGCTCACGACCGCTGGTTCCCGGTGTTCTCCGTGCTGGATGAGCCGCTGTCGTCGTGGTCAGGCGTCTCGTCATTGTCGCCCAGTCGCTCACCTTCGATCTGATCGAGGAGTTGGCGGATGGCCTGGGCTTCGTCAGCGGTGGTGGGCTGGCTCGACAGGGCTTGCAGCACGAGGCTGCCGGCGGAGCCAGAGAAGGCTCGGTCGAGAAGGTGCCGCAGGAGTTGGTTCTGGGTTTGGTCCTGGGGGCGAGTGGGACTGTAGATCTGCGGGCGGCGAGTGGCATCCCGGGTGAGCTGGCCTTTCTCGACCATGATCTGCATGTGCTTCAGGGTGGTGGTCTGGCCGCTGCCAGGGCCGTCCCCCAGCTGAGGTGCAAGGGCCTCGTGGACTTGGCGCACGGTGCTGGGGCCGAGTTCCCAGAGGGTGGCCAGGATGCGTAACTCGGCATCTGTGGGTCGGCGGGTGCGGGGTGCAGGCATGTCGGAGCGCTCGTCGGGGGTTGGATGACCACCGGTATACGCACGTCGACGGATTGTGTGACGAATCTTTTCGTTAAACCGACGATATTTTTCGTAAACACGAGAATTGGGCCAAGGAAGGCCGCTTTAAGCCGTGTCGAAGAAATGGCGTGTTTGGCTCAGACGGAGCCGTCGCCCTCAAGCTGCTTCAGGATGTCGGCCAACGAGCCTGATTCGTCGTCGATGCGAAAGACCTCGCTGGGGTCGACGCCAGGGTTGCTGCCCAGGGCGTCCGGAGCACCGCCGGGCTCGTGACTCACCGGGTCGAGCATCGCTGGAGTGGCATTGGCACCGAGGCTCTCGGAGGCTGGGTCTAGCGGTCCGCTGCTAGAGGCTTGCCGCTCTGGGTCACCCTGAACGTCGCCAGCGAATTCGCTCACGTTGGCGTCGGAGGGAACCGCCCAGTTCTTCCGCGCGTCGAGCCACGTGCGGTAACGGTCCTGGGTCCAGTGCCCGTCCCTGGCGCCGGTTTGCATGGTCGAGGGCAGCTTAAAGAAGTCCCCGCTGCGGATGTTCGACCGCACCGCCGAAGAGTTTCGCAGAATGGCGCACTCGGGCACCCGCAGCTCGATCTCGTTCCGCCAAACCAAGCGTTGGCAAATCACAGCCACGAGGTTGTCCGCCAGCTGGGAACGCACGCTGGACTGCTGCTCGGCGGGGAAGGCCGAGACGATGCGTTGCACTGCATCCCATGGGGTCGACGAGTGGACCGTGGCCAGGACCAGGTGACCAGTCTCGCAGGCATCGAGGGTCAGGCGCATGGTTTGAGCCTCGCGCATTTCGCCGATCATCAGCACGTCGGGATCTTCCCGGAGACTGTCGAGGAGCCCTTGAGCAAACGACGGCGTGTCCCGTCCCACTTCTCGCTGGCGAAGGTACGAGCGCACCGGGGTGAGCTCGTACTCAATGGGCTGCTCGATGGTGACGATGTGCGCGGTGCGAGTGAGGTTGACCTCTTGGACCATTGCCGCTTGGGTCGAGCTTTTCCCGCTCCCTGTAGGGCCACTGACGAGGATCAGGCCGTGGGGTTGGTCAATCAGCTGCTTGAGGTCTGGGTGCAGATTGAGCGCGTCGATGGAGACTTGCTGGTCGGACAGCAAGCGCACGGCTAGGCCTATGCCACGAGAGGTGCGCAGTACGTTGATGCGGCAACGCCTGCCCGCCAGGTCGAGAGCCAAGTCAGCAGAACCTCGCTTGAGGCACGCAGCCCACTCTGTGTCGTTGAACAACTGTCGAGCGAGTGAGTGGGTGTGTTGTGGCGTGAGCGCTGCGCCCGAAATGGTGAGCTGACCGCGGACGCGTAGGGCTATGGGCCGGCCAGCTTCGATGTGTAGATCGGAGGCGCCACGGCGGGCGGCAAGGTCGATGTAGGCGGCGAGGTCCATGAGAGATCCGTCGGAGATCCGTGGATGGGCGGCTGGAGGTTCGGCGTTGTTCTGCAGCGTGAAGGTTCGATGCTTTAGGCGATGTCCGTTGCCCGTCCCCATAGCTTCGGCCCCATGGCAACGGGGGATCTCGCACCTACGTTGGTTGTTGTGTCTTGTCGCTGGGACCGTCGTTTGTCCACGGTACGGAATCGAGCCCCATCAAGGTCTCTTCGCACCATGCGAGTCGGGCTTCGGCGGTGACCAGGGCGCATTGACGGGCAGCCCGCTCAAAATACCCGTCCGGCGTGAGCGGGTCTGGGTGCGTTGACTCTCCGCTGGACGTGGCTGGGGGGGAGATCTCCTCGCTCGAAAAAGCACCCCCGTGAGCCTCGCCGCTGGCATCGCTGGCATCGCTGGCTTGGTTGGCTTGGTTGGCTTGGTTATGGGAGTCGTCGCTGAGCTCAGCCAACTCGGCCTGCAGCCGGAGCAGCTGCTCGGAAAAGTGCTGATGGAGTCGGGTGAGCTGCCGTTGCGCGCCGGAGGCTTGGGGATGTGCGCCGGCTAGGCTCACCTCGGCCAGCCACGGCAGCCGCTCCACACCGATTTCGGGGGCAGCCTCCAGGGTTCGTTCCAGCGCTTCCCTGCCCGCATCGGTGAGGCCGTGGAGTTTCTGCGGAGGACCCCGCAGAGAGCTGGCGAGACCGCTGTGCAGCAGCCCGTCTCGCTCCATGCGAGCGAGCAGCGGGTAGATCTGACTGAGGGAGGCCGACCAAAAATGCTGAGTCTTCGACCGCAGTCGAGAGCCCAGCTCATATCCGCTTGCGGTCGACCGCAGCAAGCCCAAGATGACAGTTTGCAAGCTCATGGGCTCAGTATGTCGGGGTTGCTATACCAAGGGTTATGCAAATGTGAAAACAATGTGGATAGCCCGTGCGCTATCCGCCGCGAAACATGGGGTTGCTCGATTGATTCAAGATTGAAAGCCCATTTCCATCCTGTGGCGATGTCTCCACGTTGATCGTGGAAAACGATGCTGGGAACGGTCTTGCGGCAATCGCACTACTTCTGGAACCGTTGCATGGCCCAGAGATGCGCTTTCGACGGAGAGGGGCCCCACCGTCCCCTTCCGGAACGGATGCTCAGCCGTTCTGGGCCTCTTTCCATACCGCCAGCGTGGCCTGGGCCAGGTGATCCCAGGTGTAGTTGGCGGCCACTCGAGGAGGCCCGGCGGCGGACAGCTCGGCGCGGAGGGACGGGTCACCAGCGAGCTTAGCCAGGGCTCCGGCGAAGTCGTCGAGGTCGGCTGGGTCGAAAGCCACGCCGCAGTCCCCCAGGGTCTCGACCAAGGCGGCTCGGTTGCTGGCGGCCACGGGGGTGCCGCAGGCCTGGGCCTCGATGACAGGCAGGCCGAATCCTTCGTGGAGAGACGCGCAGACGTAGAAGCCTGCCCCAGCGATGAGCGCCGGGAGCTCGTCGTCCAGAACCCACCCAGGGGTGCGCAGTCGTTCGGGGGCAATGCCGAGCCGCTTGGCGCTGGCACGTAACTCCTCGATCGCTTCGTGCCGAGGGCCACCCAGCACCAGTAGCCACTCATCGGGGAGCTCTGCCGCAGCAAAGGCCTCCACGAGCCCCTGCTGATTCTTGCGCGTGCCGTACTGTCCCACGCTCAAGACGTAGGGCCGCTGGGTCAGGTCGTGTCGCTCCAAAACCGCCGCCAGCTCATGGTCTGGGGGACGACGAAAGCGCTCGATGTCGATGCCCAGTGGCACCACGCGCACCCGCTCTGGGGACACACCCAGGTGTTGTCCCAGGGCGTCACGGCCTTGGGCGCTGTAGCAGATGATCAGGTCGGCCCGGTCGATGGTTTGGCGAATGCGCCGTTGTCGCTTCACGCGCCAGTCGGGCTTGGACAACTCGGGAAACTCGAACACGTTGATGTCGTGGAGCATGACGACTTTCGGGAACTGTCCCGAGGCCGGCAGTCGCACACCCACGCCGTGAAGGACGTCGACATGGCTGCCGAGGGTGAAGCGATGTCCCCGGTCGAACAGCAGCCGACGTTCGAGTTGGGGGCAAAGGTCGGCGATCAGCGAACGGCGGGTCCAGCGATTGGGTCGCACCGCCAGGACGTATTCGTTTTCGGGGGCCACGCGCAAGCAGCCCCGGACGAGTTCGGCGCCATACACGCCGATGCCTCCGAGCCGCGTCTTCACACAGGAGGTGACATCAATCACCACGCGCATGGTTGGCCCCCCGAGAAGATGACGTCAGCCCTCAGCAGTTTGGTAGCGCCAGCGAAGGTCGCTGTTCGCACGGGCTGCCAACGCATACACGCCGTGAACTCAGCCAATCTTCTGGACGTACAGCGTTTTCAGGCTGGCCACTGCGCCGGAGATGTAATCCCCTTCTTCTTGAGTGCAGTTGCTCGCGGTCTTCTCTTGCAGCATGACCAGCACCTCGATGATGTATCGAGCGGCCTCGGGGTTCTGCTCTATGCGCTTGGTGATCGGGTTTTCGATCTCGCCCAGAGCGATAGCGGCCTGCTGGGCCATGTCGAACAGATGTCGGGTGAGGGTGGCCTCAGGAAACTGCGCGGTAGAAGAATCAGCCATCAGGCTTCTCCGGAAGGACTGGGCTGAGCGCTGGCGGGGCTGCTGGTTTCGCCGGCTGAGTGACGGAGCGAGGCCTTCACGAAGTCGCGGAAGAGCGGGTGAGCCTTCGTGGGCTTGCTCTTGAACTCTGGGTGGAACTGCACGGCCACAAACCACGGGTGGCTAGGGATCTCGATGATCTCGACCAGGTCGGTGTCCACGCCCGTGCCGGTGAAGGCCATTCCAGCGGCCTCGAGCTGCTCGCGGTAGCTGTTGTTGAACTCCCAGCGATGGCGGTGCCGTTCGTTGATGCGCTGGGTGCCGTAGGCCGTGGCGGCAAAGCCCGGGCTGAGGGACGCTGGCTGCGAGCCCAGGCGCATGGTGCCGCCCATGTCCGTGATGCGCTGCTGGCTGTCGAGCAGGCAGATCACTGGGTGCTCGGTCTCCGGGTTGATCTCGGTGGAGTTGGCCCCTTCGAGACCGCAGACGTGGCGGGCGAACTCGATCACGGCCATGTGCAAGCCGTAGCAAAGCCCCAGGTATGGCACTCCGTTCACTCGCGCCCAGCGAGCCGCTTGCACCTTGCCTTCGATGCCGCGGCCGCCGAACCCACCAGGAACGCAGACGCCGTCGACCCCTGCGAGTAGCTCGTCGGCATTGGCTTCGGTGAGTGTGTCCGAGCTGAGTTTGATCAGCTTGACCTTGGTGTTGTTGGCAATGCCACCGTGGGCCAAGGCCTCGTAGATCGACTTGTAGGCGTCGTTCAGCTCGATGTACTTGCCCACCACAGCGATCTTCAGCTCGTTCTGGTTGTTGCACACCGTGTGCACGATGCGTTCCCAGTCAGAGAGGTCGGGCGCCTCGAGCTCGAGACCCAGGGCCGCGCCAATGTGGGTGTGCAGGCCTCCAGCCTTCAGCATCAGCGGCACTTCGTAGATCGAGTGGTCCACGTCGCGCTCTTCGATGACCACTTCTGGGCGCACGTTGCAGAAGAGCGAGATCTTCCGGCGCATCTCTTCAGTCATGGAATATTCGGTGCGACAGACAAGAATGTCCGGCTGAATTCCGATCTCGCGCAGCTTGCCTACCGATTGCTGCGTCGGCTTGGTCTTCAGCTCACCGCTGGCCGCCAGGTACACCAGCAAGGTGAGGTGCAAGAACATGCAGTCGCCTGCGGGATGGTCGAGGGAGAACTGCCGGATCGCTTCGAGGAACGGCAGACTCTCGATGTCGCCCACCGTGCCGCCGATCTCGGTGATGACCACGTCGACATCGGGCCCGGCGAGGCGCTCGATACCTGCCTTGATCGCGTCGGTAATATGGGGAATCACCTGCACCGTCTGGCCCAGGTACTGGCCCTCGCGCTCGGCTTTGATCACGGCGCTGTAGATCTTGCCCGTGGTGTAGTTGCAGTCGGCGGTGAGCGGGGCGTTGGTGAAGCGCTCGTAGTGGCCCAGATCGAGGTCCATTTCGGAGCCATCGTCGAGGACGTACACCTCGCCGTGCTGATACGGGTTCATTGTGCCCGGATCGACGTTGATGTACGGATCGAGCTTTTGCATGCGCACGGAGAGCCCGCAGGCCTCCAGGATGCAGCCCACGCTGGCGGCCGTGAGGCCCTTACCCAGGGACGAAACCACGCCGCCGGTCACGAAGATATGTTTGCTCATGCTGCTCAGGAGGCCGGGGTGTTGTCCCTAAAACGCTTCACGAAGCGAGCGTAGTCCTCGGGGGTGTCGATTCCCAGACCGGGGTGTTCGGTAGGGACAACACCGATGGTCAGACCGAGGGCCAGGGCCCGCAGCTGTTCGAGCCGCTCGCGCAACTCAAGGGGGTGGGGAGCGGCCTCAGCAAGGGAGAAGAGCGCCGCTCGACGGTAGGCATAGACGCCCAGATGAAGCCAGGTGCCCTGGGGATCTGTGCCATAGGGGATCGGGCTGCGTGAAAAATAGAGCGCCTGCCCGTCGTCGGCGAAGACCACTTTGACCGCGTTGGGGTCGGCCAGCAGCTCCGCCTCGTCTGCCAGAAACGGCCGAGCCAGGGTGGTCATGTCGTCGGAAGTGGCCGCCAGGCGTTGCACCATCCGGTCCAGGTCGCCGGGGTCGATCTCTGGCTCGTCCCCCTGAATGTTCATGACCAGCTCGCAATCCAGGCCCGCAGCCACTTCGGCGACCCGGTCGGTGCCAGAGGCGTGGTCGGCGCGAGTCATGGCAACCTGGGCGCCGAAGCCCCGAGCCACCTCGGCGATCCGCTCGTCATCCGTGGCAATAATGATCGGGTCGAGGCATTGGGCCAGGGAAACCTGCTCCCAGACATGCTGGATCAGCGTCTTGCCCGTGCGATCGAGGAGCATCTTGCCGGGCAGGCGAGTCGAGGCGTAGCGGGCGGGAAGGATGGCCGCGGCGCGAGGAGCGGTCATGGGCCGACCCCGAAGATGTCGCCGCCCTCAGGGTTGTCCACGTACTGCAGGGAGCCCACAGGGGTGTAATAGTGGGCCATCAGTAGCTTCATGCGGGCGAACGCTTGGTGTGTTTCCACGTCTGCGGAGCGAGCTGGCTGGTTGAAAACACTGTGCCGACCGTCGTGTTCCACGGCCAAATAGCTGCGCTTCTTCCCTTTGGGAGGTTGCTCGTCTTGGGCAAAACGGTCGAAGCCGTTGTTGCTCAGGGAGGCCAATAATTGCCCCATGAGCTCGTCTGGGGCCAGCTTGAGGCTGGCATCCACCCTGGCGTGACTGTAGACCTCTTGCATGCCCGGGTGGGACTCATTTGCCAAAGCTAGCTCGATCCCGCTGTTGGCATCGTACAGTCGTACCATCACGCGGCTGCCGACGGGCACAGGAACGGACGGTGTTGAAGCGCAGTTGGCGAGAACTGCTGCGAAGATGCCAGTAACAAAGATGAAAGATAACGTCTTCATGAAGGCAATTCCTCAGGCAGTTCGAACGGTTCGGAGTGGGCTCAGGGGCCAATGTCCCAGGCCTCGCCTCGGGCTGTTGGAGATATAGGTCAACCTCGCGAATGGTGTCAAGCACGGTCATCTCAGCTCCCAAAACGTCAGCCGGTCGTGACGTGCCTGAGCTGCCGCCTCGCGAGGAACTTGAGCGCTGCCCTGCCACGGTGCTGAAGGACGAGGGCGATCACTCAGCTCGGGTCGTTCGTTACGACTTGCCCGACGGCTCGGTGGTGATGAAAGAGTGGGTGCCCACAAACAGCCGGGTGTACCGCTGGTTGGCGCGCTTCCTGATGCGTCGCGAGATCAGCCACTACCGACTGCTCAATGGCACGCAGGGCATCCCCCGTTTTATTGGCGCTTACGACGACACGTCGTTCGTCATCGAGTGGGTCGATGGCTTGCCGCTGAAGCGCGACTTGCCCCTCGATGTTCTTGAGCCAGGACTCGACGCCATCGAGAAGGTTGTCGACGCGATTCACGCTCAGCGTTTCGTGCATCTCGACTTGCACCAGAAGCTCAACTTCTTGGTGAGCCCAAACGGCCGTGTGTGGCTGATCGACTTGGGACAGGGGCTGAACTGTTGTCGCAGCCGAGGCTTCCTGCGCGGGTTGTTGTTTCCGTTTCTTCGTCGCGTAGACCGTCGGGCGATCTTCAAGTTCAGAGCGCGTTATGCGCCGCACACATTTGGCGACGGTGTAAACCAAGCCTTTGTGAACAAACATGCACGTCGCCGTAGCAAGGGTTGGAAACGTTTGCACCGACGGTTGCGTGAGTGGCTTGTGGGCAACAGGCGCTAAGCAAACGCACCGATGAGAATGTTGCCGCAGTAGTCAACTGTCCGCGGCGTGCGTTGTGTGTTGTTTTGCTTTTGAAACGATGCCCTCACGCACCTACTATTCGTGATGCGGTTTTGGTCGGTCACACAGCAATATTTGCAGTGCCCTGGGAGGGCGTGTTTTGGACGGTGTTGAGCGCATGATGGTGCTCGGAATCTTCGCGGTGATCGTGTCGATTCTGGGAGTCGCGGCTTGGAGCGTGACGCAGGACGAGCTGGCTACGGCCGGGGCAACCGATGGCGGTGCCTCTTTTGTGGCGAGCATTGATGGTGACGTTGGCGACCAGGCCTCTGGTGAGGGCGGTGCTCCGCTCGGGACCAAGGCAGGCGGGCAAGATTTGCTCGCCCAGTTCGCGGCTAGCAAGGCAGCACGCCAAGCCAGTCAGAGCCAGCCGCTGACTCGCCCCCAAGATCCCAAGCAGCCTGGCTTTTTGAAGAAGAGTGGCAAAGAGGGCTCAAAGCCCTCCAATCCATACACGAAAAAGCATTCAAATGCGGGTCTTGGCCCGGGTCGAAATGGCACTGGTTTGCTGGCTCAAGGTGCTGGCTCTGTGACCCCGAAGACGCTGAACAACGGTGCCGGCACAGCCTCTGGGCCTGTTGCTCTGAAGGCCAGCAGCTCTTCAAAGGGTGGCAGTCAAGGGCTGCCGCCCGGCACCCGCATGGTGGTCGTGCAAGAGGGCGACACGCTCTGGGGCATGGTCAGCCGCAAGGTGAAGGGTGACGCCTCGACCACAAAGAAGGTCGAGTACACCGCAAAGCTCAACGGCATCAAGGCAGGCAGCATGAAGGTGGGCCAGAAGATATTGCTGCCCCATTCACTGAACAAGGACAGTGCGCCTGCAGTGACGGCGCCGGTCCAGAAGGCTGGCAGCAAGATTGCTGGTGAGCAGTCGGCTTCGCCCAGGCTCTACACGGTGGAGTCTGGTGACTCTCTTTCGAGCATCGCGAAGGCCTTGTTCGGAAAAGAATCTCGCTACGAAGAAATTTTTGAGCTGAATAGCGACCGGCTTGATCACGCCTCCGAGATTTTCGTGGGCATGACTTTGCGGGTGCCTAAAAAGTAGTCGCACCCGCAGCACAGCGCGGCGACGTGGCGGCCCGTGTGTGGGTCGGGCTCATGTCGGGAACTTCCTGTGACGGCGTGGACGCCGTGGTGGTTTCGCTGAGCGGCGGACCGATCGCCGAAGCGAGTTGCGACGGCGGTGGTGCTCAATCAATCGCCGAAGCAGGTTGCGACGGCCGTGCTGAGCTGAAGCTAGAACTCGCTGCTCAGGCATCGTCATCGTTGTCGCTGCAGCCGTCTCCCTTGGTGGCCGAGGTTCTCGACCACCATCACGTGCCCTTCGCCGAGGACATGCAACGGCGGTTGTTGCAGTTGGGCCAAGCAGGGGCCTCCGAGCTAGCCCTGGCTCACGTGGAGTTGGGCGAGCGTTTCAGCGAAGCGGCCTTGGCGGCTCTGGCTCGCGCGAATCTCCAGCCGAGCGACATCACTGCCGTGGCCTCCGCTGGGCTCACAGTGGCCCACCTCCCCCCCGGACCGCTAGGCCCGGGAGCGACCCTTTCTCTAGGGGACGGCGACGTGATCGCCGAGCGAACGGGCTGCACCGTGGTCTCAGACTTCCGCGCCCGGGACCGAGCTGCCGGTGGCATGGGCGCCCCCTTGGTGCCTTTTGCGGACGCTTGCCTGCTGCGAACCCCTGGGCGTGTGGTCGGTGCGCTCAACCTGGGCGGCATCGCCAATGTGACCGTGATTCCTCCGGTCGGTCCGCCCCTGGCCTTCGACACCGGGCCGGCGAACATGCTCATGGATGGGGCCTTGGCCCGGGCTTCCCGGGGCAAAGTGCTCTTCGACGAGGGGGGCAGGCTGGGGCTGGCGGGTCAGGTGTCCCAGAGCTGGCTGGCCAGGGCCTTGGATGCAGACGAGTTTCTGAGCCAGCCGCCACCACGATCCACCGGGCGCGAACGCTACGGCGCCCTCTTCCTCGATCGCCACAAAACGGCTCTCAGCACACTCTCTCTTGCCGATCTCGCCGCGACCCTGGCGGCCTACACGGTCGAGTCGGTGGGCCGCGGTCTCGACGATTTCGTGCCCCAGCGCCCTGAGCAGCTGATTGTCTCCGGGGGCGGCGCGTTCAACGCCTGCCTGATGGAGGGGCTGGCCCGACGCCTGGCACCCACGATCGTGCTCGACAGCAACCAAGCCCTGGGCGTGCCGGTGCTGGCCCGTGAAGCCCTGGCCTTCGCCGTTCTGGGGGATGCGACCTTGCGTGGCGTGCCGTGCAACGTGCCCTCGGTGACCGGCGCTCGCCGGGCCGTGCGCTTGGGCAAGCTGAGCTTCCCTGTCTGACCGCTGGGGCAGGTAGCGCATCTCCCCTTCCGCTGAGTTGCGCCGCCCCCTGTTGCGGGTCATGCTTTGCGCCCCGTCTTGCGAGCCAGGGCCAGGATGTTCTGGGCAGACGGTGCAACCACGACACACGGAGCAGAGGTCCCCATGGAAAAGGTCGAAATCGGCGTCATTGGCGGGAGTGGCCTGTACGCCATGGAGGGTTTGACCGATGTGGTCGAGGTCAACCCGGATACGCCCTTTGGCAAGCCGTCGGACACGATCACCGTGGCGACTCTCGCGGGCCATCGCATCGCCTTCTTGCCGCGCCACGGCAAGGGCCACCGTTTGCTGCCCACCGAAGTGCCGTCCCGGGCGAACATCGCAGCGTTCAAGCTCATGGGCGTGCAGAAGATCGTCTCGTTCAGCGCCGTGGGCAGCCTCGACATCGACTACGCGCCGCGGGACTTCGCCGTGCCGACCCAGCTCATTGATCGCACCCGCCATCGCCCGGATACGTTCTTCGGTGACGGCATCGTGGGCCACGTAGGTTTCGCCGATCCGCTCGCCAACGGCCTGGGCCAGATTCTCTACGACGCCATGGAAGACCTGGACGTGACCCGCCACCACGGAGGCTCGTTGGTCTGCATGGAAGGCCCCTTGTTCAGCACCCGCGCCGAAAGCGAGCTCTACCGCTCCTGGGGCGCCAAGCTGATCAACATGTCAGCCCTGCCCGAGTCGAAGCTGGCCCGTGAGGCAGGCATCGAATACGGCTTGGTCTGCATGGTCACCGACTACGACTGCTGGCACACAGACCACGACGACGTGGACATCCAGATGGTCATCGCCAACCTGGTGGCCAACGCAGGCAACGCCCAGAAGCTTCTGGCCGCCGCCCTGCCAGCCATCGTCGCAGCGCCCCGAGACGAAGCCATCGCAAAGGCCAGCGAGTTCGCAGTGATCACCGCGCCCGAACTGCGCCCCGCCGCCACGGTTGCCAAGCTCAAGGGCATCATCGACGGGGTTTGAAGGCTCTAGACGAACGGGCGAGCACTCGGCGCTGGGGCGTCGGGTGTTCGCATGACGACAGCTGCTGGGAGGGTTGAGCGTGAAGGGAGAGATCACGACGGCTATCGAGATGGCGGTTGAAATTCACCGTGATCGGCTAAGAAGCCTCAGCAGCAGAACTTCCACGGGGGATGGTGGTTCATCCTTTCATGAATCCATCGATGACGGGCCCGTGGGTTAGGGCACTTGCGACATCTTGCGCGTGTCTGCTGATCGGCCCATTGACTGCTGCCCAGGCCTTGCTCCCTGACGACCCACCTGACGTCTCCCCCGGGGTGAGCTTTCGGCCGGTCGAGTTACCGACCATTGGCTTTGGCGAGTGGCTCTACGAGGCTGTGCTGGCCGATCTCGACGGGGACGGTGACTTGGACATCGTGCGCAAGCTGCGCCGCCCCGGCGCTTTGAGCAGCGGTCCGGGTTGCACCAGTAGCGATGACGAAGCCCACTACGAGTATGGGCTGTGGGTTTCGCTCAACGATGGGGCCGGCGAGTTCGCCCAGGCGATTCCGCTGAACTTGGTTGACACTGCGGGGGCCGCCATCGAACACACAAGCGAGGGGCTGCGTTTGCTCAGCGCAGATGTAGACGCCGATGGTGATGACGACTTGATCGTGCAGTTCGAGAGCGACCGTCCGCGGTTGTTTCTCAGTGCAGCAACCACCACGTTGCAAGAGCAGCCACTCGACTTCGCAGACGATGACACTTTGCATCTAGCGCAAGTGAGTTGGGTCGAGCGGCGCGCACCGTTACCACCAGAGATGGTGGTGGTGCTGTCGTCGTTCTCAGAGCCCCAGGCAGAGAGGCATCGTTTCTGGGGATGTCGCGACGGTCACTTCGCGAACCACGAGGTGGCGCCGTTACCCAAAGGATGGTGGCCCGACGTGAGTTGTTCGCAGGACCTTGGCAGTGACTGCGCTGTGCAGTGGATCGACTATGACTTGGATGGCGATCTCGATGTAACCCTGACCCCGTGGCTTATCGAAACCCCTCTGCGCCTCAGCCTGATCGTTGATGGACCCGTGGTTGGTTTGCACGACGCCAGCGCGGAGCTGCTGCCAGACTTCTGGCCCGTTGGTGAGGGAGGCAGCTTGGCGTGGGGGCTGCTCGACAACGACGAACTTCCAGACATGGTCTTAGGCAACTACGGCATGCAGGGCGACGGGGCCACGGAGATCTTCCTACGCCAACGGCGAGGCGGCCAGTTGGTCTCCGCTGGCAACGGGCTCCGGGGCAAAGCAACATCGGACAGCACCACGGTCTGCTGCGCCTGCGTCGACCTCGACGGTGATGGAGACGACGACGTCATCGCCCTGGGCCATGTGAACTCCCAAAGCTACGTGGCCATAAACCGAGGCAACATGACCTTCGACAGAGTGCCCTTGGGTTTAGCCCTCGGCTGGCCCTGCGGTACCATTCTGGAGATCGGCGATCTCGACGGGGACGGAGACCCGGACCTGTTCACCGCAAACCGCGGCGCCGGGTTGATCTTGTTCAATGAGAGCCGCTGAGTTGAGAGGCTCGTTTCACATGAAAGCAACTCATCGCGCGACACGGATTTGCGCGCTTGTGTGTGCGCTCGTGCTCATTGCCGCCACAGCATATTGGTTACTGGACGACGGACGGCTGGAGCATGGGGCTGAAGCGGCCGGCGGGTCACCGCAGCAAGTGGCAGCTGTGACAGTGGACGACACAAGTCGTTCACCCATAGCAGGTCTTTCAAACTCACGAGAATCACTTCCTTTGGAGCTTGTTGGGAACGAGCTGCTGAGCCCATCGCAGCTCGACGCTGCACCAGAGTCGCTGCAGTCCCTGCCCGGATCGATCGCGTGGAAGGATGGCCTTACGGCAGTAGGTGTCACCATCTTGGGCTGGCCTCGGTCCTCTCCCCAAGCTCACGCACAGGTGCTTGCTTCGATGAGTGGGGCAAGCAACTCCACGGGAATGTGGGTTCAAGCGGTGAGCGATGAGCAAGGCCGTTTTGTGCTGGAGGGAGTTGAGCCCGATCAGCTCTATTTGGTGACGGCTGGTGCGCCCGGGCTGATGGGCAGTTGGGGGCTGGCGTCTACGAGTGGCAGGTATGGCAAACCGCTGATGCTGACAGCTCGCGCACACCACGGCCTCTTGGTGCAGCGGGTGGACGAACATGGCGCGCTGCTGCTGCGTGAGGCTGCCAGTTTCGGCCCGGAGTATGTGGTTCACTTCGGTGGCATCAAAGGAAGCAACGCGGTCCTTGGCCCCATCCATCGTGCGCTGCTGGGACTCTCCTCAGCAGACTGGGAGCCGGAGTCAGCGGGAGTGCTCTTGAGCTTCACCTCTGACTTGGACCAAACGGCCCTGGGACCACTTCAGTTTCATGCCAAGGCACCCGGGTACGAGTCTCAGCAAGTTGAGTTGGAGGTTCCGCGAACGACCAACGGTTTGCAGGCCAAGAGAATCTACATGGAGCCGGACCCTGCTCCTCGGGGCAGCTTGTTCATCGAGGTGATCGGCTGGCGGGCAAGCGCAGAAGGCAACGGGCCGCGAGCTGCACAAGGGGCCGCCGGGACGTTGAAGCTACGCAACACAGACACGGGGAAATCCACAAGCTGCATGATCAGGTTCGCAAGTTCGGAGCCCATCGTGCTGGCGGATGTGCCGTTTGGAAGTTACTCCGCGACGCTGATCCCCCGAGATGCTCTGGCGCGGCTCAATCCTTTGGCAGCAGAAGACATCGTGATCAGTGCCACCCCCGCCACGGTGATCTTCGACGCACGGGAGCTGGGCACACTGAAGATCGAGTTGGACGATGGTGTCGCCGAGCTGGTCGCTGGTCGAGCCATGTTCAACGTCTGGCCGCAGTCGTCACAGCTGCTTAATTCCTTCACCGCGTTTCTCTCACCGCCGTACATGCTGGAGCAAGTGACCCCGGGGGACTACACGGTGTTTCTCTACGCCCTCGATGAACCCAACGGAACGGGCGGCCGCACGGTAGACGCCACCGTGGCCCCAGGAGCGATGACCACCGTGTCGATCAGTGACACAGAGGGGGCAGACCTGCCCTACGAGTTGCCGGGGATGAAACGCTGAACGAGCGAGCTCGTTCGCTCACACCCGCCCGGTGATGCGCCGAAACCAGAGCCCCAGCAGCGCACCCGTGCCGCTATCGTCGGTCTTGGCTTGCCCGTGACGGCGAGTGGTCATCTCGGGGTCCGGGGAGCCAGCCGCCGCGGGCTGGTCGGGGGGAGGGGCAGTGAAATGCCTATCCACGGCGGGTTGGGTGGACTGGAACGTGGTGGCCGTCGCGGCGACCGCTTCGCGGCTGGCCTGCGTTGTGAGATGTCACCCTCTCATTTCGGACCGACCCCATGCTCGCGCCCCTCCGTCTGCGCGTCGGCGTCCTCGCTGCGCTTGCTCTTGCTGTCGTCTCGTCCCCGATCGTTGCGCAGCAGCCGGACCCGCTGGCCGAGGTGAGCCTGATCGGCGCTGGCACGCCCGGCGTGAACGGCGTGCCGCAGCTGCACGTGCTGGGGCTGCCTGCGATGGACTCGCCCGCGCCCGGCCTGATGATCGAGGGCGGTCCGGCCTTCGCGCCGGTGCACTTCTTGCTGGGCTGGCCTGGGGGCTCCATACCCGTGCCGGCCTTCGGCGCTGAACTGCACCCCGCCGGGCCGCTCGTGGGCTGGGCCGCACAGCTTGACGCCAGCGGTGCGTCGGCACCTGTGGCTTTCGGCCCCGCGCCCATGCCGGCGTCGATGAACGGTATCGCGCTGGTGGTGCAAGGACTGGTGGGGGACGGGGCGGCCCAGGGCGGCGTGGCCTTCACCCGCGGCTGGCGCCTCGACCCGGGCGCGGGCTCGACCGCAGCCAGCCTGCTGCCCTGGCCGACTTTTCGAACGAGCGACCGGATCAAAGGCAGGGTCGCAGTGGGCGACCTCAACGGTGACGGCCGCAAGGACATCATCGCGGGTACGGGTTGGGCGAGCCCCGATACGCTGAGCGTGTTCCGCCAGCTCGCCGACGGGACCCTGGCGCCGCCCTTGGTCACGTCTATGAACGGTGTGAACACGTCCGTAGGCATTTTCGCCGATCGCGACGGCGACGGCATCCTCGACTACACGGCAAGCAACTCGGGGGCGCCGGGCATCGTCTCTCGCCGCGGGTTGGGCAACGGCTCCTTCGGGCCCGCGCAGCAGAAGTTCACGCCCACGAACGCCACCGTCTACGCCGTGGCGGACCTGACCGGTGACGGTCTAGCCGACGTGTTCGCACGCTGGAACCAGTACTCCGTCGTCGTGCTCCCCGGAGCGCCTGGGCTCAACCTGGGGACACCCGTGCTGACGCCCCTGCCCAATAGTCAGTGGCTGAGAAACGTCACGCTGGGCGACATCGATGGCGACGGTCACCTGGACGTGCTGAGCGACTCCTTCGCACCGACTCTCAGCGTGATGCGTGGCATGGGCGACGGCTCCTTCGACGTGCCGACGACAATCGCGCTGCCGCTCGACGCTGTTGGCGCCATGGCCGTGGGTGACCTTCAGGGCGATGGTTGGCTCGATGTGGTCGTGGGCGGCGAAACCCTGGGCGGCCCGCTGGGAGAGCTGGTGACGCTCGTGGCGCTCAGCAACGACGGCGCCGGTAGCCTGGCGGTCACCTCGTCCACCGCCATCCCGGACTATCTGCCCGATTTCATCGGGACCGATCCGCGGTCCGTAGACCTCGCCGACGTCGACAACGACGGTCTGCTCGAGGTCTTCGTGAGTGGCAACTCTCGTCTTTGGATGGGGGAGTCCGCAGCGGACGGATCGATCACGGACTCGGATTGGATCCACGTGTATGGCCGCCTGGAAGCGATCGAGGACATCGATGACGACGGCCGTCTCGACCTGCTGGTGAAGACGGGCCCGCTGTACTCCTACGACAGGGTGGCCTGGTATCGCGGTGTGGGGGGCGGCGGCTTCGACGTCCCTGCGACGATTCCCGGGTTTCAGGTTGGTCTCGGCAACGAGCTCGTCGACCTGGACGGTGACGGTGATCTCGACGCGGTTGGCTTCTATCCCTACGACCCCCAGGGTGTCTTGCGCGTGCTCGGCGACGGCAGCGGCGGCTTCGGCTCTGTGCTGCCCGTCGACCTGGGCGGGCAGCCACAGGATCTGGCCGTGGGCGACCTCGACGGTGACGGTGTCGTCGACCTCGTCGCGACCCACATGAGCAGCGCGTCGCCCGGGCTGGGTGTGGCGCACGGTGTCGGTGACGGGAGCTTCGCGCCTGCGGTCGGCGTGTCCCTGCCCGCCCAGTGTGATCGCCTGCGTCTGCACGACGCGGACCTCGACGGCCGGCTTGACGTGCTCGTGGCCGAGGCTACATCGACGGGTACTTTGCTGTGGACGCTGCTTGGCCAGCCCGGCGGCACCTTTGCAGCCCCGCTGGGCACCCCGACGGCTGGCGTGTCAGAGCTCACCAGCTTCTCGCTGGGTGATCTCGACGGCGACGGCATCGTCGACATCGTCGGCCAAGGCGACGCTGGCCTGACCCTGCTCGCGGGGACGGGAACGGCGTTGTTCGGTGCGCCTGAGATCGTGCCCGGCGGCAGCGGCTTCTCGTCGGGCCTGTACCCGGTAGGGGTCGGTGACGTGGATGGCGATGGCGACCTCGATGTGATCGGTCAGGTCGGCGTCGAGGGCATGCAGATCTACACCAACGACGGCGCCGGCGGGCTCACCAAGCAGCCCAACGGCGAGGAGGCCTTCTCGGGCAGCGAGCCGCTGTTCGTGGATGCAAACCTGGACGGCGCTGTGGACGTGGTGGGCAGCAACGGCCTCTGGCTGGGCACCGGCGGCGGCGCCTTCGCCCCCTGGCAGGAGGCCAACTTATGCGGCGAGGCCAGCGCCGACCTGGACGGTGATGGCGACATCGACTTCCTGATCGGCGGGTACGTGATTCTGAACGGGCTGAAGTAGGGCGTTGTTGCACGGTCGCGCAAGTGGCGACAGTTTTCCCTGCCCTGGCGTTTCAGCTCGCCGTCAGCGGTAGCTTGAATCCCTCGTGGCTGGCCACGAAGCCCAGACTCTCGTAGAAACGGATCGCGTCCGGCCGCTGCTTGTCCGACGTCAGTTGCACCAGGCGACAGCCCCTGCTGCGCGCTCGCTCGATGGCCCACTCGAAGAACCGGGCTCCCATTCCCTGGCCTCGAAGGCGTGAGTGGATGCGCACTCCCTCGATCAGGCATCGCCATGAGCCGGTGTGGGTTAGGTACGGGATGAACGTCAGTTGCAGCATGCCGACGAGCTGGTCTTCAGAGGTCACCACGACCAGTTCGTTGTTCGGGTCACGTGCGATCTGATCGAAGGCGTCGACGTAGCGTGCGTTGAGCGGCT
>JBLIMM010000004.1:0-37711 GCA_047638635.1 Pseudohongiellaceae bacterium | reverse complement strand
GTCGTTCCCCGGTCTTTCTAGACGGGCTGTGGCGGTGCTCCAAAACGGGCACCGCCACACGCCTCCCACCTACCGCAGCTGCGAGACCACGGCCTCCATGCTGTCTCGGGCGTCGCCGAAGAGCATGCTGGTGTTGTCCCGGTAGAAGAGCGGGTTGTCCACTCCGGCGTAGCCCACAGCGCGGCTGCGTTTGCTGACCACCACCTTCGCTGCCTTCCAGACTTCGAGGACGGGCATGCCGTAGATGGGGCTGCTTGTGTCGTCCTGGGCGCCGGGGTTGACGATGTCGTTGGCGCCGATCACCAGCACGATGTCGGTGCGTGGGAAGTCGTCGTTGATCTCGTCCATTTCGAGCACGATGTCGTAGGGCACGTTGGCTTCGGCCAGGAGCACGTTCATGTGTCCCGGCAGGCGTCCCGCCACGGGGTGCACGGCGAAACGCACTCTGGCACCGCGCTTGCGCATGATCTCGGTGAACTCGCGCACGGCGTGCTGGGCCCGAGCCACCGCCAAACCGTAGCCCGGCACGATGACCACACTCTTGGCGTCCTTCAGCTCCTCGACCGTGCCAGCCACGGTGATTTCGTTGACATCTTGGGCCACTTGATCACCCGCAGGCACAGCCGCAGCCTTGCCCCCACCGGACGAACCGAAGCCTCCAGCAATCACGCTGATGAGCGAGCGGTTCATGGCCCGACACATGATCAAACTCAGGATCGCGCCGCTACTACCCACCAACGCACCGGTGACGATCAGCAAGTCGTTGCCGAGCATGAAGCCCGCCGCAGAGGCTGTCCAGCCGGAGTAGCTGTTGAGCAGGGAGACCACCACGGGCATGTCGGCGCCGCCAATGGCCGCCACCATGTGCACGCCCAAGGCTCCCGCCAAGATTGCGCCCACGAGCAGCTGCCAGAGACCGTCAGTGCCCGGTTCATCCACAAAACCCATGCACAACCAAACACTGAGCAAGATCAGGCCCAGGTTGAGCAAGTGCCGAGCAGGCAGCAAGATCGACTTGCCCGAGATCGAACCCTTGAGCTTGAGAAAGGCCATCACCGAACCGGTGAAGGTCAGTGCACCAATCGCCACCGCAAGGAACACCTCGATCAGGTGAATCAGTCGGCCGTCGTCAGGGCTGGCACCGCCGAGCATGTCGACCCCGCCATGGGTGACTGTGGCACCCAGGTAACTGGCGAAACCCACCAGCACCGCGGCCAGTCCCACAAAACTGTGGAGCAACGCCACCAGCTCGGGCATGGCGGTCATTTGCACGCGTACGGCCAAGACAGTGCCTACCACGCCACCGATCACCAGCGCGGTGATCACCGGGGTGAGCGAGCCGATGTCCGTGGCGGTGAGAGTTGCGGCGATGGCGATAAACATGCCAGCCACGCCGTAGAGGTTTCCTGCTCGAGCGGTCTCTTGGCTCGACAAGCCCTTGAGGCTCAAGATGAACAGAATGCTAGCGGCCAAGTAGGCCAGTGAGATCAGGACAGCTTCCACAGATTAGGCTCCCGCACCGGTGTCGCGGCGGAACATGCGCAACATGCGCTGACTCACTAAGAACCCGCCAGTCACGTTGATCATGGCGAAGAGGGCAGCAATGGTGCCGAGCCACACGGCTGCCCCCATGGAGTCTTTCGTGCCTTCGAGCAGGCCACCCAGAATGATGATGCCGCTGATGGCGTTGGTCACGCTCATCAAGGGGGTGTGCAATGCGGGGGTGACGTTCCAGATCAGTTGCCAGCCCACGAAGCAGGCCAACACGAAGACAGTGAGATGCTGGGAGAAGTCGATCAGCGGTTGGCTGGCCGACTCGCCCAAGGTGCTGTTGCGCAACATGATCCAGCCCCCGGCCAGTGCCAAGCCGATCACCGGGCCGACGAACCTGGCGATGGCAGCTTCTCGATCTGCGCCCACCCAAGTCCCCTGGACGTCGGAGGCAGGCTCGCTGGCTGCCGTCTTCGCAGCTGGCCCGATCGCCGCTGCGGAGGGCATCGCTGCCGCAGGTTGATCCGGCGGTGGCGGCGGTGGCCAGCACACTTGGCCCTCGTGAGTGACCATGCCACCCCGAACCACCACGTCCTCCATGTCGATGGAAAACGACTCGGCGCCGCCCATATCGTCGAGCAGGTTGATCAGATTGGTCGAGTACAGCTGACTCGCAGTGGTCGCCAAACGGCTGGTGAGGTCTTCGTGCCCCACGATGGTCACGCCGTGCTTCACCACCACTTCGCCCGGCGACGTCAGCTCGCAGTTGCCACCTTGCACCGAGGCCAAATCGACCACGACTGAACCTGGGCGCATGGCCGCAACCATGTCAGCTTCCCACAGCAGCGGCGCTTTCTTGCCGGGGATCAGCGCTGTGGTGATGACGATATCGACCTCCTTGGCCTGCTGGCGGAACAACTCCCGCTCGGCCTCCAAGAACTCGTCGCTCATCACCTTGGCGTAGCCGCCACCCCCCTCCCCCGACTCTTCAAAGTCGAGTTCGAGAAACTCGCCACCTAGGCTCGTGATCTGCTCTTTCACTTCGAGGCGGGTGTCAAAGGCCCGCACCACGGCGCCGAGACCGCGCGCTGCTGCGATAGCAGCGAGGCCAGCCACTCCAGCGCCAATCACCAGCACCTTGGCCGGGGCCACCTTGCCCGCAGCGGTGATCTGCCCGGTGAAGAAGCGCCCAAAGTGGTTGGCCGCTTCGATGACCGCTCGGTAGCCCACGATGTTGGACATGGAGCTCAGCGCGTCCATCTTCTGAGCTCGGGAGACCCGCGGCACTTGGTCCATGGCGTAGACCGAGACGTTGCGCTGAGCCAACGTGGCCAGCAGCTCGCCGTTCTGCGAAGGCCACATGAAGCAGATCAGCAGGGCGCCCTCTTTGAGCAACTCGACTTCACTGCGATCGAGCCCGGGGTGATTCCCTGGGGGACAGACCTTGAGCACGATGTCGCCTGCTGCCCAGAGCTGCTCGACGTCGTCAACCAGCGTGGCCCCGGCGGCTGCGTATTCGTCATCGGGGTACCGGGCGCTCGCTCCCGCACCGGCCTGAATGGACACATCGAAGCCCATCTTCACCATGAGGGCAACGGTCGCCGGTGTGGCGGCCACGCGCTGCTCACCGGGGAAAACCTCCAGCGGAACGACGACTCTCATGGACTGATCTCTCGTGCCTGTGCTGGCCGCGGCCTGGCAATGGTGATCGTTGCTGAGTCGCTGCTCGGGCGATCGGATCGTTGGGTCGAAGCGCGGTGTTTGCGGGATGTAGCCGCTGGGTTCTAACCGACAGTGCGGTCACCTGCCAAGTAAGGATGCCCCCTCTGCGTACATGTTTACGAAGCGAGTCTCCCAGAGGTGCTGCCGTCGCACTCTGCCTGTGCCCCATCCAGCTCCTCGCGGTCATCCATCGTAAAACCCAAATCCGGCAAACAACCAACGACCAACCTCTAAAGGAAGTCCACAAAGGGTCAGCTCCCCGAAGACATCTCTACCCCTGTCATTTCGACGGATAGCCGGTGTCTGATCCACAGCCTCCTCCACCCTCAGAGCAGCCTTGCTCCTGTCCCACCCAAAGAGGTGCAGCACACAGGACTGGCCGCGAGTCGGCAGAGAAGCCGCCCCATCGTCCCTCCAGCTGAGCCTCGAGAGCTGTTCTTCTCGCCTCTCTTTTCGCCATGACCTACACGAACAGCCACCGCCATGTATCGTGCACACCACGGCGCGGCCCTCACCCGAACTGCGGGGGCCAACGCTGGCTGGTGAACAGCCACCCATCCCATCACTGCATCCTGCGGAGACCGGCCCTTGGAGTCCGGGGCGTTCCAAGATCGTTTGGTTCAGACTGGCGACGAAAGTCTCAGCGCCGAGCTTCGGGGTATCGACCCCAGCAACGATCTGGACCTCGACACCGCCGCCCGGGTGCTGTTGCAGCGATTTCACGAGCGCAACGAAGTGGCTTGCTTGGCGCTGCTGTACGAGTTGTGCCACCCCAGGCTGCTGATTCTGGCGCGACAAGTGGTCAGCAAGGTGGGCTTGGCTGCGGACCCAGAAGATCTCACCTCAGCGTTCATGACCAAACTCTTCACGGATGTGCGCCGACCCCAAGCACCCGTGCGCAAGTTCTTGGGTTTCGCCTTCACCTCCATGAAGAACGACGCGCTCAACCAGGTGCGCCAACTCAGTCGCTCACGCAAACGGATGGTGCGCTTCCAGCAGACCCTGACTGCTCCCGCCGACCCAGCCCAGAGCCTAGACGAACGAGAGCGCACCGACGCCTGCCTGCGTGTGGGCGTGGTGATGATCTCTGTGGTGTCCCGCTGCTTTCATGCATTAAAAGAGCGGGACCGCCAAGTGTTGCTCGCCAGAGAGGTGCAACGCATGCCCTACGATGAGCTGGCCCAAGTCATGAAGATCCCCCAAAATCAAGTGGGGACAGTGCTACGCAGAGCGCGGCAGAGACTCGCCCAGCACATGGCACAAACTCTGGCCCGGGGAGGCTCAGAACCATGAGTGCCGCTGAAGAAGTCGATCCAGTGGAGAAAAATGAGCTTCTCTCGGGTGCCCTGGCTTTCCTCGCTGGCGAAGGGCGTCACCGCTCTCCCGAGCACTTGCTGTCTGGCCTGTACGAGCGTTTTGCGGACGCCGGCCAGCAGAAGCTCGCCGACTTGGTCTATGAAATGTGCAAGGCACGGCTTGCGGTTCTGCCCGACTTTGCGGCACGCACGCACCATCACATCGAGCCCCGGGAGCCCGGGGACATCAAGCGGGACATGACGGTCATGCGCGAGTCCATGCGCGGCGTGGCCGAGCTTCCCTCTCTGTCTCCCGCCGACTCTCCTATGCCCCCAGGCGACAACGAGGTCTTGGTGCTCGACGATGTGGAGCGCTGCGTGGCGGTGCTAGCCACCCTCGAAGGGGAGTCACCCCGGCAACAACTTGTGCTCGGTTCGCTCCACTGTCAACGAGGGCAGCCCGAACGGGCCGAGCCCTTACTCCGAGCGTTACTCGACCACGGAGAGCTGGACAGCGACGACGAGTACGACGCCATCATTCAGCGCTGCGCTCATGTGAACCTGGCCTTCACCCTTCATCGCCAGGAGCGCAGCGCCGAGGCTCTCGACTGCGCCGAGGAAGCCCTGCAGCGCTACCCGGACCGAGAAACTTTGCACTTCACCGCCATCGGCTCTGCCTCAGACCTGGGCGACCGATCGCGCTTCGACAAAGCGGTTTCCCGCTTACTGGCTCTGCAACGGGCCACACCGAAAGCACTCATATCCGCTTGGATTGCCCACGACCTCGGTCGCGTGGCTCGCCGAGTCGGCCTCTCCGACACAGAAGTCGCCTGCCTAGTGGCCGGCGCATCACGATAGGAGCCCTCTCTATGCCAAGCCTTCTCTCCAACCTTTGCCGCGGACTCATGGCGACGCTATTGCTCGCCAGCATCTCCACCGTGACCTGGGCTCAGTCCACACCCAACACCGACAACCCCTCGCTCACCGATGCTGGCGTCAGCAATGGAAGCGTCCCTGATGACTCTCGCGACCCGAAGGAAACGGGCATCGACGACGGCGACGCCATGAGCTCCGGCTTGGCCGGCGATGTGGTCAAGGGTGGCGACAGCGGCGGCCAAGACTTGCCTCCCGATTTGGGCGACGACGGCGGTGACGACGACGGCACCGAGGAGAACGCCGGCAGCGAAGGAGAAGAGGGTGGCGAGCGGAGTCACGGCGACGGATCCGAGGGCCATCGCGCTCACACCGTCGACATCGTGATGGAGGTCATCCTCACGAGCTCGGACGGCTTGGTGGTTCGCATGGTACGCCTGCACTTCAAGCGACATCACGGCCGCGCCGTCCTTGTCGGTGCGACCTCCGCTCGCAGTCGCCAGTAGGCTCGACGACGCTCCTCTCAGCCCAACTCGTCTCGGGCTGGACGATAGATCTGACCCAAGCGCTCGTAGAACCCGGAGCAGTGCACCGATTCTCCCCAACGACAAAAGTCGAAGTGGTGCACCCACTCGTGTAGCAGAGTATTCAGCAGACTCTTGATGGCCACGGGCCGGGCCTTCGCCGCCGTGCGCGTGTAGACCTCGATGGGTCCATCAGGGTCGCACTGACCGTGAAGCTCGTAGACGATGCGCCCACCCCGGCGGCGGTGAGGTCTCGGCCGGTCCCGCAGCACCGTGGCTTTCGGGTCGATGTCGAAGCCACAGTTGAGCACGCCAATCAAACCCTGACAACTCCGTGACAATTCCACCACGCGGCCACCCTCAAGGTAGGCCCGGTGGCCAGCGCTCAGAGCATCAAGCGCTTGGTGCACCTCGGGCCAAACGCAGAGCAACTCCAGCGACTCCAGTCGTCCGTCGTCGAGAGTTTTCAGGAGGCGCGGAGACACCATGGGCTGGGACATCGCAGGGGAGCGCAGAGCATAACTGCTAGCCGCTGCTATCCTGTGCCGCCCCGCGTCCCGAAGGGCGAGCCACGCCCTCCCTTCGGGCCGCTCGCGATGGAGAAACTGATGTCTCGCACCGACCACACGAACGCCAGCCAGAGCCCCGCAGGCTCAGTCACCACCAGCAACCGGCCCTATCGTTGGCGTACAGCAGGTTACGTCGCGGCCTTGGCTATCACGTTTCTCGGCGGCGTTTTCGCTCTGGGCGATCTACCCCTCGGAGAAGCCTTCGAGCAGCTCGACGAGCTGTTGCCCACGCCCAACACCTACCGCACCGCATCTGGTGCACCGGGTCACGCCTACTGGCAACAACGGGTGGACTACGCCATCGACGCCACCCTCGATGACGAGGGCCGGCGGATCAACGGCAGCGAGACCATCACCTACCACAACAACTCGCCGGACATCCTGAGCTACCTGTGGGTGCAGCTCGACCCGAACATTTTCTCACCAGACTCCCACGCGGCGGCCAGCAACACCGCACCGGGGCTTCAATCCACGAGCTACGGCGCCATGGCGGGCCTGCTCGCCAAGAACAGCTTCGACGGAACGATGAAGATCACCTCCGTGCGCGGTCACGACGACTCTGGCCTAAGCCACACCATCGTCGGCACCATGATGCGCGTCGACTTGGCCCAGCCCTTGCAGCCCAGCGAAGACACCGTGGTGCACATCGATTGGAACCACAACATCAACGATCACGACTTGCTCGGCGGCCGAACGGGTTACGAGTACTTCGAAGAAGACGGCAACTGCATCTACGAAATCGCCCACTGGTTTCCGCGCCTCGCCGCCTACACCGACGTGAACGGTTGGCAGAACAAACCCTTCTTAGGGAGAGGCGAGTTCACCTTGGAGTTCGGTGACTACTTGCTGCGCATCACGGCGCCAGACAACCACGTCGTCGCTGCGAGCGGCGTCCTGCAGAACCCAGAGGTTGTGCTCAGCGCAGTGCAACGGACACGCTTGGACGATGCAGCGAAGTCCGAGACGCCTAGCTTTGTGATCACTCCCGAAGAAGCCCTTGAGAATGAGTCAAGCGAGGCGCTGGGCACCAAGACCTGGATCTTCAAAGCGGACAACGTGCGCGACGTCGCTTTCGCCAGCTCGGCCAAGTTCATCTGGGATGCGGCTGGGCAACCTGTAGAAGATCGCACGGTCCTGTGCATGTCGTACTACCCAAAAGAAGGCGAGCCCCTGTGGAGTCGCTACAGCACCCACGCCATCGCCCACACCATCGAGGTCTACGGCAAGTTCGCGTTCCCCTACCCGTACCCCATCGCCATCTCGGTCAACGGACCCATCGGCGGCATGGAATACCCCATGATCTGCTTCAACGGCCCTCGCCCGGAAGACGACGGCACCTATAGCGAGCGCACCAAGTACGGTCTGATCTCGGTGATCATCCACGAGGTTGGCCACAACTGGTTCCCCATGATCGTCAACAGCGACGAGCGCCAATGGACCTGGATGGACGAAGGACTCAACACCTTCTTGCAGTACCTGACCGAGCAAGAATGGGAGGACGATTACCCCAGCCGCCGAGGCGACCCAGACAACATCGTCAGCTTCATGACCTCTGAAAATCAGGTCCCGATCATGACCAACTCGGAGGCCCTGCAGCAGTTTGGCAGCAACGCTTACGCCAAGCCCGCCACGGCGCTCAACATCTTGCGCGAAACCGTTATGGGCCGAGAGTTGTTCGACTTCGCCTTTCGTACCTACTCCGAACGGTGGCGCTTCAAGCGCCCGGAGCCGGCAGACTTCTTTCGCACCCTCGAAGACGCCTCATCCGTCGACCTCGACTGGTTCTGGCGCGCGTGGTTCTTCACCACCGACCACGTCGACATGGGGATTGACGGTCTGCGCCTCTTCACTGTGGACAGCCGCGACCCCACCATCGAAAAGCTCGCCAAGCGCAAGTTGCGAGACGCTGAGCCCGCTACGCGGAGCGCCACCCGCAACGCCGATTTGCCGAAGCGCTCAGATCGCTTCCCCGAGCTGCTCGACTTCTACAATGAGTTCGACGATCTCGACATCACTGCGGCGGACGTGAGCAAGTACGAGAAGCTCCTCGACGAACTGGACGCTGATCAGCAAGAACTGCTCAGCAGCCCACTGAACTTCTACGTCATCGACTTGGTCAACCTCGGCGGTATCGCCATGCCCGCCGAGCTGCGACTGGACTTCGAGGACGGCAGCACAGAAGAGCTGCGGATCCCTGCTGAGATTTGGCGTAGAGATCCCAATGCGGTGGCAAAGCTCTTCATCACCGAGAAGACCCTGAGCGCAGTGATTCTCGACCCCCGTCACGAAGTCGCGGATGCTGACACCAGCAACAACCGCTGGCCTCCCGAGATCAAGCGCTCCACCATTCGCCTGACCGAACGAGACAAGTCAAAGAATCCCATGCAGCGCCAACGGGATGCCGACGAAGAGGCCGACAAGGAAGAAGCAGGCTCTGACGGTTAGTCGGTAGAGAGCAGAGACACCCGCAAAGTCTTGCCGGCGTCAGCGCAACATCACCACAGCTGTCGGTAGCTCGTCTTACTGAGTTCGGCAGCCACCGTGTGGCTCAACTGCCCCAGCACCCCGCTCATCGCAGAGACGAGCGGGCCCATGCCGTCACCCCCGATGGCAGCTGCGTAAGTGCCATGCCGGGTGAACTGCCGCGTGTTGGTCTTGGGGTCATACAGGCTCCAACGCACTTCGAGTACGACCTCCCCTCCGGGAGTCCCTTCGAAACGCAGGACATCGACTTGCAGGCGTCGGTCAAGCTGAACCGCCCGCACTGTCGGCAAGCTCACGATTTGCTCCGAGCCCAGCAAGGCGGATAGGTTCTCCGACAAGACCCGCCTGATGTTCTCGTCCAAAGGCTCTGCCCACCGGGCGAACTCTTCCAGGCGCCGCTCATGCTCATCAATCCGCGTCACCAGCAAGGGTCGGTCGAGCAACCCTGGCAGGTTGACCGGATCGATACCCAAAGCCAAACCGTTCACACCATCAACGGAGGCAGCCGACTGCAGGGGGGTCAGCACGTAGAAGTGGGTGGGAGCAGATGCGCAGCCCACAACAAACGATGAGGCGGCCAAGCAGCAGCACAGCGAAAGCCAACGCAACATAGGTGATGCCCAACGACGGGGTGATTTTTTCAATGCACGCATCAGTTTCCTCCACCGCCGGCCTTGCCCTGCAACAGGGCTTCAGGATGGCGCTCTAGGTAATCGGTTAAGACTCGCAGTGAACGGGCCGACGCGCTCAGCTCTTGCAGGGTCTCGCCCACCAGCCAAACCAGTCGAGAATCATCTGCGGTGAGCAAGCTCACTTCAGCGATGAGAGTATCCACGGCAGAAAGAACATCTTCGCCGCGCTCAGCCAAGTCATCGACTCGAGCAAAAGCCGGGTCAATCGCGTTGTCGACCTTCTCGCTGAGCGCTGTCAGGTTTTCAACCAGGGACACAAGGCCATCCTTGATCTCGCCGATCTGCGCTGAGTCCACCTGCTGCCGCAGGCTGTCGGAAGTGAGCTGGATGGACTTCATCACATCACGAGCTTCTTGCTTGATGTCCGTGATATCAAAGTCGGCAAGGACCTGATTCACGTTGTCGAGCATGGAGCCGAACAGGGTGGTCACCGTAGGCAGCTCGGTTATCTCTTCTTGGTAGCCCTTGAAGACCGCAGGGCTCTCGGGAAGCAAGACGAGATCGATGTACTTCGCGCCCGTCAGCAGAGAGCCAGTCTCCATCCTGGCGTGCAGACCCTTGGCCAGCAGCCCGGCCATGCCACCCATGCCACCCGTGCCGGGCGAGCTCGCAGAGCCCTCGCGCTCAATACGACGTGATTCGATTTCGACCACCACCGGTACGAAGAACTCATCTTGCTGCCCATCGTAATCGAGGTGAATGCTCGTCACCCGTCCAATGGCAATGCCGTTGAACTCGACCGGAGCCCCTACACCCAACGAGTGCACAGACTCGTCGAAATACATCACGTAAGACGTGGTGTTCGTCAGCTCGTGAACACTGGCCTTCTCGCTCTTGTAGAGCAAGAAGTTCTCTCCCACCACAACGGCTGCACCAGGGTCATTCTCGGGGCCTAGGCCAAAGGCGATGCCACCAGTGATCAATGTGCGCAGGGAGCCTAGTGAAAAATCAACGCCTCCAGCAGTGGCTGAGAAGTCGATCAAGGGCTTCAACCAAAAACGAGTATTGCTGTAGGTGTACGCCACAAAGGGCTGCTTGATCCACACACCGATCTCCACCGACTGCCCGTCCGCTGACAAAGCGATACCAGTCACCAAGCCCGCTTCGAGGCCGCGATAAAACAGCGGTGCCCCTTCGGAGATAGAAGAGAGTTCGTCGCTGTGCAACAGCAAGTTCAGCCCTGGGAGATCAGAGCTGTCCGCTGGCGGAATGTCCTCCCCTGCGAACTGCAACGTCGGCGCGAAACCCAAGGGCGCGGCACCGTCCTTGGGGTCGATCGGTTCAATCGCTATGAAGGCCCCTGAGAGCAAAGTCGTCAGGCCGGAAATCCCATCGGCATCCACGCGAGGCCGCACCACCCAAAACAGCGATTCGGGGCCCAAATGGGGAGCCATGGGCTTCACCAATGTCGCCGTCACGATCACCGCAGTGCCATCCTCGTTCAGCACAATGGAGTCGACTTGACCGATCTTCAGGTCTTTGAACTTCACCGCCGTCTTGCCGGCCTCTAGGCCCTCGGCATTGGCGAATGTCACCTGGATCGTAGGCCCCTTATTGGCCACTTCCTCCACCCAGAGCCAAGCTCCCACCAACGCGGCAATGATCGGCACAATCCAGATGGCCGAGGGGCCTTTGCGCCTGCGCACCACAGCTGCCGGGATGTCCTGATTGTTGTCGCCGCCTGTCACGGTCTCTCCTCCATCTCATCCCAGATCAACCTGGGGTCGAAGCTCTGAGCGGCGAACATGGTGAGTACCACCACTGCGGCGAAACACACCGCGCCTGTTCCCGCGATAACCGTTGAGATGGCACCGAATTGCATCAGCGCCACCATGAGCGAAATCATGAATACATCGAGCATGGACCAACGTCCAACCAGCTCAATCAACCGATACAAACGAGCGCGGTCAGTCGGCCGCCTCTGCGAGTGACACTGCACCGAAATCAGCAGCAACATCAAGCCCATGATCTTGAGCACAGGCACCAGGACGCTGGCCACGAAAACAATAATCGCCAGAGCGAGCTGCCCCGATGAAAAGAGCGAGCTCACTCCCTCCATGATGGTGCCTGGGCTCTCCTTGCCGTAGCTCACCGACGACATCACCGGGATCAGATTCGCCGGGATGTACAGCACGATCGCGGCAATCAGCAGGGCCCAAGTCTTGGCCAAACCGTTGGGCTTACGCTGATGCAAAGAGCTCTCACAACGAGGGCAAACCAACTCCTCGCCCTTTCCTGCGATTCGCCAGCGGGACAGCTGGCCGCAGGAGTGGCAGCAAACCAGGCCGCGATCACCGGCTCGAACAGCCATTAGCTCGCCGCCTTTTCTTGCCAGAGCTGACCCGGGTCAAAGCAAGCATGGGCAGCCGCAGAGCTGATGACCAAAGCGATGAACGCGAAAAAGCCCGCTCCGAGCGAGATCTCGCCGTAGTCGCCAAACTTGGTCAGAGCCACGAAACAGCCCAGCAAGAAGACGTCAAGCATGCCCCAGACAGCTGAATGGGTGGAGCCCCGCCACCAAGCATTCAAGAACCAAGCTCGGCGATCGAAGAGCAGCGGCACCTGCATCCATAAGAGAGCCAGCAATTTGAACGCCGGCACCACAATGGCGCAGATCAACACCAACCCTGCAAGCCCCCAGCGCCCAGCCTCCGCCAGCCTCACCACGCCCCCTGACAGAAGGCACACTTCGGTATTGCCGGTGAGCTTGAAGCTCATGAAGGGCATCACATTGGCGATGATCCAGAAAATTGCCCCGGTGCCTGCCCAGGCCACCGAGTGTTGGGCCCCGGTCACCTTGCGCCGAGCCACCACCCCGTCGCAACAGTGACAGCGAGCCTCGAACCCACCGGGCATACTCGCCATTGGGAACAAGGCATCGCAGTCATGGCATGCGATCAGTTGAGAGGTTTGCCCGTCGTCCATGGGCGACATGCTACCCACGGCGAGGCCTAACGTCGTGCCTGTTTCGAGCCGAACACGAAGACATGCTCGTTCTCGGATTCCAGCAGGGAGACTATCCTGGCTCGTCACCATCCACCGCCCCTGCGACAACGCATGACCGCACCGCAACGACCAGAGATCACCTACCCGTGTAGCTGGGGCTACCGCCTCATCGGGCGGCAGTCTCTAGAAGTTCGTGCAGCCGTCGCCACGATCGTCGGCGACCAGCCCTACGAGTTGATCGATTCCCATACGAGCTCAAAGGGCAAGTACCACTCTCTGGGACTGACCCTGACGGTTTCCAGCGAAGCTGAACGCCTCAGCCTGTTCTCGCGCCTGTCCGAGAACAGCGACATCCTTTTTGTGTTGTGAGAGTCCTGCCTACTCAGCTGCGCTGGCTCTCCTTGGCGCTGATCGGGCTCCTCAGCGCTTGTGCTCCAGAACCTGAGCCGCCTTCCTCCCACCTGGTTCCTCTTCGGCTGCTGGACCAGCTCGACGACGACGGGCAGCAACGGCCCTTCGATCCCACTGACGAGCAGTCCATCAGCGCTGCCGCACCCCTGATCTTGCAGCTGGAGATCGACGTCCTGGCCAATGAGCAGGCCGTGTGGTCCGGGGCTAAGCAAGTCCAAACGCTCTTTCCCGCTGTGGCCAACACGACGGGGAGCCATGCCCTTCAAGGAGCTGGACCTGACAAACGCCTCGTCATCAGTGGCTCGTTGCTCATGGCCCGCGAATTTCCTGTGGGGGACACGGGGCCGCTGCTGGTGCGAGTGCAGGCCGACAATCGGGGCTGGCTCGTGCTCATTCCCGTACGGCGAGGGCAGCCACCGATCGAGCTCACCGACTTGACGCGGCTCTACGCACTTGCAGACGCAGATCAGCTCATCCTCCGTCCAGCATCCGACCCCAACACCCCCTGGCTACAGGCCCTCGTGCCCGCCGACCCCCAGCGGACAGGTCTGATCCTGGGCGTCTTGTCCCAAGGCCCCACCACAGAAGTCGGTCGGCTAGAAGCGCGCTCGGCCACGCCACTGACGGCGGCGCTGCTAGAAGGCACGCTGCGGCCCAGCGCTGAACACATCCAACTGGACGGGGAAGCTCGCGAGGCCATTGTGCTCCCCCACGGGGGCTCGACCCGCTGGACTCTTGACCTGACAGCCGGCCCCACAGAACTCACCATCGACTTGGGACATCTCGGAGCACCGGGAGCAGCCCACCTTGACTACAAGCTCTTCGATGTGAGCGGTGAGATCAGCGCGGGGCGGATTGCCCTCGAGCAGCCCCCGGAGCTGGCGGCACAGCCCTGGCACAGCATTGCCGTTGAGCTGCCAAAGGCTCGCCACAACGAAACCACGCTCACCTTCTCAGCAGATGCCCCTGGCGCTGCCATCGTCGTGGGTCGGCCCACCATTCGATGGATCCAGCCCCCCAAGAAACCCTTGCAGCCGGATGTGATCCTCATCTCCCTGGACACCCTGCGCGCCGACCGCATCAACCCGGGCACCGAGGCCACACCGCGTCTGCAAGCCCTCGCCCGAGAGTCGCGCAAGTTCACCGATGCCTCGTCCACCAGCGCTTGGACCTTGCCGGCGCACACTTCGCTGTTCACTGGCCGCTGGGCACAAGCCCATGGCGTCACCGACCGCAGCCGCAAGCTGGTCGAGCGAGAGACGGCCACCTTGGCTCGGGCCTTTCGGGACGCGGGCTACGAAACCACGGCGATCACCGGTGGCGGCTATGTCTCACCGACCTTCGGGCTCGCCGGGGGCTTCGAACGGTACGACATCCACGACCCATGCCTCTTCGCGGTCGACCTCAAGACTCGGCAGGTGATTCAGCCCCACGGATCTCGCCAGTCATTGCTCGACTTACTCAGTGGCCCTCGGGAACGACCGCTCTTCGCCTTCGTGCACACCTTCGCCGCTCACCACGGTTTGCCTGTAGACGCCAAGCTCAAAAAGATCGGCCTGCAGAACGAAGACTTCCGGAGCATTCGGGCCGAGGTCTTTCACCTTCTTGCTGCACAACGAGCGGGGCAACCCACGGCCGCCATCGAACCCCAGCTCATCAAGAACGTGAACGCGGTCTATGACGCAGCAGTCATGACTGCAGACGACATGATCGGCGACATCGTTGCGACCCTCAAAGCCGCTGGCCGCTGGGACAACACGATCTTGATCGTGACGTCCGACCACGGCCAAGAGCTCTTTGAGCGCACCACCGTGGGTCACGGTCATCAGCTGCACCCTGAGTTGCTGCGCATCCCCCTGCTCATCAGAGCACCCGGGGCGCCATCCGGAGAAGACTCAACACCCGTCTCACTCGTCGACCTGAGCCCCACTCTTCGCGAACTCGCAGGCCTGCCTGCGGATCACGACGGTCACGGCCGCAGCTTGGTCCCGCTCTTGTTCGGTAAGACGCTGCTCTCTCGCCCCATCCTGTCTCACCTGGACAACAGCGAGATTCCCGGCACGCACGTCTATCGCCAGGAGTTGCTCACCTTGCATCTGAGAGAGAACCCCGACGGCCTCCCCGCGCCCTTCGCGCTGTACGACCTGAGTAACGATCCCCAAGAGTTGCACAACTTGCTCGACGAACGGCGTGCCCTGGCGGATGACATGGCCGCAGAGTTTCTCAAGGCCCTGCCCTTACTCCGAGCCCAGGTGGGCGGAAACACAAACGACGTGACTCTCGATGACGACACCCGACGACAACTCGAGGAACTAGGCTATCTCACCGGCCGCTGACCAAACAGCAGCGCGACGCCCCCATGCGCGACTGCAATCGCTGATCAGTCTCGTGCTCATCGCTGTCACGGGGTGCGGCCCGACTGCGAAGCCCCCCGCAGCGCCCCAGCTCATTCGCCTGCTTGACGAGGGGCCCGTGCGGCAGAGCTTGCCCTTCGACGTCAACGACAGAGCGTCACTCCTCGCCGCCACCTCAACCCCGCTGCTCGTCCTCGAAGCAGGACAGCTCACCCGTGCAGCAGCGGTTGTGATCCGGGGCGACAACACGCAGCTGTCGCTCACGTCCCTGCTCGCTCAAGCACCCTCTCGGCTGAGAAGCTCAAAGCAGCAAGCCCTGCTCAGTTTGCAGACTCCCGAGACCCTCTTGCGTCCGCTCAAGATCAGCGACACCGGGCCATTATGGGTGCGCACGTGGGTTGAGGGCGAAGAGGCCAGCATCGCGATCTTGCCCCAACGGGACGACGCGGCGAGCGGCAACGATCCACACATCGACACCGCAGCTTTCGCGGCACGACTCAGCGCAACGGGATTATCCCTCGCAGGCTCAGGAGATCGCGAGGGCTGCTGGATGTCCACGGTGGTCCCCGCTGATCCTGCGCGCCGGGATCTCGTTCTCGTAGCCATCGCACGATTTCACCCCATGGCCATCGGGCGCACCGAAGTCCGGCGACTCTCACCCCTCGCCGCCGAGTTGCTGCGCCCTGGCTTACGTCCCGCCGAAGACCAAGTCATGCTGAGGAACCAGACCCGAGAAGCCGTGGTGCTTCCCTGCGGGAGCGAGATCACTTGGGAGCTCACTGTGCCCCGAGCACAGCCGCAACTCGAGTTCGACATCGCGTCCCTCGCCGCGACATCTGCACCCACCGTCCGTTGGGAAGTGACCCGTCTCTCTCACGCTGGCGAGAGCCTCCCGGGTGAAGTCCAGATCCTCTGGACAGCAGCAGACGGCAACCCTGAGTCTTGGTCTCCCCGGCGACTCGAGCTCTCTCCCGTGGCAGGGCAGCGGGTCTCGATCACTCTCTCAGTTGAGGGTCGCGACGGGGCAGCGCTGATTGGCAGGCCCATCATCGTTGGCCAGGCCAGCGACGGCGATACGCGCCACCCGGATGTTCTGCTGGTGGTGCTCGACACCTTGCGCGCCGATCGCACCGCTCCTGGGGCATCCATGTCACCGCGCATTCAAGCGCTGGCTGACAAAGCTGTGCGTTTCACCCAGGCGTCGTCCACCAGCTCTTGGACCCTGCCTTCCCACGCCTCGCTGTTCACCAGCCGTTGGCCCCAAGCCCACGGAGTGACCGACAAGTTCAGGCGGCTCGACGAATCCACGCCACGCTTGGCCAGAGCCTTCCGCGACGCGGGCTACGAAACCGTGGCCTTCACCGGCGGTGGATTCGTCTCGCCACAGTACGGCATGTCAGCAGGCTTCGAGCGCTACGGCGTCACCGACCCATGCGCCCTGGGAACCGACAGCGAGGGCGGAGACGTCACCCGGCAAGTGGGGTCTCGCGTCGCACTCAAGGAGCTACTGGCCGAGCCAGAGCGGCGCCCGGTATTCGCCTTCGTGCACACCTTCGCCGCTCACCACGGCATGCCCCGTGGCGATGAACTCGCCAGCTTCGGCCTCGATGCCCAAGACTTTCTCCACCTGCGCGATGTGCTAGCCGAACTCACCGCAGCCCAGCTGATCCAGCAAACCCAGACACCCGACGCAGCCACCATCGCAGACATCCGAGCGCTCTACGACGCCTCGGTGGTGGCCGTCGATGAACTCGTGGGAGACATCGTCGACACCCTGGTTGCCTCAGGGCGATTCCGCAACACCGTGCTGGTGGTGACATCCGACCACGGCCAAGAACTTTTCGAGCGCGGCGCGTTCGGCCACGGGCACCAGCTGCACAGCGAACTGCTGCGCATCCCGTTGGTCATCCTCGCTCCCGGAAGCATCGCCAGCACCGTAGACACCCCCGTCTCTCTCGTGGACTTGGCGCCCACCCTCCGCGAACTGGCCGGGCTGCCCCCTGACTCGGGAGCCCACGGCCGCAGCTTAGTCCCTCTCTTGCGGGGCAAGGCGCTCAGCGGTGCGGCGAACGAAGCCCCACAACTCTCACACTTGGCGTACGTGCCCAGCGAGCCCAGCCATCATCTGCGGCGCGACAATCTCTCGCTGCACCTCTCTGAAGATCGCCACGGCACCTTGCATGGCGAAGAGCTGTTCGACCTGGCGAATGATCCCAACGAATTGAACAACCTGCTCGATCGTCGCTCTGCCGTAGCCAGCGCACTGCAAGCCGATTACGCAGCGGCTCTCAGCGCACTCCAGGCCGAGAGCCACTCCGCAGCAAGCCAAGTCACGCTCGACCCGGAAACCCGCCAAAGGCTCATCGAGCTAGGCTACTTGTCGGACGGCTGAACGCGGCGGCGCCGAGCCAGCCGCCAAGCCAGCCGCTGACCCAAGAGAGCGTCCGCGCCTCCTGCTGGCTTCCCAGCTAGCCGAGACAGCTCCCGGTGCTCTCTACCCACGCCCACCATCGCGAGCCAGATCGTCGACCAAGAGGGCATCGTCAGCACCTTGGTCAATGCCTCTGCCCCAGCGGTCTCCGAGATCATCACCTTCAACCTCCGTCGATCCAGACCGTCAACGTCCCCGAGGTGAAAGCTGCAGGCAGCGGCTCTTCGGGACCCCTGCCTCCCTCGGCGCCGCTCCTTTACTCAGGGACCGTACGGGCCCCTACCCCCCAGCGAAGATTTGCTCTCAGATAGACCAAGTATCCCTTGGCGGCAGCGTTACTCTGCGCGGCCCAAATCTCGCTTGAGCCCAAAAAGCACCGTGTTCGACCTTATTGCCAAAGCCAAGTTCAGCCCCCGAACCGACATTCTGTCCGGGCTCACCGTCGCCCTAGCCTTGGTCCCCGAAGCGGTGGCTTTTGCCTTCGTGGCGGGGGTTGACCCCGTGGTGGGACTGCACGCCGCCTTCATGGTGGGCCTGATCACCGCCGTCTTTGGCGGACGCCCGGGGATGATCTCAGGAGCCACCGGAGCCATCGCCATTGTGCTCGTGGCTCTGGTCGCCGAACACGGCGTGCAATACATGTTCGCGGCCGTCTTGCTCATGGGTGTGCTGCAAGTGCTCGCGGGAGTGTTCCGCCTGGGCAAGTTCATCCGCATGGTGCCCCACCCGGTCATGCTGGGTTTTGTGAACGGCTTGGCCATCGTGATCTTCATGGCTCAACTGGGGCAGTTCAAAACCCAGGGAGCAGACGGCCAGATGCAGTGGATGAGCGGCACGCCGCTCTACACCATGCTCGGTTTGGTCGCGGCCACCATGGCCATCATTTACTTCCTGCCCAAGCTCACGAAGGCGCTGCCCTCGTCCCTGGTGGCCATCGCCGCGATCACCTTGGCGGTGAACGGCCTCGGCCTCGACTCACCCAGCGTCGTGGACTACTTGCGCACCATGACCGGGAACCCCGGAGCAACGCTCAAGGGCGGCCTGCCGATCTTTGCCATGCCTGAGGTGCCCTTCTCCCTGGCGACGCTCAAGATCATCCTGCCCTACAGCATCATCCTCGCTGCCGTGGGATTGATCGAATCGCTACTGACGCTGACCTTGGTAGACGAACTCACCGACACCCGCGGCCGGGGTAACAAGGAGTGCGTTGCCCAGGGTGCGGCCAACGTGGCCTGCGGCATGTTTGGCGGCATGGGCGGTTGCGCGATGATTGGTCAGAGCATGATCAACATCAACTCCGGCGGTCGTGGCCGACTCTCCGGGATCACCGCCGCCCTGGTGCTCTTGGCCTTCGTCCTGGTGGCCTCGTCGATCATCGAGATGGTGCCCGTGGCCGCTCTCGTTGGCGTCATGTTCATGGTGGTGCTGGGCACGTTTGAGTGGTCCAGCCTGGGCATCATGAACAAGGTTCCGGCCACGGACGTCTTCGTGGTCATCCTGGTCTCAGCGGTCACAGTCTTCACTGACTTGGCCATGGCCGTGCTGGTCGGCGTCATCGTCTCCGCCCTCGTCTTTGCCTGGAAGCACGCCAAGGTCATCCACGCCATCTCCAGCACACAGGCCGATGGGGCCAAGATCTACTCGTTGCGCGGCCCGTTGTTCTTTGGCTCGGCACAGAGTTTCGGGGAGCTGTTCGATCCGGGCAGCGACCCCGACGAGGTGATCATCGAGTTCGAGCACGCCCGAGTGTCCGATCACTCAGCCATCGAGGCCATCGACACCCTGGCCGAGCGCTACCTCAGGCTGGGCAAGACCCTGCATTTACGGCACCTCAGCCCGGATTGCCGCACTCTGCTCAAGCGAGCCGGCAAGCTGGTCGAAGTCAACGTCATCGAAGACCCCCACTACCATGTGGCAGACGACGCGCTGGCGTAAGCCTGTCCCGGACACCACAGCCGGCCTACAAAACCCGTGGTAGCCTTGGGTTCGTCCTGTCACCCGCTCTCTGACGGCCACGCCCGAGGTCCCCGATGCTCACCCTGCTTGCCTGTGCCTTGCTCACGGTCGTCGCGCAAGTCCGCGAACAGCCCGGGAACGTACTGCTGATCATTGCCGACGATCTGGGCGTAGACCGCGTCGGGGCCTATGGCGAGCACCCTGACCCTGGCACCACACCGGTCATCGACACGTTGGCTGCCAACGGCGTGCTCTTTCGCAACGCCTGGGCCGCGCCCATTTGCTCGCCCACCCGGGCCTCCATGCTTACGGGCCTGCACCCCTTTCGCCACGGCATCACCAAGGCCATTGGCTACGCCAACTCCGCAGTGGAGCTCGACGTTGCAGAGGTGACCCTCCCGGAGATCTTGCCCGCCGAGTACGCAGCTCTAGCGGTGGGCAAGTGGCACGTGGCCTCACAACAGATCTCCGGGCTGCAGCATCCACTGTTGAGCGGCTTTGACACCCATCTCGGAACCATCAAGAGCTTCGTGCCCAGCGACGGACCGGGGATCTACTTCAACTACATGAAGAACGTAGACGGGGTAGAAGTTCCGGTGAGCAACTACGCTTCCACCGAAACCGTCGATGACGCCCTTGACCTCATCGAAGGCGAAACCAGGCCGTGGTTCCTTTGGTTGGCTTTTAACGCCCCACACAAACCGTTCCACAAACCGCCGGCCGACCTGCACACATTCTCCCTCCCTGCTGGGGATCCGGACGACGCTCCGGTGCCGCACATGCAGGCGTCCGTCGAGGCCATGGATCGTGAGATCGGTCGGCTGCTCAGCTCGCTGCGCCCCGCCGTGCTGGCCAACACCACGGTGATTTTCATCGGCGACAACGGCACTCAGGGCGAAGCGGTCACCCTGCCGTTCGACAGCACCAAGGCCAAGGGCAGCATCTACGAAGGGGGCGTGAACGTCCCGCTGATTGTGGCTGGCAAGGGCGTGCCGGTGACCGGTTGGGAATGCTCAGCAGTGGTCACAGCTACCGACATTTTCGCCACCGTGGCAGAGCTCGTAGACGGGGACGGCTCTGCCGGGATCGATTCGATCTCTCTGGTGCCGTACTTCAAGAACCCTGACCGGCCGCCCCTACGTCGGTGGGCGTTCACCGAGAAACGCAAGCCCGCCGGCTTTGGTCCGTACACCCAGCTCTTGCTGGCCGCGCGGGACCAGCGCTTCAAAGTCATCTACGACAAGTCCAATCTGATGGCAGCCAAATATCTCTTCTTTGATCTGCTCCAGGACCCTTTCGAGACCACCGATCTGTTGCTTCAGGGTTTGAACGCAGAACAGCAGATGCACTTCGACCGGCTCCAGACTGTGATCCAAGACATTCTGGCGGAGTCGTAGGGCACAACACACAAACCTCTCGCGCCACCTTGCTCATGTCGCTCTTCGATCACATCCACCCTGACGATTACTCGCTGCCCACGAGCTTGACGGAGAAACTCCTCAGCCCGGCGCTCATTGTCTGGATGCCGGCGGTGCGACAGAACATCGCCAAGGTCATCACCCTTTGCGGCTCAGCCGATCGCTGGCGGCCTCACGTGAAGACCACCAAGATCCCCGCGGTGTGGCGCGAGCTCATGGACGCTGGCGTGCGCCGCTTCAAGACATCGACCACCCGCGAGACTGCGCTGCTCTGCGCCACTCTCGACGACCACGGGATCGCCGGTGACGTGCTCATGGCCCAACCCTTGGTGGGCCCGGCGATGCGCAGACTCGACCAGATCGCGGTGGCCCATCCACAGCAACGGCTGTCCGTACTGATCGAAGACCCTGAGCGACTCGCCGATGTCCCCGCAAGTCTGCACGTCTTTGTGGACGTGAACTCAGGCATGGATCGCACCGGCGTCCCTCTGGCCCATCGGGCAGAGATCTCGACCCTGTGCCACGGCGCGGGCAAACGACTCGCGGGACTACATTTCTACGACGGCCATTTGCACCAAGGGGATCTAACGCAACGGGAGGCCAGCATTCACAAGGGCTACAACCAGCTGATCTCGTTACTCGACACCCTCGCCACGGACGAGGGCTGCCCCATCGCCGAGGTCATCACTGCGGGCACACCGGCCTTCGCCCACGCGCTCTCCCACGACGGCTTGGCCAACCTGTCAGCATCACGACACACAGTCTCCCCAGGGACGGTGGTCTTTCATGACGCCCGTAGCGAGGCGGAGAATCCCGGGCTCGGACTCGCCCCCGCGGCCACAGTCTTTAGTCGCGTCATCAGCCACCCCGCGACCGGGCGGGTCACTTGCGACGCCGGGCACAAAGCGGTCTCCGCCGACATGGGTGACCCTTGCGCGCGAGTGCTGGGCCGTCCCGAACTCGTGGCAAACAGTCCCAGCGAAGAGCACCTCCCGCTGCGGGTCACTTTGGGAGAATCGCCACCCCGAGGCACCCAGATCCAGCTGATCCCTGAGCATGTCTGCCCCACGGTGAACCTGGCCGAAGAGGCCGTCTTGATGGAAGCAGACGGCCGATGGACCGTAGCCAGCGTCGCTGGAAGGGCCCACGAGCTGCTGCTCGACGGCGATCTCCGCACCTCGTAGCAGCGACGGAATCGAATTTCGTCTCGGTGCGCAGGGCACGGACAGCCGACAAAGCGAGCGAGTGCCAACAACTTCTGTTCGGGCTCTTCAGTCGCCCCTGACCAAATTGCAACCTTTGGTAACAATTCGCCGACACCCCAACCAAAACACGACCACCGTGGCGACCGAGCTCAACACAGCCCAGAAGCCCCATACCCCACGATTTCGGCCTACGCTGCCTTTGGATGTTCTCCCACAGCTCCGTCGAACCTGGGTATGATTCGCCGTTCCTCCCCTCATCCAACTTGCTGTTTCGGCAGTCGCCGACCGTGAAGCCGCCCTCCTCCATAAGGCTTCACGGCCCCTCTAAAACCAGCAACCCGAGTGGTGAACTCTCCTCTACCTATAATTATCGACACCTGGAGTCATCAATGACCCGTCACCTTTTGATCTTGCCCGTTCTGCTCGCGGCGTTTACGCCTGCCGCGATGGGCCAGCAGTTTGTTCGCAATGCCGCCGCTATTCCTGCCCAGACCATTTGGACGGACGGTGTCGAACTCGTCGATGTCGATGCTGACGGCGACGTCGACATTCTCTTCGCTAACGGCAGCGCCTACGGCAGCACCGGCACCGGTGGCGCCCAAGATCAGCACCTCTTCTTGAACGACGGCTCAGGCACCTTCACCGCAGCCCACGGCCAGCTCCTCCATGGCGGCAACTTCAACGCCAAGATGGTCATCGCCGAAGACTTCGATGGCGATGGCGACCCCGATCTCATGTACGCATCCGGTAGCGCCGGCCACCCGCCGCGCCTGCTGCTGAACGACGGCTCGGGCAACTTCGCTGTGTCCGCTGGCGCCGTACCCACCACCCCCACCCTGCGCTCCTTCAGCGTTGTCGCTGGTGACATCGACGATGATGGTGATCTCGACGTGGCCATCACTGACGGCGGCACCTTTGGTGGCCAAGCCACCCAGCAGCGCCTGTGGGTCAACGACGGCAACGGCGTCTTCACTGACGTGACCGCGAGCCAGATGCCCGTCGACAACTTCAACTGCCAGGACGTGCAGTTCCTCGACTTTGACGGTGACTTCGACCTCGACCTGGCGCTTTCTGGCAAGGGCCAGGGCGGCAAGCGTGGCCGTCTCTACCTCAACGATGGCAGCGGTAACTTCTCCATCGACAGCGCCATGAACTTGCTCGGCACCGGCGCCACCTACGAGATCGACTACGGCGATCTCGATGGTGACGGCGACTGGGACGCAGCTGTGCAGTCGATCAATGGCCAAAGCGAAGGCTGGGGTCGTAACGACGGCGCCGGCGCCGTCATGCCCGAGTTGACCTTCCCGTCCCCGAACGGTAACGACGACAACGAAATGGCCTTGATGGACTACGACAACGACGGCGACCTCGACATCTTCGTGTCTTCGTTGGCCGGTACGGGTGAGAAGGTCTACCGCAACAACGGCAACAGCACCTTCACCAACCAGAACGTCATCATCCAGACCATCTCCGACAGCAGCCTCGACTTCGGCTTCGCCGATCTCGACGGCAACGGCACGTACGACATGATCACCGGTCAGGGTGAGTCGGGTAACTTCACCAACAAGATCTACTTCAACAACGGTCCCGCTGACACCACGGCCCCCACGCTTCAGAACATCGAAGCCGCTGGCCCGATCAGTGCTCCGTTCTTGGTCACCCACGCTCAGATTCAGGACAGCCTCAGCGATGATGGTCACATCTCCGCTGGCATGACTTTCACCTGGACGTCAAACCTGGGCAGCGGCTCGGATACGGCGAAGCACATGGGCAGCGGCATGTTCCGCGCGTCCATCCCCACCGTGGGCACCGAGACCTTCGTTGACGTCATCTGGACGGCAACCGACGTCATGGGCAACGCAGTGGTTGCTCCCACGGTCAGCTTCGGCGGCGGTGCTTGGACCAGCCTGGGCAACGGCCTTGCTGGTGCTGGCGGCGTCCCCTCCTTGGTTGGCGTCGGCCCGCTGAGCGCATCGACCGCGAACTCGGTCAACCTGAGCAACGCTCTCGCGAGCAGCACCACCAACTTGGTGCTCGGCTTGGCTGCGATCAACGTGAGCTTCAAGGGCGGTATCCTGGGCCCCTCCCCGGATTTCCTCTTCTTGGCTCTGCCTGTGAGCGGTGCGGGTAGCTTCGACCTGCCCTTCGTCTGGCCGGCTGGCGTGCCCCCCGGTACCAAGATCTTCCTGCAGCACTGGGTGTCTGACGCCGGAGGCCCCGTGGGCTTCGCCGCCAGCAACGTCCTGCAGGGCGAGGCGCAGTGATCGACTGACGGTCACAAACCCTCTGTTGCAATGAGCGACCCCGGTACCTCAGTGAGGCGCCGGGGTCGCTCTGCGTTTGGCGGGCTAGAGAACCCAGGCCAAAACCAGCGGCACCGTCACCACGGAGAGCAGCGTGCCAAGAACGATTGCGCTGGCTACACGTCGCGGCGCGGCGTCATAGCGTTGGGCGAAGAGCACACTGATCACCGCCGGCGGCAACACCGAAGAGACAATCAGAATCTGCCGCGGCAGGCCTTGAACGTCGAACAGAGACACGAAGAGCAGCGCCGCGCCGAAACCCACGCCGCTGCGCATGACCACGCAGATCATCGCATCACCCAGCTCGGTGATCGGCAGGTTCCGCAAGGCCATACCCAAGTTGATCAGCATCAATGGGATGGCCATGTCGGCAATGAGCTCGATGGGCTCAAGCGCCATGACCGGCAGGCGCAGCTCGAGGAGCGAGCAACCCAGGCCCAGCCAGCAAGCGTGAACTAGAGGCATGCGCAACACTTCGCCCAAGCCGCCACGCCCCTTGGCGATGGCCGTGCCCAGGACCGCCTGCGCTGTGGCGACGGTGACAAACACGACCGCTCCCCCGGACAGCGCCTCCTCACCGAAAGCCAAACGCATCACCGAGAGGCCCATGTTGCCGGAATTCCAGAAGACAACGGGCATCAGCAGTCCACGGTGCGGGTCGCTGAACACTCGGCGCAGAGCGAGCCAACTCACGAGCAGCGTCACGCCCATGATGAACCCGGCGCCTCCAGCCAACTCGACCCAGGCGGTGCTCTCCCAGTCCATGCGATAGAAGAGCGTGAAGATCAGTGCGGGGGCTGCCAAGCCCACTGCGAGCTCTCCGATGGGCTTGGCGTCAAGGCGGCGCCCGGCAAGCCACCAACCCACAAACACGATCACAAACAGGGGCACGATGGTGTTGCAGATGGTCAGCACAATCGACGTGTTCACAGACTGTCCCTACTCGTCGCGCAAGGCTTGCACCGGGTCGAGGCCCGCAGCGCGATTGGCCGCAGGCAAGCCGGCGAGGGTGGCAGTCACCACGAGCACGAGGCACGCCAAGGCGAGCTGCTGACCATCCGCTTCGGGAGTGAGCCGAGCCTGATCAGTGAGCTGCAGCGGGCCCAGCGCTGCAATGGCTGCGGCACCCAGAGTGACACCCAAGAGGCCACCGGCCACGCACAGCAGCAAGGTCTCTGTAAGCACCTCTGCACGCAGTCGTGACGCCGTGGCGCCCAAGGCCTTGCGCAAACCCAGTTCAGAGGTGCGCTCGGACACAGCGATGCCCACCACATTGGCCGCCCCGAGACAGCCCAGAACAAGGGCCAACGAAGCAATGATCCAGACCAGTACGGTGAGGCCCACGCTGACCGCTTCGACCTTCGCCACGAAAGCCGTGTTCTCTTTGATGTCGATGGCCCCGTTGTCATCGGGAGGGAACGAGTACAGCGTGCCCAAGGCTTGGCGCATCTCGGAGACCGCAGACTCGGCCAGGTCGCCGCGCAAGGGAGCGAAGGCGATGTGACTTACGTACCGTCCACCTTCGTCACCCATGGCCATGGCGGTGGGGTAGGGCACGAGCAGCGAGTACGCGAAAGTCGCTTTGCTTTCAAAGACTCCGATGACCCGAAAGCGAACGCCCCGTGCATCCACCACTTCGCCAAGAGGTGTGCGCCCGTCGAACATGCCGTCCACCAACGGGCGACTGATCAGGGCCACCTCTTCGCCTGCGAATTCTTCTTCTTGGGTGAACCAACGCCCCTCGTCGATGCGCAGGTCGGTCACATCTTGGTACTCGTGCCCCACACCGGTGACGTTGGCCCAAGGCCAGGAGCGGTTGCGAGAGAACAGTGGGCCACCTCGGCCAGGACTGTATGCCGGGGCCAGCTGCTCAATAGACGGGCAAGCCTCGCGGAGGGCGGGCAAGTCGGTGTAGCGAATGCGCACTCGTTTACCGCCCCGGCCGCGCCCGCGCCAGCGGGGTTCGACGATGTACTCTCGACTCCCCATCGAACGCAAAACGTCAGCAGTGGTGTCGGGAACTCCCGTGGCGTAGCTCAGCAGAATCAACAGCACCGCAGCACCGAAGGTCACCGACAACCCGGTCAACAGCGAACGCATGGGGTGGGACAACAAGCTGCCGACCGCCTCGCCGATTAACGAGCCAAAGCCCGGCGAGCGACGGCGATTTGTAGAGCGTGACTTGCTCACAACTTGCCTCCTCCGAGGGCCTCGACCACTGGGATTCTCGCTGCACGACCCGCCGGCCACGCAGCCGCACCCAAGCTCACAACGAGCAGCAGAGCTCCGGGCAGCCACGCAGCCGAAAGCTCTGCCTGCGGCGCCGAAAAACCCTCGGGCAACTCGATGTTGCTCATGATCTCAACGCCGCCCAAGCCCAGGGCAAAACCCAAGCCTCCGCTCACCAGGCAAACGCCGGAGGCTTCGAGGAACACCTGGGCGAAGATCCAGCGGCGCTTGCAACCGAGAGCTCGTCGCAACCCAAATTCAAACGTGCGTGCCGCCACAGACATCAGCACCACGTTGGCCACGCCCACCGCGCCAAGCAGCAAGATCAAAGCGCCCACCGCACCCAAGAAGATCTCCAGGCCGTTGAACACAGCGTCAATCTGAGCGCCCCGATCAATGGCATCAAAGTAGGGGATCAACGTGTTGGCGTTTTCAGGGTCAAAGCCGTGGCGACGGCCCAGGACTCCACGCAACTCCGCCAAGGCTTGATCTTTCAGCTCGGGCGTCTTGGGACGCACCACGAAGAACTGAAATCCCCGAGGTGAGAAGCGCTCCCAAGTCGTGAAGGGAATGAGCACCACCCGGCGGTGGCTGGTGTAGATTTCGTCGCTAGCCAGCTCTTCATCCGTGAGCACGCCGATGACTTTGAGCCGACGCACCACCGTGTCTTCGTCAGCATCGCGGCTGAAGACAAGCTGCAACTCTTGCCCTTGCCACGGCTCACCGTCGAACAGCTCGTCGTAGGTCCCCGGGCCCAAGACGCACACGGGCAGCTCTTGCTCAATGTCGAGGGAGTCGATCCAGCGGGAGCCTTCAGTCAACGGGACGTTGACAATATCGGCGTACTGAGGCTCGACGCCCACCGCGGTCACTCGTGAGCGAGAGCTACCGCGATACGCGCTGATGAACCAGTTGTTCGCTTTCGGCGAGAGGGACTCCACAGACGGCGAGCCCGCCACAGCCGCAACCATGTCCTCACCTTCAAGACGAACGAACGCGTTGGCTCGGGAATCGCCACGGTTGGTGGTGGCCCTGTTTACCCGCAAGAGCATGAACGAGTCACCCAGGGCTTCAAGAGACTGACGTTGTGTCGTCTCGAAACCTCGCGCCACCGCGACCAAGACAAACACCGACGCCACGCCCCAGACGATGCCCGCTGCCATGGGCATCATCCGGCGGGACTCTCGGACAACTGAACCTGCCGCCTCAGCGCAAAGGGTCAGGGGATTCACGGAGACGACCTAGCACTCATCACCGGCGCCCGCCAATCCGAGGTGCCGTGACACCTCCGAGGTACACCTGCTCACCTTCCGCAAGCCCAGACACGATCTGCGTCATCAAGCCATCGCTGATGCCCACCCCCACGACCGTCTCCTCTGTGGATGCGTTCGCTCCGTCACCAATCACTTTCTGAACCGTCCAGGATCCATCGACGCTCTTTGACAAGGCTCGCTGAGGCAAGACCAACGCATCGGAGTCCGCAGCCAAAATCAGCTTGGCGTCCGCGGTCATGTCTGGGCGCAACAAGCCCAACGTGTCCTCGACCGTGATGCGCACTTCGAAGGTTACGATGCCGTTGTTGTCCACAGAACCTGCGGGGGCGATGCGATCGACAATACCCGGCAACTCTTGCCCACGAAACGCGTCCGTAGTGAGCCGCACCGGCATGCCGGTGAAGATGCGCCCCAGGTCGACCTCGTCGATCCGGGCTTCGATGAACATCTCAGAGAGGTCGCCCAGCACCATGATCTGAGTGGCGTTGCCTCCAGCGGTGAGCAGGGACGACACACCATCACCCACTTCTTTGTCCCGCACTAAAACCACGCCATCCATGGGGCATCGAATGGTCGCTTCTTGCAGGGCGGTTTCGCTGCGCTTGACCGCGGCTTGAGCTGAGAGCATGTTGGCCTGGGATTCCGCCAGGGATGCTTGCAGCACGATCAAGTTCGCGCGCACCTGGGCCAAGCGAAACGCCACCAACTCTGCAGCCTTCAGCGCGTCGTCCCGCTCTTTGAGCGACACGTCGCCCGTGTCGAACAACAGCTGCAGTCGATGAGCCTCGCGCTCAACGAACTGTCGCTCGGGATCTTCCAAGCGCACCCTGGCCTCGGCCAAGCGCCCCTCGGCCCCAGAGACCCGGGCCTCCGCCGAAGCAAGGTCAGCACGGTCTTGGGCCAGGTTGGCGGCGAGCTGCTCTTTGTCCAGTTCGGCCAAGAGCTGCCCGGCCTTGACCTCGTCGCCCTCTTCTACATACAGCGCTTCGATGATGCCACTCGCCCGGCTCATCACCGCAACCCGCGCCAGGGGCTCAACCCGTCCGGCAGCTGTCACCGCGTCGATCACTTCAGTGCGCTTCACGGTGATCATGCGAGCGGGATCGAGGGTCACTGCGTCGTCGGCTCTCTGAGAGAACCACCAGCCGAAAGCGCCCAGGCCCAGCAGACCGCTCAACACGAGCACGCCCACCAAGGCACCGCCCCGTTGACCAACATCATAGGTCGCACGCCGTGCGATTCGGTTTACGACAGGGACATCAGAGATCATGAGTGCAGCACCTCGTTCAGGTTTTCTGGGGGAGGTCCGTCGAAAGCGAGGTGACCGTCAGAGAGAACCACAGCGCGCTGAGCCCTTCTGGCCAAGGCCCCGTCGTGGGTGACCATGATCAGTGCTCGCTCCGGGCCGGCGAGTTCGTCGAAGAGGTCAAGAATCTCTGCGCCGGTCCGCGTGTCGAGGTTTCCTGTGGGCTCGTCTGCCAGCAGGATCGCCGGTTCGGTCACCAGCGCCCGGGCGATGGCGACCCGTTGCCGTTGTCCCCCGGAGAGCTGATCGGGACGGTGGTTCATACGCTCAGCCAAACCCACTCTCTCAAGAGCGTATTCGGCTCGTTCACGACGGACTGCGGTGGGCTCGCCGCCGTAGACCAACGGCAGCTCGACGTTGCGCCGGGCCGTAGCCCTGGGCAGTAAGTGAAAGCCCTGAAAGACAAAGCCGATGCGCTGGTTGCGCACCTCGGCCAAGCGCGACTCGGACAACTGACCCACGGCTTGGCCGTCGAGGCGATAGATGCCGGACGTCGGGCTGTCGAGGCAGCCCAGGATCTGCAGCAACGTCGACTTGCCGCTGCCCGACGAACCGACCACTGCAACATGCTCGCCGTAGTGGATCGTCAGGTCGAGGCCATCAAGAGCGGCGACCACTTCGCCACCCAGGTGATAGAGCTTGGTGAGCTGCTCAACTTCAACACATGGTCGAGGAGACGGTGACGGGGACGAACTCATGGCAACGACGAGGCCCTGTAGGGCCACCAAGAAAGGACGTGAAAACAAAGGGCGCTGGAGCAGTCGCCGTGCCGCGAGCCAACCCAAGGGGTGTTCCCTGTAGACAGTCTGTGGGCTGCTGCGGCGAGCCGCCCATGATAGCCCGCACGTCGTGCCTAGCGCCGCACCCGACACCAGCGTTTCTCGGGACTCCATCGAGTCTTGCCACCGAACGGCCGGGAGCCTGCGGCCTCACGCGTGACCGCAATGTGTGCAAAACATCGTCTATCAATGTCACTTGGACATTCGGTTCTCGTGACCTCCCTCACAGTGATGAAAATTTATGCTCTTAAGTGCATATAGTGCACCGGCCTACAACACCAGAAGGCACCGTAGTCAGTACGCAGAAACCGTGTACAGTCTCCCTCCTATGACACGCATCACAGTCCAAAACAGAACTGGACGGCCGCTGGTTCCGTACCTCATGGTCGAAACCAACTCTGGGCGAAAGCGTCTCGCCCAAGCCGCTCTCACTGTGCCTGCTGGGGGGAGCTACGAGCTCGATCCCCGGGGGGGCAACCCCGTCTTCTTCGACCCCCAAGGCGCCGGTCAGGCTGGTCAGGCCACCCGCCCCGGCATGCTCGTCGAGTTGCCCCTGCCACAAGAGCCCCAGCTCCTGGCCTCCACCGTCTTCAGCTACACCTCGCCCCCTGACCGAGGCGAGGGTAGTCCGGTCCAGCCACCCCATCATGGCCAGCGCACAGTGTGCCGCTTGGCTCAGTCCACAACGGCGGTGACGATCTCGCTCAACTCTAGCTTCGCCGTCAGTTTCGAAGAACACGGAGATGCAGTCGCCTCCGCGTCTTGATCGCTGGTAGGTTTGGGGCATGACTGCTCCTGAAACTCGCCGGCCCATGGTCGACGCCATGCGCAAGACGACCTTTGCCGTGGTCGGCCTGGGACTAGGTCTGGTCCTGGCCTTCGGGCTTGGTGAGTCTGCCTTGCGCCTCTACGACCTTGTTCAAGGCCGCGACCCTCTGGGAGCCCAGCTCGGCGAGAACATCTCCGCCAGTGGGCGCTACCAGCCGCACCCTTACATGGGCTACACGCTCAAGCCAGGGCACGTGGGCGAGGGCGTTAACCCTCTTGGCTTCCGAGGAGTTCCCGTCTCCCCCGACAAGCCCGACGATGTGTTTCGCATCCTCTGCCTTGGCGGCTCCACAACCTATGGCTCGAGAGTACCCGCATACCGGGCCTATCCGGCTCGGCTGCAGACCATGCTCACCAACGCCCAGCGTGACGACCCTAGCCTGCGCTACGAGGTACTGAACTGCGGTGTCCCCGGGTACACAACGGCGGAAAGCCTGGTCAACCTCTCTCTGCGCCTATCGGACTTCAAAGCGGACGCATTGGTGATTTACCATGGCATTAACGACGCTCGGTTGATCCAAGTGGGCGGGTTTCGCTCCGACTACTCGCACATGCGCAGCAGCTGGCGCTACCCGGTCATATCCCCCGTCGAATGGACCCTCCTGCGCCATTCTCGACTGTTCTTCCGGCTCTTCGGGGAGACCTACGTCAAACCCTCCGAACGGCGCCTGGAGCACCTCGTTTTCGTCGACTCCGCAAAGGACCCGCACCCCAGTCCCTCCTGGGAAGGCGTGAACCCCAAAGGCATTGCTACCTATGTACGCAATCTGCGAAACCTCATCGCAGTGGCCCAGGAGCAGGGTATCGAGCCGGTTTTAACCACTTTTGCGTCGAGTACGGACAACCTCGATGGCCCGGGCTACGAGGACGTCCTCGCCGCCATGAACCTGCAAGTTCGCCGCCTCGCTCGAGAGAGAAACCTACCGATCATCGGGCTCAACAGAGTGCTCAGCCCCCAATCGGAGCTCTTCTCCGACTACATCCACCTGAATGAAGCGGGATGCTTAGCCCAGGCACGAGCCATTTATGGCCAAGCCCGGGCTCAGGGCTTGTGGCACCTCCGCTGACAACCTTCCCAGAACACCTTGCGACTGGTTTAGCACAGAAGCCATGTATCACAAGCGGATCACTTGGCTCATCTTCACTCAGTTATGACTCCATGTTCATATGGCTTCTGGCCGGTTCGACCAACCTCGGGTAGCCTGAGGCTGTCCCCACCACCGCAAGAGGTCCCCCCGATGGCCTCTCGCAGTTCAGTTTGCCTTGGTTTGACCGTTCGATCGCTCCTCAGAAGCATCCTCTCTCCCGATTCGACATCGCTATGATTATCGCTTCTTTGCTGCTCGCTTGGCCCCTGGTCCTGCCCGTCTCTGCACAGCTCGTGGACAACAAGCCCGTTCTCGATTCTGTGGATGCGGCTCACCGCGCCGCGCGCATCGCGTTGACCGGCGACCTCGGCATGGCACCCTTGCCGCCGCTGACGGCCGACAGCCCTCTCGACTCGATCATCTTCGCCGATCGCGTCCCCGTGGGTGATGGAGTTGACACCCCCACCGAAGGCACAGCCCCGATCATGATGGACGGGTTCATCCCCTCCGGACCAGGTGGCACCGGGACCCCCCTGCCTGAGATCTTCAAGTACCAGCTGCCCCTGTCCTACACGCCTGGCGGCCCGGGCCTGCCCTTGCTCGTCGCCTATCACGGCTTCGGTTCCTCGGCAAACAGCGTGGGTCCCGCCACCACCCTGGACGAAGAGGCCAACACTCGGGACATGCTCTACCTGTCTCCCACAGGCATTGACGACAAGCTCTTCGGCTCGCCCATCTGCCAACAACACATTGAAGTCGCCATCCAATGGATGATCGACAACTTCGACGTGGATGAAGACCGCATCTACATGGTCGGCTTCTCAATGGGTGGCTGCGTGGTGGCCAACTTCGCTTCTCGGCACCGCGACCCTGAAGACATCATGATCGCTGCCGTGGGCGTGATCAGCGGCACGCTCGACATCACCCAAAGCTGGATCCTCGGTGATGCAGCGCTCAAAGGCTGGCTGGAGAACTCCTACAACTTCAAAGGCAGCCCAGCCCAAAATGCCTTCAACTACCTCCAGGCGAGCTCGGTCTACTTCGACCCGTTCAGCTACCTTCCCCTGCCCGGCACGCTCACTCCGTCGCAGTCCATGGGCAGCAACCTTGAGTACCCGCCCACCTACCTGACCTACGACGTAGACGACACCCTGGTCGAAGTACGCGGCTCCATCGATCAGTTCGATGCGCTGCTCCAGACCCAAGGGGCCACGATCATGAAGGCGGTCAAGTCGGGTACCGTTGACCCGGACACGGGCCTGCCCGCACCCCACTCATGGGCCGTCCTTGATGAAGTCGAAATGCTCGACTTCTTCGGTGCCGTCACTGTGGACCGCTACCCCGAAACCTTCGACGCCATGCTCGATCTGGGTGGCAACATCGCCTGGGCCAGCACCTCCCAAGAGTTCATCGATACGTTCACCTATATCGATGGTGTCGCCAACCCCGGTGCCGGCTCCATGGTCATTACCAACGTGACCAACGCCTCCGACGTGTTCCTGGACGCCTCCCTGGCTGGTATCAGCGGTGTCTGGTCCGTGCACGTCACGGCCACCAGCGCCGACGTGCGAGGCTTCACGCTGCACCTCACCGGCTTCGACCAAACGCCCAGCTACCTGCTCGATGCCACCACTGGCAACCTGATCACTCTGGTCGACTCCGACCCAGCTAGCGGTTCACTCATCGTCGAGGTCCCCGGTAACACCACCCTCGACGTGAACGTGATCTCCAACAGCGCCTGGACCGGCGTCATCACCAGTTCGCCCAACCCCACCGGGCTGAACCAAGTCACCACGATCGACGTCGACCTGCCCGCCACCAGCGCATCCGGCTGGCTCATCGTTGCAGCCGTGGAGCAGCTCTACGGCGCCAAGGGTCTGACCGTCACGGCTCTGGCCGCGCCGCCAGCCTTCATCGTGCCGCTCTTCCTGGATGCCAACGGCGACACCTCCTTCAACACCACCATCCCGAACACCCCCAGTCTCGTGGGCGTACGCTTGCCCCTGCAAGTGATTGGTCTCGATGAAGTCGGTATCGGTGTCTCAGTGACGAACCTCTGGGGTTTCTCGGTTCAGTAGTCCTGAGCTGAGGGGCTAGCCGCCTGTGGGTAAAGTGCCGCGCGCCGAGCACAGCTCGATGGCGCCAGCACTTCGTTGCCGAATCCTCGACGAATCCACTGATTCGACTGCGGTACGTCGCCTCGATCTGACTCCATCGAGGTGCACTCGCCATCACGGCACTTTACCCACAGGCTGCTAGAGGCGAAGGAACGCAAAGGCGAACCGACAACCGAGCGAAGGTATTGCGGGAACACTGTCCGCCAACATCGTTTGGGCAGCCAAGTGACACGGTGGACCGCAGTCTTTCTCGTCGCTGTAGCCGCCTTGGGCTGTGCCGAGGAACGCCCAAATCCGGTGGTGAGTCCTGCGCGACGGACTGCGGCCTTCGTCCCCATGATTGAAGAGTTCTTCGACGTGTCCGGATGCAGCCAGTAACTCCTCGCTGAACCGCACGCTGCCCCGCCTGTGGACCCGGCGAGCATCACCTGGCTGACCTATCAACGTCTTGCCATGAGCCAGCGCCAGTCCTCCAGAGCGACTGTCTCTGTTGAGTTCAGGCAACACGCCCTGTCTACTCGGAACATCGAGCTCGCGGGCACGCCACCAGCCGGCGGCGTGGGGCTTCACTTGCGGCATCGGCTACGACAGCTTCTTCGCGCAGATTCGCCGCTACACTTTTGGCGAAGCCGACCCCCCTGGGCTGCCCTCGATTTGGGTGGTAGCCATTAAAGGAGTGGGTCTCTCACTCGCGCTGCTGTCATTAGCCCTGACTGTGCGCGGAGACACCAAACAGCGATGGCCTCATCACAGGAAGACATCACACTGACGAGGCGCCGACGACCAACCGGCCGCTCTAGGCAGAGCAGTCTTCCACGCAACCCCAACACAGCGAACTAGCCAGGTGCTCAGAGTACGAGTGCTCTTGAGAACTGTTGAGCTTGGCTGGCTGCTTAGTAACGAACTCTCAGCGATATTGTGTGAGTCACACGAGCGGCATCGGGTCTCCGCCTAGTGCCATCAGGGCGTCGTCCCCAGGGTCACGAACATCGAAGGACCCGCGAACCTCACGCCATCGCTGTCGGCGACAATGCCCTCTTTGACCAGCGTCACGCCCTCGAACAGAGTGGCGGATACGCTCGGTGTGATGAAGTCGAAGTCGAGCTGACCGGAGGGCGGCAGCGTGCCCCCATCAGGAAGGGACCGAAGAACGGAAACTCTAGCGCGAAGGCACCCTTGGCACCGTTCAACTCCAGCACGTTGATCTCGAAGGCCATCATCTAGCCCGCGGTAGCTCCCGGAGCCCCCACCACAGTGAGCTTGCCCGACTCGCCCTCGCGCAACGGACCAGCGTCGATCGTGTAGGTCGCGCCGCCGGGGATGGCGATGGCATCGGCATCGATGGCCGCGCCTGCGTCGCCCGTCGCAGCCGCTCACTTCCAGCGCGGCATTGCCGTCGACTCCCACGGGCTTCGGGCCGATCTCCAGGCCGCGAATCATGATCTCAACGAAGGAGGGTTAGCTGAGCACTCGCATCGAAGCGACCTTGGGATACTCGCCATCCTCATCCACGATGTTGACGGTCGTGTCGCCCAGCACCACCGACTCGGTATCGACACCGCCCTTCACGAGGATGATGTCTCCGTGCACGGCAACACCCAGGGCGGCCGTGATGGTGCTGAAGTCGGCGGTGCCGTCTCCGTTGACGACGATCACCGCACCGCTCCGCGCAGTGCTCGACGCAGCGGTAAAGACACAGGCCAAAAGCGTTGTCGCGACAAATCTCAGAGGCATCGCTAGATCCCCTTGAGTCGCTCAACCCTCATGAGGCATTCCCTGCCCCGACTTGCTCGGCGTGCGCCACATCCCCCTCCGTGATGTCAGAGCGAGAATGGCTCACACTAGCGATCCCACTGTACACCGGGAGGTCAAAGTGCTGGGGTGAAGCCGATCACAGGGTTGTGCGGATAGGACTCTCGAGCCCCCACCTCAAGCGGGCTTCGCCACAAGCAACGCGGTCTGCGGCGTCCCCACAAACAACTGACTGCTCTTGAGTGACGTCAGTGCTCTCGTGGGTTTCGCTGCTATCAAAGCCAGGCCATGTGCTCATGCCCATCTGCCGGCTCCCCGCAGCCGTTGTTGTTCAAATCCCGTCGCTGGCACACCACGCGCGCAACCGCGCGAGTCCATCTTCGAGAGAGACTTGTGGCTCGTAGCCGAGGTCTCGGCGGGCGGCGGTGATGTCGAAGCAATGGGACGTAGACAACTCTTCGGCCGCCCAACGAGTCATAGGTGGTTCGCTTTTCAGATACAGCGCGCGCCACACCGTTTCGAGAACGGCGCCCGCGGCGCGAGCAGCCTTGGCGGAGATCTGTTTCGTGAGCGGTGCTTCGCCAGCTGCGGCCAGCAAGTGGTTCACCATGGTCCAGGTTTCGATGGGCGCGCCCGCAGTCACAAAGAACGGACGGCCCGCCACCGGTTGAGCTGCGCCGAGGGCTGAGCCGCCCGCCGCCCCCTGAACACCGCCGCGCTCTGACGTCGCCGACACGTCTGCCCCTTGCGCACCGTCATGAAGAGACACCTCACCGCTGCGACGTTCCGAGACCAAGCGTTCATCCGCCAACAGGTGCGCCCGCGCTGCATCGTCGATGTAGACGGCGTCGATGAGCTTGTCTCCCTTGCCAATGCGCCGCAGCCGACCCTTGCGCGAACGATCCACCAGACGGGGAAGCAAGTGACCATCGCCCGGGCCCCAGATCAGGTGCGGACGCAACGCCACGGTCGATAAGCCTGAACCGTTCGCCGCCAACACTCGCCGCTCCCCCTCAGCTTTTGTAGCAGGGTAATGCGCCAACCAATGATCCGCGTAAGGCAACGACTCGTCCCCACCCACCACGTCGCTGCCACTCAAGACAACGCTAGGCGAGGATGTGTAGACCAAGCGCTCGATGCCGTGTGCTCGGCAGGCTGCGATCACGTTGTCCGTTCCCGCAACGTTCACGCCGTAGTACGACGACTCGGGCCCCCACGATCCCGCGAGGGCCGCCACATGAAACACCGTCTCGCAGCCAGCGTTTGCAGCCACGCCGAGAGCGTCGTGTACGTCCTTCTCGTTGGCCAGGTCTCCGCGCAGGACCTCCACGCCCTGCTCGGCCAACTGCGGGTAACGTCCCCGGGCGAACGACCAGACCTGGTCGCCTCGCTGTAAGAGTTGCGCAACGATCGCACCTCCAAGGAAACCACCGCCCCCTGTCACCAAGGCCTTCATCGAGATTGCTCCGCTCTCTCTGCACACTGCTGACGGCTGCTCCACCCACTTCGCTTCGACACGCTCATCTCAGCTGCTTCGTAGCCCAGACCGCCAGCTGCTCTCTGAAGATCTTGGCGTTGTGGCGCACGTCCACGGGGAAGCTGTCGTGGAACAACACGGTTTCAATGAGACGGGTGTGATCGTGAGCAGCGCCCAGAGCTAACAG
>JBLIMM010000003.1:0-42340 GCA_047638635.1 Pseudohongiellaceae bacterium | reverse complement strand
CCAAGGCGACACAGAAGCCGCCCGAGCAGAAGTGCAGGCCCCGCGGGACGTGACTTATCGGGACGCGGTCGAAGTGGCCCCGGGCATGTCTGCCGAAGCAGCGCAACTCAACCTAGCCCCAGCTCAGCTCGCGGCCCGTGGGCCGGCAAGCCCGAGCCAGGTCGCGCCCCCCCTTCGTGCATCGTTCGCTCAGTCCTCGCAAGCTCAAGAGAGCCCCTCGGCATCCCGCGCAGTGATCGCCGGGCGCCGCAGCCTCACCGTCCCCGTGGTCACCAGCGGCCCTGGGTTGCCAGGCCCCGCCACCCCTGTCGACTTGATCTCCCGTGCCTCTGGGGGCAGCGCCCAGCCCGCTATCGACGTGGACGCTTCCACAGGGCAACAAGGGTCACAACAACAAGCGGAAGCGCCGGCGCTTTCCCTCGACGGGTTAGGTCTCAGCGCGATTGCTCTTGCAGCGCAACCCAGCCGGGATGCCACACGTCCTGGACGAAACTTGGGCGCTGCCGTCAGCCAAGCACAAGACCTTGGCGCCGCCCGCCCGGCCAGCTTGCCGCAGCTTTCCTCCAGCGCAACCGAACAGCCCGCCGTGGTCGCCTCCCGCCAAGGAAACAGCGGCTTCGTTGAACCCCAGCGGGCATCGCTGCCGAGCATTGCCCTGGCCGACGAGGTGCCAACGATCGAGGCTGCCATGCCCGGGAACCTCGACGAAAACCTTGCTGCCGAGGCCGCTCCCAGTTTGTCCCTCGACGTGAGCGTCCTGGCCGCCGGGCCCAGCCGCACAACGTCCCAACGGGGCCAACGACCCTCGCGCCCTGGCCGATGGACCACAGGCTCCGTCGCGTCCGCCCCAGCCCAACCGGCAATCCGCCCCCTGGCCGCCGTGATCGCATTGGCGGCCTCGCTCCCCGAAGCAGACGCCAGCGAGTACGAACACACGCCGTACCGCACACGCTTCGGCGATGCGAAAGTCGCCGCGCTCGCCGAGCACGGGGGCAGCGTCGAAACCGAGCAAGCTGTGGCTGCAGGGCTGGCCTACCTCGCACGGCTGCAAAACAGCGATGGCTTCTGGGGTAGCACCGACGACTACGACGAGAAGTATGGTCACGTTTCTGTGGGCAAGACGGGCCTCGCGATGCTGGCGTTCTTGGGGGCGGGCCACTCGCCCAACACCAGCCGCGAGCACGCCCAAGTCAGCGCTCTCGCCCGAGACTTCTTGCTGAGCGTGCAAGACGAGGCCACGGGACACTTCGGCTACTCGTCCTCGTACTCCCACGCCATTGCGACCTATGCGTTGAGCGAGTGCTACGCGCTCACCTCCAACGACAAGCTGCGCCAACCTCTCGAACGCGCCGTGGCCTGGATCGTGTCCCAGCAAGATCGCCGAACCAATCGCAAACGACTGGGAGGTTGGGGCTACTACTACCCGGACGGACGGGTCTTCGACTCGTGGCCCCGGACCTCAGTCACCTCGTGGCAAGTCATGGCCCTGGAGTCGGCCCAGCTCGCCGGGCTCGAAGTGCCCTCGCGAGTCTTCGCCGACGCGCGCACGTTCTTACTCAACGCTCAGGACAGCGGCCGCCAAGAGTTCTACTACAGCCGGGACCCCGGTCGTCTCAACGGGGCCTACCCCTACTTGCCGGGTTCCACTCCCGCGGGCCTGTTCGCTCTCTCGCTGCTCGGCGAAGACATCCGCTCGGAGACCTACGCCCCCAACGTGAGCTTCCTGCTTGACCGGGCGCCCACCCGCTTCAGAAAAGCTAGCAGCGCACGCTTCGTGCAACAGGCTGAGGGCAATCTCTACTTTTGGTACTACGCCTCGCTGGCGCTCTTTCGCCACGGCGGCGAGCCCTGGGATGCCTGGAACCAGCACCTGCAAGACACGCTGCTGCCCAACCAGCGGGCTGACGGATCATGGAACCCCATCTCGCTCTACGCCGACTACGCTGGCGACCATGGCCGGGACCGCAGCTACACGACCGCCATGTGCGTGCTGACCCTCGAGGTTTACTACCGCTACTTCACGCCGCTGCTCGAAGTGCGCTGACTTTTGCCCACACGCTAAGAGGCTGCTCCGTGGAGAGTGTTGAACTCTCCACGCCACCCAGCCAACCTTGCTTCCATGATCACCGCCGCTCTCTGCTCCACCACATCTTGCCGCTCCGACGCATCCCTCAACCCATCCCTCCAGCATCCCTGGCAGAGAAGAGCCTCGGCCAGCGACATCACCAGCTCACCGCCCACAGCCCCGCCCTGTGCTCTTCGCGGCACTCAACGACTCTGGCTGCTAGTTGCGCTGCTGCTGACCACTGCTTGCAGCGAGACGCCGCTGGGCTTCAAGGCCGTGCACATCAAGGTGGCCCATGATGGTTTCGCTGTCATGGATGCCCACCCCGTTGATCTCGACCACGACGGCGGCATGGACTTGGTCGTCGCCACAGAGAATGACCTGCGCTACTTGCGCCACGAACGGCTGCGCTGGATCGACGAGTCAGCGGGAACGGGGCTTCCTGGCATCGCACCTGCAGAGAGTTTGCTCCGAGAGGGCAACGACTTCGTGCTGCAGCGCGACGGCCAGCTCACCCGCTTGGTCTACTCGGGCATCGGCAGCTGGGAGGAGCAGGGCGGCGGAGCCAGCGAGCCCCGTGGCGCGCCAGTCCCTGGCATCGTCAGCTCAATGGACAAGCCTCCGACGCTCTTCGCCGATCTGAATGGCGACGGCATCAACGACAAAGCCTGGATCGCTCAGCGTTCTGTGCACCTGGCTCTGGGCGACGACACGGGAACATTCCACGACGTCTCGCACGTCACGGGCACAGACGCACTGGCCTTGACCGCCGCTAGCACCCGCCTTCACGCCGTCGATCTCGAAGGAGACGGAGACCTCGACTTACTGCTGGTCGCCGGCCGGCTCTTTGCCTTGCTGAACAACGGCGGATCCGTTCCCACGAGCACCGTGGCGCAAGCGCTCACTCCTGTGTCCCACGTGGCTGCCCCTGCGGCTCCGGCCAGCACCACGTCGCGCCCTTGGTTTAGCGACGGCACCGCCGAGTCAGGTCTCGACTTCGTCCACAAAGAGGGCGGCGACCAATGGGACATTCGGCCCACGATGGGCCCGGGCGCAGCCTTCGCCGACATCGACAACGACGGTGACAGCGATCTCTTTGTGGTGGGCGGCGCCGAGCAGGACAGCCGCTTGTTCATCAACGATGGTGACGGGCATTTCAGCGACGCCACCGCAGCCTGGGGGCTCGCGGGCCTTCGCCGGGCAGGTATGGGAGCACTCTTCGCCGACTTCGATAACGACGGCGACCCAGACCTCTACATGACTTCCCAAGGACCCAACGTGTTCTGGCGCCACGACGGCGAACGCTTCACCAACATCACCAAAGACTCCGGGACTGGCGATGCCCGTTGGGGTGCCAGCGCCGCCTGCGCCGACACAGACCTCGACGGAGACCTGGATCTCTTCGTGACCAACTACCTCGAGTTCGACCTCTCAGCGATCCCTCCAGAATCGAACGACCCAGCCCAGCGGCGCGAAGACCCGATCGCCATGCTGCCCTACATCTTCGCCGGGCAAGGCAACGCGCTCTACCGCAACGATGAGCAACTGCGCTTCGCGAACATCACCGAAGACGCCGGGCTGCTGAACCCCCATGGCAAGAGTCTCGGCGCAGCTTTCTTCGACCACGATCACGATGGCTGGCCCGACCTCTACGTCGCCAACGACACCACGCCCAACACCTTCTACAGCAACCTGGGCGACGGCACCTTTGAAGAGCTCTCACTCTTCGTCGGGCTTGATGACCCTCGCGGTGGCATGGGCCTGGCCCTCAGCGACATAGACAGCGACGGCGACGAAGACATCGCCCTGACCAACTGGCAACTGGAGCCCAACGGGCTCTACCGCAACAACCATCTCCACGGCGAAACAGCGCGCAAGTTCATGCCCGCCTTCGAGGACATTGCCGTCCCCACACAACTCGCCCAAGCCTCCGTGGGCTACGTGGGCTGGGGCTGCGTACTCGCCGACTTCGATGGGGACGGAGACGACGACGTCTTCGTGGCCAACGGATACACCAGCCCCGATTACGAAACCACCATGACGTGCGTGGGCCAGGTCAACCAGCTCTTCGAAAATACCAGCGGCCCTGGTCCCTTCGTCAACCACAGAGACACTCCCCGCTGGAAGCTGCTCGATGTAGCCACGGCGGGCCTACCGTTCAGCGACGCGCTGGCCTCGCGATCCACAGCCACCGCAGACGTAGACGGTGACGGCGATCTCGATCTTGTCGTCACATCGAACAACGGGCCGTTGAGGTTGCTACGAAACAATGCGCAACAACGCTCCTTGCTCGTGGTGCCCGAGGGCCGCCCACCCCAGAGCAACCGCGACGCCATCGGCGCGGCTGTCACAGTGCAACTCTCCGACGGCCGCACCCAGCGGGCGGTGGTTCACAGCAACTCCGGCTACCTGGGACAAAACGAGCGGGGCCTGCGCTTCAACCTCGGCGAAGCCAACGTGCTGTCCCTCAATGTGGACTGGCCGGACGGCAGCCACTCCACACACTTCGCTGAAGAACCCGGCGTGTTGCGCATCGAGCAGCCGAAGCACTGAGGCCTGCCCTCGCAGCTCAGCCGCCTATGTATCCCAGGGCCTTGAGCTGCTCAATCATTTGCTGATTGAGCTGGCCGGCTTCCAGCGGCGGCTCCAGTTCAAGTTCAACGCTTTCGCGACTCACGCCACCGACAGAGATCCAGATCTCGCGGCTGACTGTGACGTAGCCCCGCTGGTGTACTTCGAGTTCATAACGCCCTTCGGGAAGGCCGCTAGCCACCAGCTCGTCGCCGTCGACCAGCTGGCCAAGGCGACGCTTTACTGAGTGTTTGTGATCAGCACCCAGTGACCGCACAGACGCCTTGGGACGGGTCATGATCTCACCGTCTTCGCCAAGCACCACCACCGACACAGAGCCTGTCCCGCCAACGTTCATGAAACGTTCGGTGGGCGGACCGGGGCGCACGGTAAAGGCTCTCTCGTCGAGCCATTCACCTGGGCCCGAAGCGAGGCGATAGCTGCCGCCCTCTCCCAGATTGAAACGCACTTTGCCGTCGCGCTCCGTGCGGGACGACTTCGACTTCTTGCGCACGCTTCCTCCTGGCAAGGCACTCTTCTGCGCCCGTGCCTCTGGGACCACCGAAAGCGAGTAACCCGACACGGGGCGGCCCGCAGAGTCACTGACAAACACATCGAGTAGGGCTGCACGATTGAGGAACAGATCTGTCCAAGGGGGCGAGTTCACACCGTCGAACGGCACGGGCTGTGACTCGCCGGTCATGTACTCCGGCGCGCGCAACTGCAGCTTCAATGTGCCAGCCTCGCCCAACTCAATGGCGAACTCCCCAGGGACCCCGGTGACCTCTGCCCGCTCCCCGGGCTTCCAAACCGACTTCCCGTCTTCGAACTTCTCGACGAAGACACGACCTCGGAACACATCGAGAGGTTCGCCTGTCACAGCATCGCTGACCTTCCCCTTCCACAACACGACCGGCTCGAGGGTGATCACCAGCGACTGCTGTGGCGTGACCTCCGCCAACTTCGCCCTGTGATAACCGGGGGCCTCTGCGCGCAGCCCCACTGTCTTGGCCGGATCGTAGATCACGGGCCCCACAGAGAAATACCCCGAGCTGTCGGCGCGCCCAAAACCACCATGGCCCACTGTCACGGTGGCCTGGGAAATCGGCGTGCCGTAGATGTCCTGCACAACACCGGTGAACCAATCCCCCTCGGTGAGATCGAGGATCAGCGGGTCACTGGGGCGAGGCTCCGATAAGATAATCGTCTGGGGCAGAGACTCAGCGGCACCGTAGCGCGCTTGCACCGTGGCCCTGCGAATGTCGAGCCCCGCCAACGGATGCACCAGGTGCACGCGCCCACCGGCGTCAGTGGTTCCTAAGGTCGGCTCGGCCTCGTCTGACGTGATCACCACCTGCGCACCAGCCTGCGGGCCAGTGGCCCCCGAGACCATCACGCCGAGCACCAACGGCTCCACCAGCGACAGCTCCACGGGGCGCGTCCGCTTGCGCAACCGATGGCTCGCCCTGCGACCTGCGGCATCCCGGGCAGAGATCACCAACGCGCCCTTGCCATCCCAAGTGGACAGATCGAGTAGGAAGCTGCCCTGGTCATCTGCTGCAGATTCGGCCACGGGCCCCGACGTGCTGAGCAGGACCACTTGGGCGCCGACCGCAGCAGCCCCGCCTTCCACAACAACCTGTCCCGTGATCAATGCCGCCGGATTCAGCGCCACGGTGACCTGTTGATCCGGGCCGAGCACTCTGTCCGCATAGCGGTCTGAGCCCCCCGGCACGTAGCCGTCAGCGGTCACCGAGATGCGAAACTGCCCCGACGGACAGCCTTCGAGGGAGAAGCGCCCATCGACCCCCGTCACCGCTGTCCATTCGACGATGGTTCGCTGTCCAGTGAAGGGGTCTGGCTTACCCACTTCGCGCGCAGCGCTTTTCAGCTCCAGCGCAACCGCAGCGCCTGGCACGCCCTGATCACTCTGACGGTCAATGACCCTGCCATGGACCGGGCGACCGGGCGGAAGTTCGATGGTCAGCGGGCCCCAGCCAGGGACAACCGATTCGTGATAACCAATGTCGTAGCCTTCAAGAAACGCACCGATCAACACCCCTTCGTCAGGCAGGGGCGTGAGCGAGAAGAAGCCCCGTTGGTCGGCGCGGGTGAGCAGCTTGTCCGTCCCGGAGAACGAACCGACCCAGGCCCCGGGGACAGGCAGGCCGCTCTCTTGCTCTAACACGTAACCCGTCAGGGCCAGGCCTTCGGCCAACTCGAGTTCAACATCGTCACCTGCGGACACGACCACGCCGCCGGTTCGGGCCCAGCGCAGCCCGCCCCCACGTAAGTGCTGGCGCGCCCCGGCCCGGGCCGCAAGATCAAAACGGCCCGCCTCGTCGGAAACACCGCGGTCTACCAGCTCGACCTTCTCGTCGTCGCGCAGCAGCACCCTCCAGGGGTCGTCGGGCACCAGCAGTTCGACCGGCTCTCCCGCGATCGCTTGGCCGCGCACATCGACCAGACGGCCAGTGACCCTGCCCGTTGCCAAGAGTGGCAAGGGGGGCTGGGCCCAGTCCGCAAACTGCAGTGTCTCTGTGGCCAGCCGCTGGACCGTAGGCCCGTCGACGCTAGCGGAGCCCCCCCTCGGCGCCACACTGCCCTGCGGCTCCACGCCTGCCTCAGAGACCTGCACGGCCGCCGGGCCGTTCTGTGCCCGCCCAGCTGGCTCATCGAGGATCAGCACCACCGCCCCGAGCAGGGCGACGATGAAGAGCAGGGCAACCAAAGGGGTCCGAGCAGTCATGGGCGAGGTTCCAACGGGCGAATCTCCAACTGTAGTGCTTTTGGCCGATCCGGGGTGGCGGGATCGGCCACGACAATCCGGCCACTCTTCTGACATGCCTGACACACACTGTGAGGCAGACAATAGCTCCGCCGGCCAGCACCCCGATCAGAGACGCCTCCCATTACTGGGAGAGACACCCCCAGAGTGTGCCGGTCGAACCAGCGACCCCAGCGAGAGACAACCGTGAGAGACCAGACCCACCAGCCCCCACGGCAGCCCCAAGGCTCCAGCGCCGTTTCGCTGCTCGTCGCGATCTTGGTCATCACGGTGATCGGCATCGCCTTGACCTACGGCTGGATCTCCAGCGACTCTGCCAGCGAGGCTGGCGGAGCGAGCGCAGTGGTGGCCGCATCGAGCTCAAACGGGGCAGGCGCAGCGGTCCCAGGCTTGCTTGCTGGAGCCGCCGAAGACCTCGCCGTGGACCCATCCCTCGAGAGCGATGGGCTCAACAGCAGCTTGGCTCAGCTCTCCGACGCCCTGTCAGACGAACTCACCCTGGATTACCCGCGCACCACAATCCAAGGCCGGGTGGTCCTCCTCGGCCCGGGAGACATGCCCAGCGACATGACCATCAAGGCGTCCCTTTGGAAGCCGAAACCCCACGTGGACACTTTGAACATCAGCATGATTCGCGACGAGGAGCCCCGCGCAGACTTCCTCTCCATCGAAGACTCATCTCTCGGCACTCGCACCCGGGTGCCCGTCCAAAAGGACGGCCGCTTCGAGATGCCCGACTTCCCGCTGGATAGCGCGGCCTGGCTGGAGCTGGAGCACCCTCAGTGGTATCAGGCCACCTCGCAGCTCTACGAGATCCCCAGTAACGAAGATGCTGAAGGCGCCGAGTTCGTGGTCGAGGCTACCCGGGGCGCCATCCTTCGCGGGACCATCCAGGACGCGGAGGGCCAACCCGTGCAAGGGGTCACCATCACCGGGGGATCGAAAGTCGACCCCTACGCGATTCTCGAAGGCACCAGCCTCTTCGCCACAGTCGACCCGGTGACCAGCGACCAAGATGGCCGCTTCGAGATCGCCCCAGCCCCTAGCAACGTCCCACTCATTCTGAAGACTTCCGCAGACCTTGGTTACCAATCTACGGACCGACAGGTGGCCGGGCTCTCCCCTGGCCAAGTCGCCGAAGAGATCCTTGTGGTCCTTCGAGGGGGCACCATCGAAGGTCTCGTGCTCGACGACAAAGAGCAGCCCGTGGCTCAGACCAGGGTGCAGATCCAAGCCACGTCCATCTCAATCAGCGACATGGGCTCTCAAGGGGAAACCAGCCCAGACAGAATCGTGAGTACAGACGACGCAGGGCGATTCGCGTTCACATCTCTCAAGAACGGTGGCTATCGACTGGCCCTGTACAAGGGAGGCTTCCGTCCCACAGCCACCGAGACGATCGAAGTTCTCCCTGGCCAGGTGGTCTCTGAAGTGATCTTGGTCGCCGACCGGGGGCTGTCCGTGGCCGGCCGGGTGCTAGGGACCGACGGAGAACCCGTGAACGGCGCAATGGTCAAGGGATTCCTGCCCCCCGCCATGTTCAGCATGCGCTCCATGAAGGACAAGGGCCTCAGAGCCAAAGAAGACGTCGATGACCAAGGGCACTTCACCCTCTGGGGCTACGAAGAAGGCGAGATACGCGTAGAAGCCAGTGCATCAGGCTACGTGAGCAACTCTCTCGACGTGGCCGCCGGAGCCAGTGACTTCGTCATCACGATCAAGCCCAAGAGAGCCATCACCGGTATTGCCATCGACCTCTCAAGCGGCGATCCGCTCACTGACTACCAGCTGCGACTGCTCCCCGCTGAGGCGAGCATGGACATGTCGGCCATGATGGAAATCGGCGATAAACTCAGCAGCCTCCCCGCGCCCTTGGAAGTCTCCGACGACGAAGGCCGCTTCACCATGGAGGACGTCACCCCCGGCCTGTTTAGCTTGATGCTCATGGCAGACGGTTACGCCCAAACTCTCTTGCCCACCGTTGAGGTCACAGAAGGCAGCGGAGCCAGCGGAGTGATCATCATGGTTTCCGAAGAGTCCTCGGTGACCGGTCAAGTGGTGTCAGGGAGAACGGGCCAAGGCATCCCCGGAGCGAAAGTGACCACAGGCAAGACCGACGCCATGAACGCCTGGAAACAGATGTTCTCCGGACCCGTTCAAGAGACGACCACTCTTGGCGACGGTCTCTTTGAGTTGGGCGGTCTGGGTGATGACCCAGTGACCTTGACCATTCAAGACCAAGATCACCGCGAGGTGGTCATCCCCAACCTGGCCTTGCGCCCTGGTCAGACCTACGACATCGGGCTGGTGACCTTGCCACCCGGGGGCACCATTCACGGCACGGTCTATGGCCCGGACGCCCGGCCCGAAAGCGGCGTGCCCGTGATGGTCTCCGACGTTCTGGGCAAGCAGATGAAACGAACCAAAACCGAGAACGACGGTACCTACGTGGTCTCCGGTCTCAACGCCGGCACTTTCAACGTCATCCGCTTGGACTTCTCCTTGAGCCTCGGCTCTGACAATCCGGCCAACATGGTCAACGATCTCACCATCGAAACGGTCGAACTCGAGCTAGATGCGGTGCAGAAAGTCGACCTGGGCGCACCCCATGAGACGGGCTGCCTCCTCGAAGGCGTCGTCATGAGCAGCGGCGGCCCTGAAGAAGACGCCATGGTCGTCGTCGTTCGAGAAGACGGCCCTCCGGGGACCAAGTTCTCAGGCACCGACGAGAATGGGCACTACTCCATCAAGGGCATCAAACCTGGGGACTACCTTGTCCAGGTCATCCCCTCGGGAACCACCGTGGGCGGTGGCAGCCAGCCTTCTACGCCCACCTTCTCGACCGTGACCATCGGGGACGAAGCCCGGCGCCAACACGACATCGATATTCCTGGTGCAGTCCTCCGGGGCGAGACCCGTTCCCAAACCGGTGAGCGCCTCAGCGGTATTCGCGTCCTCCTGGAACGCAGCGACGACGGCCGCCCGCGCAGCCGCTTCATCGAGAGCATGGGTGGCCGAGTGGGCGAGGCTTACTCGGACAAGGACGGCATATTCAGCTTCGAGCACCTCCCCGCCGGGACCTACACGCTGCAGGCTGGTGGCACGAACATGATGGGTATGGGCAAGAAAGGTTGGGCCATCACCAGGGTCTCAGACATTGCCGTGCGCGAGGGCAGCGAGGGCTTCAAGCAGGTGATCGAGCTGGACGAGGGCGGCGCCGTGAGCGGCATCGTCCTGGGTCCGGAAGGCAAACCCGTGGCCGACGTGCCGATTTGGGCTCGCAACAACACCACCGGACGCTGGCTCAGTACCCTCTCAGAAGTGACCAGTGATGCCGGCGGGCACTACACCGTGAACAGCCTCGAGTCGGGCTCCTGGACCTTGGCTTTTGGTGGAGACAACTGGGCCCTGACCCTCCTCGACGATCTCAGCGTGCGCCAAGGCGAGGTGGATGAGCGCGACGTCCACATCGAACGGGGCGTCGAAATCTTCGCCGAACTGGGCCCCTTCCTGGGTCGTCAGCTCACGATCCAGCTCGCTGGTCCTCAAGGGGCCGTGCCTACCCAGCTCACGTCCATCTCTACCCTAATGAGCGGATCGAACACCCAGCCCAATCGCCGGCGTCTGGGGCGCCTTCCCACGGGCAACTACTCCGTAGCGGTCTTTGAGGACGGCAAGTCGGTCTTCACGGACACAGTTCGCCTCAAAGCCGGTGGCAGCGAAGTCACCGTGAGCCTGGAGGAGGGCAACGACTAGGTCGAACTCACGACCCAGTAAAAGGCTAAATAAATACACATTCCAAGCACATTAGAGCCCCGAAGAACGTCAGTCTTCCAACGCCATGGCACGGTGAGCCCGCTCGCCCTGCCAAAGCCGAGCAGCGACCCCAACAGCCTGCTACTAAATCCCGTGTTAGGCTTGGCCTTCTCGATCAGCCCCGACCGACCTCTCAACGAGGCCGCCCACCGATGTCCTCCCTCTCTATCCGACGGCTTGTCTCCGGACTGCGCGCTCGCTACCACGTGTGGAGCGGGCGTCGTGCCTATCGCATTGGCAAGCTCGACGAAGCGGGGAGGCACCTCGACGAAGCGGTCTCTCAGGGGCATGAGTCCTTCGCGGCATTCTTGCTCCTAGGCAAAATCGCCTTCAGAGAGCGGGATCACGGCCGGGCCGCAGAATGCTTCAGCCGTGCCCGCCTGGCAGATCCAGCCCGCTACGCCCTCGAGGGCTACCCCGAAGACTTCATCTCGGGATTGCGCGAGCTCCCTGCTGGCAAGGCGCCCAGGCTGCGCTTCCGCATCGTGATCGAAGCCACGTCCCTGCGCACCAGTGCCGCAGAGCCCGCCAGCCGCGCTCCAAAGCACCCCCGCTCGGTCATGGGCGACTTCTCCTCCAAGTCTGAGCTGGCCCGGCACCGAGACCAGCCCACCATCCAGCCCGGCGAAGGCGCAGATGTCGACTGGGATGCCGCCGCAGATCAGTTGTTCGAGGCCTGAGCTGAGCTGGGGCTCGTCCCCGCTCGCCCCGAGTTCGCCGATCGCTCGCTCCGGTCTCTCCCCGCACTCCCGGGCTCTGGTCTCAGCGGGACGTTTCAGCGATAATCCACGGCTCACGCATTCCCTCCACAAAGCCCCCTCGGGAGCATCGGAGCCATGGCCACACCCACCAAACTTCGCGACACTCCGCTCACTGAATCCCACCGGGCCGCCAACGCCCGCTTGGTCGACTTCGCAGGCTATGCCATGCCCGTGCAATACGACGGCATCCTCGACGAAGTGAAGCGTGTGCGTACCCAGGCAGGCCTCTTCGATCTGTGCCACATGGGACGGGCTCGGCTCGTGGGCGAGAAGCGCCATGAAGCCGCTCAGTACCTGGTGCACATCAACATCGAGAAGATGAAGCTCGGCGCCATTCGCTACTCGTTCTTCGCCCGCGAAGACGGCACCACGATGGACGACGTGTTGGTCTACCGCGACGTAGACGAGATCTTCTTCTGCATCAACGCCGGCAACCGCGAGCGGGACCTCGAGTGGATGCAAACCGTGGCCGACCGCTTCGGCTGCACCCTCGAAGATCAATCCGAAGAGCTGGCCATGATCGCCGTCCAGGGCCCTCGCTCGGTCGATACGGTCACCCCGCATTGCAGCGGGAACCCGGGCGAGCTGAAGTACTACGGATTCTACCGAGGCACCGTCTGCGACGTGCCAGCAATGATCTCTCGCACAGGCTACACCGGCGAAGATGGCTACGAGCTGTACTTCCCCGCCAACGAAGCCCCGCGCATCTGGGAAGCCTTGCTCGCATCCGGCAAGCCCCACGGCGTCACGCCCATCGGCCTGGCCGCCCGGGACACCCTGCGCCTCGAAGCGGGCATGGCCCTCTACGGCCATGAGCTCGACGACACCACCAACCCGGTCGAGGCTGGGATCATCGTCAAGCCGATCAAGCACACCAAAGATTTCAGTGGTCGCGCAGCCATCGAGCAGATGCTAGGTGATGGCCCGGAGCGCACGTTGGTGGGCTTCACCACCGACTCAAAGCGTGTCCCCCGCCAGGGCTACGACCTTGTGTCAGTCGACCACACCGTGGTGGGCCGGGTCTGCTCTGGATCCCCTTCGCCCGCCATGGGCACAAATATCGGCACGGCCTACGTCACCGTTCCCCATGACAGCCCGACCGCCGAGCTAGCCATGGAGATCCGCGGCGTGAGGCACCCGATCAAATTGCACGCATTGCCGTTCTACAAGCGCGAGCGCTAAGCCCGCACCGACAATCAGACCAAACAGGAGCTTTGCCCGGGATGAGCAACCCGACTGACCTGCAGTACACCGAAGATCACGAGTGGGTCCGCATCGAGGGCGACATCGCCACGATCGGCATCACCGCCCACGCCACAGAGACCCTCTCTGACTTGGTCTTCATCGATCTTCCCGAAGTGGGCGACGACGTCACCGCTGGCGAGAGTTTCGGCGAGATTGAATCGGTGAAAGCCGTTTCCGACCTCAACGCTCCCGTCAACGGCGCGGTGGCCGAAGTGAACGGCACCCTCGAAGACAACTTGGGCGACATTGGCACTGATCCTTACGGCAAGGGCTGGATGATCAAGATCACCATGTCAGCGCCACCCGAAGGACTGCTGGATGCCGCCGCCTACGAGGCTTTCATCGAGGCCTCGAGCTGATCCGGCAGAGCTTCTGCCGCTCAACTCGCACACTGCACCACATGTCGGGAGCGCACCCCTGCGCTCCCGACTCCCAGCCACGGGGCACTTGTCGCCCCCAAGGCCGTAGCCGCACCGCTTGCCGTCTCGCGCCAGCTGGTGCCTGACTGAGAGAGCCTGTGAACTACGTTCAGAATACAGATGCCGATCGGGCAGCCATGCTGGCCGCTGTGGGCGTCGCCAGCATCGACGAGCTGATGGCCGTCATCCCCGAGAACTGTCGTTTCGAAGGGGAGTTGCCCATAGACCCGGCGCTCACCGAAGACGAGCTGTTTCGGCACCTTAAAGAGCTGGCAGCCAAGAATGTCTCAGCAGATGACCACCCCAGCTTTCTCGGCGCCGGCAGCTACCACCACTTCTGCCCCGCGCTGGTGGACAGCCTGCAACAGCGCACCGAGTTTTGGACGGCCTACACCCCGTACCAACCCGAGGCCAGCCAAGGCACTCTGACGACCATCCTTGAGTGGCAGACCATGATGTGCCGGCTCACGGGCATGGAAGTGAGCAACGCCAGCCTGTACGACGGCGCCACCTCCGTGGTCGAGTCGGTGCTGATGACGCTGCGGCTCAAGCGCAAGGCCAAGCGCATCGTGGTGAGCGAAGGCGTACACCCCGATTCCATCGGCTGCCTGCGCACCTACCTCAAGAACATCGACATCGAGCTGGTCACCGTGCCGCTGACCGACGGGGCCACCGACTGGGCCACCGTGACCTCAGCCATCGGCGCGACCCAAGACGTGGCCGCCGTGGTCATCCAAAGCCCCAACTTCTTGGGCGTGGTCGAGAAGGTTGGAGCGCTGACCGAAGCTGCCAAGGCTGGCGGGGCGCTCTCCGTCGTCTCCGCCGACCCGGTGTCCCTCGCCGTGCTCGAAGCCCCAGGCAACAAGGGCGCGGACATCGTCTGCGGCGACGCCACGGGTATGGGCAACCAGCCCTGGGGAGGCGGCCCCGGCGTGGGCTACCTCTGCACGCGTATGGAGAACGTCCGCCAAGTACCCGCCCGCATCGCTGGCGAAACTGTCGACGACGACGGCAACCGCGCGGTGGTGCTGACTTTTCAAACCCGCGAGCAACACATCCGCCGGGCCAAGGCCACCAGCAACATCTGCACCAGCCAGCAGCTCATGGCCCTGCGCGCCACGATCTGGATGACGCTCATGGGCAAGCAAGGCTTCGTCGAGCTGGGCCGAGTGAACCTCACCCGGGCACACCGTGCCGCCCACGCCATTGCAGCCATCGACGGCTACGAGCTAGTCCACCCCAACCGTCCCTTCTTCAACGAGTTCGTGGTGCGCACGCCACTCCCAGCTGCGGAAGTCAACCGACGCCTGATCGACGACCACGGCATCATCGGCGGCTACGACCTGGCCCGCTGGGAAGGCACCCGCAGCCACGAGCTGCTCATCGCCGTCACTGACATGAACCCGAAAGAGCAAATCGACGCACTGGTCGCCGCCTTGGAGACAATTCGATGAGCAACGCCACCGACACCCCAGCAGCAGCACCCAACGCGACGCGACAGGCGCCGAAGCTGAAGATCGACAACCCGCCCCTGACCATCTTCGACGTCTCGGTGGCCGACCGGCGCGGCGTGCGCCCGCCCCCCGCTGGCTACGACGACATGGACCCCGGGTCGGTGCTGCCCGACTTCGCCCTGCGCGCCGAGCCCGCCGAGCTGCCCGAGGTAGGCGAGCTCGACACTCAGCGCCACTACACCCGGCTCAGCTCGCTCAACTTCTCCATCGCCAACGCCTTCTACCCGTTGGGCTCGTGCACCATGAAGTACAACCCGCTGATCAACGAGCGGGTCAGCGGGCTGCCCGGCTTGGCGTCCATGCATCCGCTGCAAACAGAAGATCAGATGCAGGGACAGCTTGAGATCTGCTGGCGGGTCGAAGAGATCTTGAAGGCCGTGTCCGGCTTGCACTCGGTGAGCCTGCACCCGGCTGCTGGTGCCCACGGCGAGCTCACCGCGCTGATGGTCATGCGCGCGTATCTCGATGACAATGGCGGCCAGAACCGCAACGTCATCTTGATCCCCGATAGTGCCCACGGCACGAACCCCGCCAGCTGCTCCATGGCTGGCTTCATCACCCGAGAGCTCAAAAGTGATCCTAGGGGTCGGGTCGACATGGACGACCTGGCGGCCAAGATCGGCAGCGGCGATTCGATCGCTGGGCTGATGATCACCAACCCGTCGACCCTGGGTCTGTTCGAGCCCAACATCAAGAACGTCTGCGACGCCATTCGTGAAGCCGGCGGTCTGGTCTACATGGACGGCGCCAACATGAACGCCATCCTGGGCCGCACTCGCCCCGGCGACTTCGGCGTGGATGTGATGCACTTCAACCTGCACAAGACCTTCAGCCAGCCCCATGGCGGCGGTGGGCCTGGCGCTGGGCCCATCGCGGTGGGCGCGAACCTGGCCCCCTACCTGCCCGTGCCCAAGATTGCCCGGCACGAAGAGGCGAGCGGTCCCCGGTTCGAAATCGTCGAAGAGTCAGAGAAGTCCATCGGACGAACCCGTGGATACCTCACCAGCGCTGGGGTGATGGTGCGCAGCTACACCTACATGCGCGCCAATGGTCCCGAGGGCATGTTGGCCATCGCCGACAACGCGGTGCTCAACGCCAACTACCTGCGAGTGAAGCTGCGGGATGTGTACCGGGTGTGGGTCGACGAGCCCTGCATGCACGAGTTCGTGGTCACAGCCAAGGGGCTACCCAACGGCATCAAGGCCACTGATGTCGCCAAGCGGCTGATCGACTACGGCATTCACCCGCCCACGGTCTACTTCCCGCTGATCGTGCCCGAAGCCATGATGATCGAGCCCACAGAGACCGAGTCGAAAGGGACCCTCGATCGCTTTATCGAGGTCATGCGGGCCATTGTCGATGAGTGCGCCACCGAGGAGGGTGCGGAGTACGTCAAGCACGCCCCCTACTCCCGCAGCATCGGCCGGCCCGACGAGGTCCGAGCCGTGAAGCAACCCAAGGTGATCGTCTGACCCTGCGGCACGAGAGAAAAGGTTCGTCACCACTCCGTCTTCTCCGGTCGACACCGGCAGGACGACGCCCGACGGGGGCGGAGGGTGACCAACCCAAAACTCGCTAGGCCCCTTGTGACGATCACACTGGGCCGTTCATGGCAGCCCGCCCATTTGATTTGTCGCGGTCTTTTCAGGACCCGCTCAGCCCCGCAGCCCAGAGGATGGCTTGTGATCAAGCCGTGTCCGTCACTGCGGGCATGAGGGCGCCGCTCATAAGTGACAACCGTTACGCAACGGCGACAGACAAGAGCACACCAAGCTGCCACTATGTTCGGGACATTCGATCCCGTATTCTTCTAGGTGTGAAACATGTCAGAGCCCCTCTTGAGGGGCGGAGTGCGGCGGGCAACGTCCACCGTTCGCGACATGCTTCTCCGGGGCTTCAAACGACGGCCACCCACGTCCAAGAATCCCTGACAACACGACGCACATCACTGAATGAAGGCCCGGGAACCGACTCGGCCGCGAGGTGAGCCCGACGGGGTTAGATCTCGCAGCAAGGCCGGCGACCACAGAGTTGCCAGGACCCCTCACGGGGCTGCGGGATGAACGACCTGCAGCGACCCGGTACAAACCGCGTCTCCCCCTCTCCGTAGCGCCTTCGGCAATCAGTACAGAGTTATCCATTTAGCCACACGGACGTTGTCCGCGCGGCAAGCGCAGGTCGTGCTTCGCACGGCCTGCGCTTTTCTGTGGACCCAAAAACGGCCTCGTCAGCCCCTCTCGCCCAGCAAGCCCAAAGGCTCCATGAGAGCCGCCGCGGAGCCTGGTGAGACATGCAGGTTAAGCTCCCGCCATGTCGACAACGCCCTCCGCCAGCGACCCCCTGCCGGTGCTCCGTGAGCGCTTCGGCCATCAGCAGCTCTTCCCCCTGCAAGAGCAAGTGGTGCGACGTGTGCTCAGCGGGCAAGACGCTCTGGTGGTCATGCCCACTGGGTCGGGCAAGAGCCTCTGCTTTCAGCTGCCAGCCCTGACCCTCCCGGGCCCAGGGATCACGCTAGTCTTCAGCCCACTGATCGCCCTCATGGAAGACCAGGTCTCAGCGCTACGGGGCAAGGGCATCAAGGCTCAGTACATCAACTCGACCCTCGATCGCAAGCAGCGGGAACATCGCTACAAACGCCTGGCCGAAGGGGCCTACGAGCTGATCTACGCCACTCCCGAACGGATGTACAAACCCGAGTTCGTGGACGCCTTGGCCCGGGTCCCTGGGGGAGTGCGCTTGTTGGCCATCGACGAAGCTCACTGCATCACCAAGTGGGGCCACGACTTTCGTCCGGCCTACAGCGAAGTCGGCGAGTTTCGCCTGGCCTTGGGCTCTCCGCCCACAGTAGCCCTCACCGCCACCGCCACCGCTGCGGTGCGCACCGACATTCGCGCGACCTTGAGCCGTAGCGACGAGCAGATGCCTCTGTTCGCGACGGGCATCGACCGCCCTAACCTCGACTTTGCGGTGGCCGACGCCTGGGACGACGACGCCAAAGTCGCCGCCATCCGCGCCCACGCTGACCAGTATCCAGGCACAGGGATCGTCTACTTCGCCTTGATCAAAGAGCTCGAGGTCTTCGCCGCCCGACTGGCCGAGGGCAACCCGCCCTTTCAGATCGAGACGTACCACGGGCAGCTAGAGCCCCGGCAGAAGAAGCGAGTCTACAAGCGCTTCATCTCCAGCGGCCCCGATGAGCGGCTGCTGCTCCTGGCCACCAACGCCTTCGGCATGGGCGTGGACAAGCCAGACATTCGCTTCATCCTCCATGCACAGGTGCCCGGTTCAGTAGAGGCCTACTACCAAGAGGTGGGCCGGGCCGGGCGCGACGGGCAGAGCAGCCAGTGCACCCTGCTCTATTGCCAAGACGACCTGGCCGTTCAGCAGCAGTTCATCGAATGGATGAACCCGTCGCCGGAGATGGTCGGTGAAGCGGCCCACGCCGCCGAGATGTGGCCCCACGGGGAGTTTCACGTCGACGACATTCGGCCGTTGATCATTCATCGCGACCGAGGCGACCGCCGGGCCGAAGCGTGCCTGACGACGTTGGGCAAGCTCGGCGTCATTGACGCTGGCAGCCAGCGAGACTGCTGGCGCTTCATGCGCCCCCTCCAGGCCGGCGAGGTGAGCGCCGAAAGCAGCGCCGCCAAACGAGAGCGTGATCTCCGCCGACTGCTCGACGTGGTCAATCTCACTCAGGCCGACGACCTCCGGCAATACTTGGTGGACTACTTCGAGCTGGACGCCGGCGCCTGAGCGATTCACCCCTGGCCGATTCACCCCTGGCCGATTCGGCGAAACTCGGGACGTACTGGCGCTCACGCGGCTGTCTTCGCCGCGCCGCAGCCTACGCCCAAGCTTCTACGCCTTCACCGACTCAGCCATGCGCTTTTGGATCAGCGCCACCAAGCCCGCCGGGTCGTTCGTCCCCACCCGTAGTTTGGCCCCGTCCACACGGAGCTCGGCGCAGTCACGCCCCCAGATGTTCCATGTCCAACCGCGCCCGGGCATCACGTGGACACCCCAGCCATCGATCACCGACGTGCGCCCCTGGGTCACGCTCTCGATGTCGCCGTAGCTCACTTCTCTGCTCAGCAACGGGAGGGGGCCGAAGTTGATCTGCAGCACATCGCCCCCATCGCGCACACGCATGTACTGAAAGTTCATGGCCAACAGTACCGACACAGCAGCCACCGAGAAGAAGAGCCATAGACCGGGCTCCCGAAAGTCGGCCTCGGGCTCCACGGTTCCATCAAGAACAGCGATACCCGCCCAAGTGCAGATGGTAGCCACGGCGTAGATCAGCCAATGTATGCGGCCTCGCTGCACGTGGTCGTAGTCTCCCTGCGTCGTCATCGCCTGCCTCCTAAGCGCCTCGATTGGCCGCGCTTGATGGGATCGTATCCCCTGCTCTTTCGGGGAGCACCCCAAGAGTTCTAAGACGCGACGTAGCAAAGCCCTCTGCCCGCTCACAAGCAAAGCCTCCAACCTAAGGATGGCTGTTCAGTTCCAGGGGCGGTGTTCCCTGGGCTCCCAAGCGGCCAAGGCATCGAGAATCTCGGCTGGTGTCTCCCCCTGCTGCAAGAGCTCACGGTGGGACGGCTTCATGAACCCCGACGCCACAAAGCGATCGAACATTTCGGTAAGCGGGTTCCAGTAGCCAGCGATGTTGAGCAAGCCGCAAGGCTTCGCGTGCACGCCCAGCTGGGTCCAGGTGAGGGCCTCGGTGATCTCTTCGAGCGTCCCCACACCGCCAGGCAAGGCCACGAAGCCGTCAGCCAGGCTAGCCATCAAGAACTTGCGCTCGTGCATGGACTCAACCACATGGAGCTTCGTGCATCCTCGATGGCCCAGCTCCCGTTCCTTTAACTCTCGGGGAATGACACCGAGCACCTCGCCTCCACCCTCCAGCACTGTGTCAGCGACGATGCCCATGAGGCCCACGCTGCCACCGCCGAAGACCATGCCCCAACCGCGAGCCAGAATCTCTCGCCCCAAGGCACGGGCACTCTCGGCGAAGATCGGGTCGGTTCCGGGGTTTGAGCCGCAATAAACGCAAACACGCTTCAAATGAACATCCTCAACAAGGTGGCAATCAGCAGGCAGCAGACACTACCAGACACAGGGCCGCAGCATGGGGTTGGAGCGACCTTGACCCGTCTCTTTGGCCTCGCCATGATCCGCCTGCCCACCCTTCTGAGACCGACCATGCCCAGCCTACGTTTGCTCTTCGTCTTGGCGCTGATGCTCACGAGCTGCGCTTCCCTTGACGAGCCTGCGGGACGGTCGTTCAGCTTCACCTACGGGGCAACGATCACCGACTTGGCCCCTGGGGCCGTGGCGCGCATCTGGCTGCCTGTGGCCCAGAATGGCGCGCACCAGCAGATCGAGATCGAGACCGTGGACGTCCCGGGAGACTCGCGTTTCACCACCGAAGAGCGCTATGGCAACCGCCTGCTCTACACCGAAGCTCGCGCCGACTCCTCCGGCCGGATCCCCTTGAAGGTGGTGTACTCGGTGCATCGCAGCGAGGTGAAGCCCCAGTCGGGAGCTCAGCTCAGCCCTGGACAGCGGCAGCTCTTCTTGCAATCCAATGCCATGGTGCCCGTGGGCGCTGCGGCAGTGACCCAGCTCGTGAAGGCTGCTCCCGAGGCCGTCGCCCCCCGGCAGCTCTACGATCTCGTGGATGAGCAGGTCACCTACAACAAGCCCGCCGGTGGCGATTGGGGACGGGGCGACGCCCTCTGGGTCTGCGACAGCGGCCACGGCAACTGCACCGACTTTCACAGCCTCTTCATCGCCCTGTGCCGCGGCAACAAGATCCCAGCCCGCTTCGAGATGGGCTTTCCCCTGCCCCGGGACAGCAACGCCGGCTCCATCGGGGGCTACCACTGCTGGGCTTGGTTTGAGGCCGACGGCCGCTGGTCAGCCTGTGACATTTCTGAGGCGGATAAGCACCCCGAGCTGAAGGAGTACTACTTCGGCCACCTGACTCCCGACCGCCTCGCCTTCACCGTCGGACGAGATCTGACCCTCGACCCGCCCCAGGCCGCAGCGCCCCTGAACTACCTGATCTACCCCTACGTCGAGGTCGCCGGCGTAGCCCACACGCAGCTCGAGAAGCAGTTCAGTTTCACCGCAGACTGAGCCCCGCGTACACAAGCTCACAACACTTCGCAGCTCCCAAGTCTTTTTTGTGGGTTACCCGCTGTAGGCCCCCGTGTAAATCCGCTCAGAAGTGGGGCGACCACCCAAGTCGCTCACGCGGCCTCTCCCGACTTCGACACACCGCGACTGTCATCCCGCGGTGATACCAGCTGAGACCCACGGCAGACCCTCACGGGGGCAACTGCTGCTCCACCAAGATTTTGCCGAGGTTCTCTTGTTGGTCCACCCGTTGATCGCCCAGCTCACAAGCTGCGCGGTCAGCCAACGGATCAACCGAATGATGTCCGGAAGGACGGCTCAGGGCAGCAGCTATCGTTGGCCGGGGCTCTGACCTGACCGTTCTTCCGGCTCTTCGGTTTCCTCGTGCAGCGTCAGGCGACGCACCTTCACCACGAATCTGGTGAGACATGCCGGCTAGTCACAGCCGAGCTCAAGCCAGGCCGACGTGCCAGCGCGACTGTGGCTCCCGTCAGGCGTCAGCAAGGGCACCACTCGTCGTGACCGGGACGCCGCAGCCCCCAGGCTTTGTCCCCCTTCGTCGAGCGCACTTCGCCGTTGCTGTGATTGCTCCACAGCAGCATCCAGTGGGCCACGGGCGAACAACAGCCGGGCGGGCTCTTCTGCCTCGGGGGCCGCGCGCTGCAACCACTCGGCGGCGACCCTTCCGAACGTCAGCCGGGCGTTGATCTCGCACAGACCCCGAAAGACCAGCTCGCCGCTGGCGAGTCGATGGGTGAAGGCATCGACGCCAAAAGGGCCCTCATACCCCGCCACAACGAGGGCCTGGCCCACCTGCTCCGTGACTGCGCTCAGGGCGGCTGCCACAGCTGGAGTGAAGCCCCGAACCGACTGAGACAGGCGCTCGTCGTCACAGCCGGCTGGTGCCACCAGCACTCCCGCAAAGTGCCCCGTAGGGCCCACAACGAGGCCGTGCATGCCCAGGACCTTCACCGAGCCCTGCAGCACCTCTCCCCGGCAACCCAGGTCGTGAACCCGATCCAGCCAGGGCTCGAAGAGCATCTCCCCGTGAAGCTCGAAGGCTGCAACCACGCGCCCACGCCACGAGGGATCGCCCAAGGCGGCGCCATTCGGTGACAGCAGCTGCCCACGCCCCGCAGCGGACATCGGTGGCTTGAGCACCCAGCGGCCGTCCGGCGCGGCGCCAGCGCCCTCATCAGCGAGGTGCCGCTGCAACTCTTCCACGGAGGACACCATGCGGGCTCCTGGCAGCCCCAATCCCAGAATTTCGCTCAATTCGAGGCCGAAACGCCGATGGCACACCCGTTGAGCCACGGCCACCTGAGACGCTGCAACGCAATGCCCCACAGGGCTGGACATCCAGGGGCGGAGCTGTTCACCGGGTGCGAGAGCAGGCGGCTCGCCATGGATGAGCGTGGGTGCACCCGTGTCTCCCGAGTCAGAGAAACTCGGCACCTCAGGCAAACAACGAGGATCTACAGCTTGCGGTGTCCACAGGCGATCGGACGAGGTACAGAACACACGGAGCAAGGTGCCCGTGGCTGAGAGCCGTTGCAGTAGCACCCGGGGCAGGGTGGCCCCGCGCCCTGCTGACATTCCAGCCAGGACCGCCTCGCCGTGCAAGTTCGCCAGGACTAACACAGGGCGCCCTTGGGGTGAGCATTGCGCCCGGCCACGGTCATCGCCGCTGAGCGCCCGCAAGCAAGGCGATCCACTCGGCATCGAAGCCCAGGCCTTGGCGCACTTCGGGCGAGAACGATCTCCCCCGAGCCAGAGCCGGTCGGAGAGGCCAGGACAGCCCGCTGAGCCACGCCTCCATCAGCGAGTCGCCAGGATCTTTGAACGACTCCAACCAGCGCAGACCGAAAGCCACGTGAGCCCGCTCTTCGTGGTGCACCTGACGCAAGGCCGCCGCTGTCGCCTCATCACCCGCAGAGTCGGCGGCTCGGGCGTAATCGAGGGTGTGGTCGAGGTTCGCGTTCTCGAAAGTCAGGCACATGGAACAAACGAACTTCAGCGGCGTGGCGAAGTGCTCGAGCTTGTTCCAGAAGTAGCCACTCACGGGCCAACGCCCGAAGGACACATCGAGATCGTCGAGCCGCTGTAAGTAGAGCTGCAGATGTCGCTGTTCATCTCCCAGGGTCGAGAGCAGTCCCCGGCGAAACTCAGCGGGAGCGTCAGGGAAGGCCAGCAGTCCCCAAGCGAACAACTCGACAGCCTGTAGCTCGTGGTTCGCGAAGGCATGGAGCACGCGCCGTAACTGCTCCGGGTCGGCCATGCCCTGGGGCGCCGGGACTTTCATCGGGGCACCGGGCTGTGGGCGCAAGAACTCGGGACGACCGGGAGCCTCTAGCAAAAGACTCGGCCCCCGAGGCTCATCCACAAGCCCTTTTGGCGGCGGTATCAGCTTGTCAGTCAACTCGCTGCCCGTCACCACGGCCAAGGCATAGTCGCGCACCGTCTCCATCACGCGAGGCTCGACCAAACGAGCCAGACCACCGCGGCCACGAGTAGCACCGACAGACACAGCCGCAACACCCGAACCACAGGATGCAAACGGACTCGCCCCCGCACTCGGCGCGCTGCAAAAGGCAGCTCGCCGCGCCAAAACGAGTGACTGCTCACACCGAACTTCAACGTCTTGCCGGCGCTCTCAACTCGCAACACGAAGCTGCGCACGAACAGCTGACGAATGGAGATCAGTACGACCTCTTCGATCTCAGCGTAGGCAATCCGTCGATGGTCCACTTCGATCCCGTCATCGAAGATGCGCAGCCGTACTCGCCGAGCCCGGCCTAGCGCTTCACCGTCGCTGAACTTCGCCCCTGTGGCGAACAGCAACTGACTCACGAACGCATCTCCCACAGCGCAGCGATCGTTGCCAAAGCACGATCCAGAGCGGCGCCAAACTTCAGCGGTTGCTCCCACTGCGGAAAGTGCCCTGCGCCAGGGACAAGCTCAACACATGCAAACGGCACGAGCTCCCGCAGCGCTGCCAAGTTCGTCCCCCGCTGGTCACCGTTCAACAGAACCAGCGGTGCGGGCAGAGTGACAAGGGACGCCCGCACATCGTGGAGAAACGCGCCGTGCAAAGTCGCCAGCGCCGTGTCTCGCGGCACCGAAGTCATCGCCTGCAGCAAACGCAAGCTCACCTCCGGCCCAGCAGACGGCCCCACGAGCCACTGCAAATAGTGCTCCATAGTGCCGGCGAAGTCGCTAGTAAAGGCCTGCTCCATGAGCGTGACCTGCTCCACGGTGAACTCCTGGCTCAGGTCGTGCAGCGCCTCTACAGCTAGCACACCGCGCACCACCTTTGGACGCAACGCAGCTGCCTCCAATGCTACCTGCGCACCCCATCCGTGTCCCACAAGAACGGTCTCATCTAAACCGAGATGATCAATCAACTGGACAATGTCCAGCGCGAAAGCGTTCACCGAAAGATCGGCCCGCCCTGTGGCAGATGCTCCGTGATGGGCCAAGTCGAGGCTGACCACGTTGTGCCCGGACCAAGGCAACTCATCAAGTGGGCCCCAGACCTGCGACTCGCCGCACCAACCGTGAATCAAGAGCAGTACGGGACCGTCGGCGATCTCTCCGGGAGCAGGAAGCTCACCCCGAAACGACAAGGCCAGCCCGTCCTCTGCGGAAACTTCACCGGCGATGCGCCCCCGCTGAACGAAGGAGTCCCACATCGGGCCATGCCCGGGCGCATGACAAGCGACAGTCGCCAAGAGCAGCAGAGCGAGAATGATCTTCCCGCCCCAAGACGCCATCATGAACTCGCGGCTGCGGAGGTCCCCGTGGCGCATGCCGTCCCCGCAGCGTCTAGGAGTTCTTCGGCGGTGAACGGCTTGCGCAACAACACGCCCTCGTCCTCGGGATCACCGAGGGCGCCTAGCTCTTTGCCCGCGTAGCCAGACACGAACAGCACCGGCAAGTCAGGAACCAACTCGTGGGCTCGGCGAGCCAACTCGGGGCCGCCGATCCCAGGCATGATCACGTCGGAGATCAGCAGGTCGTACACCTCAGGCTGCTCTTGAAAACAGGCGAAACCCTGCAAGCCATCGGGCGCCTCGTCCACGGTGTAGCCGGCGCTCTCGAGAATGCGCCGCACGATGTGGCGCACGCGGCTTTCGTCCTCGACCACGAGCACGCGGCCCTGCTGTTCTTGTCGGGGAGCTGCGGGAAGGCGAGTGCGCCGCATCATTGCCGGAACGCCCTCGATGCGTGGGAGCATCACGTCGAAGTGACAACCCGCTCCAGGAGCACTTTCGACCATGACGTGGCCGCCGCTCTGGGTGACAAAGCCATGCACCGTGGCCAAGCCGAGGCCGGTGCCCTCGCCCACTTCTTTCGTACTGAAGAACGGGTCGAAGACTCGGGCCTGGGTTGCTCTGTCCATGCCGATGCCTGTGTCTCTGACGGTGAGCGAGACCCAATGCCCTTCGGGGACGCCACCGCTGGCATCTCGGGGCACCCGCCGCTCAGACACGCCGAGGGTCAACGTGCCTCCCTCGGGCATGGCGTCACGCGCGTTCAAAGCCATGTTCACCACGACCTGTTCCACCTGGGAGCGGTCCACTCGCACGGGGCCCACCCCGGGCTGCAGCTCGATCACCAACTCGATGGTTTCGCCCAGCAGACGACTGAGCATCTCGCTCACTTCGCACACCACAGTGCCCAAGTCGAGCACCTCGGGAGCCAAGGGCTGGCGCCGCCCGAAGGTGAGCAGTTGGTTGGTTAACGTGGCGGCGCGCATGGCCGCAGCGCGGATGCTGTTGGCATCCTCGCGCCACTCGCAATCACTCTTGTCGTTGGCTGTTTCGATGAGCAGCTCAGACGAAGCCATGATCACCGTGAGCAGGTTGTTGAAGTCGTGGGCAATACCCGCGGCCAAGCGCCCAATCGAGTCGAGCCGCTGCGAGCGGGACAACTGCCGTTCGAGCTCGGCCCGGCGCCGCTCGGCTCGCTTGCGCAAGGTGACATTGCGCAGCGTGGTAAAGGCGGCGGGCTCACCATCATCCAGCAAAAAGCGCCTGAGGCTGCACTCCACATGGACGGCCTCACCCTCCCCATCGCGCAACGTGAGATCGAGGGGCGCCCGGCTCTGGCCATCGATCACAGCGGCTAGCTCGGGCTGAATGAGCGCGAGATCCTCGTCGGAAAAGAGCCCCGTCTCGTCGAGCAAGCGGCCTTCTACATTGGCGGCAGCGAGCCCCGACAATGATTCGGCCACGCGATTGCAGCTCAGCAGGCGACCGGCAGCGTCAATCAGAATGACGCCATCGGCCGATTCGGCAATGAGGTCAGAGAGACGCTGACCGCTGGTGTCTGTGTCCTTGCGCAAGCTGGCCAAGGCCCCTTCTGCAGCTCTCACCAAGGCCACGATCACCCCGAGGCAACCCACCATGGCGGCCCAACCGCGCACAGAAGATTCTTCGAACACGACCTCTGGCAAGAACTCGGCTGTATCAGCCCAGGCGACAGCAACGGTCCAGGCCACAGTAGCCAGCGCCAAAGCTTTGGCTGCCCGCACCGACCAGAAGCACGCAGCTGACAAGACGATAAATGGGAAGAGCAGCAAGGCTGGCCCGGCAGCACCACCAGAGAACAGCAGCACAGTGGCTTCGATGAGCCAGAAGCCCACCACACAAACCATCGCCGTGGTTCTGAATCCACGGGCCGGCAAGATGGCCAAGCAGAACAGGATCAGAGTGATGACAATCCCGTCGACCACCCAGAACGGGCGGGGATCGTCGAGGAACGAATGGACGGTGCAAGCCACCGTCAACATCATCACCAGACTGGCTGTCAGGTAGCTGCGAAACAGCCGCAGCCCGTGTTCTAAGTCCCTTCGCGAACCCTGGGTGGCCCCAAATAAGGCACCCACGGTGTTGTCACCCGATCCCACGCGCTTGTTCTCCATGGTTGGCTTCTCTTCGGCGACGCACCGAGCTCGCGCCAGTCTACCTACCACCGAGGGTGCCAGGAGAAAACTCGCTGACGGCTCACTGCCAAGTCGTCGGAGTAGAGCCTGTCAGTCAGCGGGCCCGGGCGCCACGACGGCCAAGAGCAGGGTCGTGCGCAGCAGCCAACTCATCAGCTGCGGCGACCTCAACAGAGGTCAACATGCTGGGCTCCAGCACTCCATCCCCTAGGGCCGCGGAGAAATGCTCCGTCAAAGTATCGGCTACCACATCCCAGGTGACCGACCTCCCGCAAGCAAGCTCCAGTGAGCCCGCATGGGGAGAAAGACTCGGCGTAGCCAGGGGGATCGAACCGTGGTGCAAGACCCGCCCACCCCGGCGGCGCTGAGCCGAGCCCACGACTTTGCGCCCTTGGTCATCCACCAGGTCGAGGGCCGTGGTGTCCTCAAAGCAGAGGGTCGCACCTTGAGGTCGCACTGAGAGCGGCGCGCCGGCACCGCGAAACGAGAGTTCGGCGCCCAGCTCAGCGAGGGCTCCGCGGACAACCCCGTGGACCCATTCGTAGGCCTCAACGACCTCGGCCGGGTAGCCGTCACAGCCGGGCCTCGCCACGATGCAGAAAGTCACTTCGCGATCGTGGTGAATGGCGCCGCCCCCCGTGGGACGCCGCACCAACGTCAGCCCTTCTCGGCGAGCCAGCTCTACGAAGGGCTCCATGGGCTGAAACCAACCCAGCGAAAGAGCTGGGGGCGCCCAGGAGTAAAGCCTCAGAACCGGGCGAGGGTCTGCTGCACTGAGCAGAGACTGGTCGCAGCCCATGTTCCAGGACGGCGAGCTGGCGCCCGAACGCATCAGGCGCCAGCTCGCAGTGGTCATGAAATCAGCCGCCGACGGTGACCCGCTCGAGCAGAGACTCCAGACATTCCTGGGACCAGTACAGGTAGTTCAGGTCGAGGAAGTCATCTTCAGCCTGGTCGCGGTTGGTGCCCTCGAGGGGAGCCAGGGGACGACTGCGAGTGAACTTGTCCACCCGAACGATCCAAGCGCCCGCGTTCAGCTCAGCACCCCAGGCGTGCCGACGGCACTTCTGCAGGTAGGGGCCAAAGAACTCACCCGCCGACCCGTGATAGAAGAGGTCGTCGGCCAGGCTGTAACCGGTCAGGAAGATCGACAGATCAGACTCGGTCATACGCAGACGCAAGGGGTTGCGCTGGAAGGCACGGTCGGCCCCTTGGGGGTTTTGCACCACGGGCTTCGGATACTCCAAGAGCAGCTCTTCAAAGCTCATGGGGTGAACCTCTTCGCCTTCGCCCATGGGAGAACCCAGCTCGCCGAATCCCATGGTCAGCTCAGCAAGAGCGTTATCCAGGGAGGCCTCGGTGAAGGGCACGTTGGACACACCCTTGAAAGCCATGTCCACGTGGACGCTGCCACGCTCGAAGAACAACCGACCACCTTCACGGTAGTGATTCTCGAGGTCGTCCTCGTTCATCGTGTCCTTGCGCCAGCGGCGGTAGGCCTCGCGGTAGCGGTAGTGCTCCCGGTAGCGGTCCAGGGAGCTGTAGCCCCGGAACATGATGATGGCCGACAAGGGGAAGAGGGTGCCTTTGTAGACGTCCTCGTGCTCCTGGTAGACCACCTCGAACTCCTCGTCACCCAACCAGCGACCAGCCTGCTTGAGCGTGCGCTCCATGGCCTCCAGGGTCAGGGCCTCACGAAGAATGATGTCGTAGTCAGCGTCGGACAGCGTCCCTGCCACCAAGTGCCACAACTCATCCGTGGTCACATCTTTGACCGCTGCGCGAGAGGCAGGCACCGCTGCCACAGCAGCTTCGAGATCGGAGGGAGCACTCTTTGCTGCCATGACGGCCATGTCGTAGGCCTTCATGGCCGACTCCACAGCAACCTCAGCGGCCTCCAGAGCGCTGTCCTTACTAGACACAGCGTCCATCGACTTGGCTGCGGCCACGATCTGGGCTTCGGAGAGAGCGACCTGAGCATCGGCCAAAGCCGCTGCAGACGCTTGGAGAGCGACCTTGCTTCCCTCGATCCAATCCGTCGCGGCAACCACATCCGCTTCGGCGTGGGCCACTCCCTTGCCTCCCAGGCGCATAAAGACGCCAGCAGGCAAGTCGCTGTGATCGAAGAAATATTCCACACCAAGATGGCTCACCACCCCGGCGCGAATGCGGGTCAACACCTGTCCCTTGAAGAAGGCCGGGATCGTGTCGCCCCGGGAGCCGGCGCCTTTCACGAACTGCCGCAGGGTCTTGCCACTGTCGTCAATGGCCAGAGCATTCCAGGTGATCTCAGGCAGCCAATCTGGCTTGGGATCGTCCTCGGGGACGGGGCCAATCGCTTGGTCATGAACCGGTTCGTTGGTCGGCATAGCCGGGAAGGGCAAGAACACCTTCTCGAAGGCAGCCTCGGCACCCAACATGTCCCGGTACTTCTGCTGGCCCACGGAGCTATCGATCGACTTCAGGAACTCTTGAACAGCGATGTCGCCCACGTCTTCAGCAGGGGCGGGACCGGTGCCGTCGGTACGCTGAGCAACCTGCTGCTCGGCGTTCATCCGTACGAGTTCCTTGATCTCTTCGATCTTGCGATCGACGTCTTCCCCCGAGGGGAGGTAGTTATCGGCGCTATCGCCCTGAGCGACCCGGCGATCGATTTCGGCCAAGGTGATCAGCGTGGTGATGGTCTGCTCGACCTCAGCCATACCCAGGTACATCAGCGCCCGGCGCCGGAACTTCGCCTGAGACAGGGCGCGCTGCCCAATGGTCAGGACCGGGTCAGCAGTCAGGTCGACCTCTGCGAGCAAGTCGGCCAGAGACACGATGTCGTCCATCCGTCGCACATACGGCAGAGATTCCACCCGGTGAGACGAGATATCTTCGACGGGCACGCCAGAGAGCTGGCTGCCAGCGGGGTTAATGGGGACCTTGGGCGAAGGACCAGAGCCTTGTGCATCCTGAAAAGGAGCAGACAAGGCGATGGGCGCCAAGAGAACGAAAGAAAGAACGGGGATCAGGAGCTTCATCGAGCTGAATCCGGTGCCGGGACGTGGACGCGAGGACGTGGCAGTACGCTGGGCCAATGAGGCCCGTTGGGATCGCTTGTCGACCAATTCGTCTTCGCACTCATAGCTCACCATGAAATGAAGGTGTAAGCGAGCTGTCAAGACGCCATCAGCGCTATCCCTTCGTTGATCAGTGAAGCCCCCGTCGCTAGGGTCCGCCGGCCATGACCGACTTAGCCTCTCTTGCCAGCACGCTCGACCGACCGGGAGGGGATCTGCGCCTGCGCTGCCTCTCCTTGCTGCACGGAGCAGCCATGATCAGTCGATTCGACGCCGCAAGTGAGCTCATAGGCCTAGGTCTCGAGCGGGACGTCACCTTCGCCGAGATGGAGGAAACCGCCCTGCAATTGGTCGCCTATGGGGGCTTTCCCCGGGCCATTGAGCTGCTCACATTGATTGCTGAGCGGCGCCCGACCCCCGCTGTGACCGAGGCCGAGGCTCCCGGCAAGATCTCTGAGACTCTTGCGGCCGGCCGGACCGTCTTCGTCCAGGTTTACGGCGACAATGCCGAAAAGGTCCTCGCTGGACTCGACCAGCTACTCCCCGGCTTCGCGCCCTTGGTCCTCGAATCGGCCTACGGACGCCTTCTCGCTCGTCCTCAAATCCCCCTGGGGGAGCGAGAGTTGCTGGCCGTAGCTGCCCTGGGTTTGGCGGCTCTGGCGGCTCCCCTCGGCTCTCATATTCGTGGCGCGCTTCTCAACGGTGTTCCGCCTGGGGCTGTACAGGATACTCTCCACACCTGCAACGTCCTGGCCGACCACCGGGCTCGCCCCGTCATCGCCCAAGCTCTAGATCGCATCGAACGGAAGGTCTACTCCCGATGACCCCCACTGGCACTCCCGAAGGCGCCCCCAACGCCGACATGTCCCCAGCTACCTCAGCCTCCCCCGCAAAGGGCGGCAAGGGCCTAGCCGGGCTGGTGCTGTTTCTCCTGTCCGTGGCGCTTTACCTGCCCACGGTCGATCATAATTTGGTCTACGACGACCTCTTTTTGATCTCTCCGGAGCTGAACTCGTCGATGATTCCCGTGGTCGACGACCTGGGCGCGAGCCTGCAGCTCTTCAATCAGGAGTACTGGAACGGCGTCAACCCAGAGAAGACCCCTGAGCTGTCCATGCGCGGTCAGGCCCTCTACCGGCCTCTGACCCTGTTCATTTGGGCTGTGATCCTCAATCAGGCGCCCCAGCCGTTCAATCTGGCCAAAGCCGTGCCCTATCACTGGGTGAGCATTTTGGTGAACGGGTTGGTGGTGCTGCTGTTCTTCTTGCTGGTGGCCAAGCTCTTCGAATCGAATCGCGTCGCCTTCCTGGCGGCGGCGATCTACGCGCTGCACCCCCTCCACAGCGAGGCGGTGGCATACGTAGCTGGCCTATCAGATCAGCTGGCCACGCTCACAGTTCTTGTGGGCATGCTGTTCTTCCTGCGGGCCATTCGCCCTGACGGATCTTTGGGATTGGGCGCCCTCTTCGGGCTGATCGTCACTCTCTTCGTGGGCCTGCTGGCCAAAGAGAGCGCTGTGCTGGTCATCGCAGCCATCGCCCTCACCGATGTCATGTGGACGCTGCGCGGGCGGGGACTGGCTTTGGCCCATCGCGCCATGGTCTACGGCGGCTCGATGGTGGCCTTGGCCTGTCACGTGGCTCTGCGCTACCGAGTGCTCGGTGGGAAGCTGCAGCCCGATGAAAACGCCATCGGCATGCTGGACAACCCGCTGATCAAGCTCGATACCGATCTGCGCATCCTGAACTCGTTCAAGCTCCTGGCGAAGTACGTCTGGCTCACGTTGTGGCCGAAGGACCTGTCCGTCGACTACTCCTTCAACGCCATCAAGCTCTCAAACCAGTGGAGCGACCCCGAACCCCTTGCCGGGATGATTTTGGTGGGCGCTCTGCTCATCGTGGGTCTCGTCTCCCTGCGCCGCAGCCCGGCCTTTGGCTGGGGACTGATCTTCTTCACCGGCACCGCCATCTTCACCTCGAACATGATCGTGCCCATCGGCACCATCTTCGCCGAACGCCTGATGTACCTGCCGACCCTTGGCGCCGCCTTGGCCTTGGGCTTCGTGTTCGACCGCCTGATGGCCTCCGGCGAAGGCGGCAAGGGCACCAACCCCATCGGGTTGTTTGTCCTGGTCATCGCCTTGAGTTGCTTGGGCTGGCGCACGTTTGAGCGCAACAAAGACTTCAAGAACTCGGTGGACCTGTTCAGGTCGGCCGAGAAGGTGGTCCCCGATAGTGCCCGCGTGCACTACCAGCTGGGGTCGCTCTATGCCACAGAAGGGCGCATCGACTCAGCCGTGAAGCAGTTTGAGTCAGCCCTCGACGACGACGGCTCGTTCATCCAGGCCGCTATTCGCCTGGGCGATGTGCACAACGCCGATCGCAACTTCGAGCGTGCCATCCTCACCTACACCGACGTTTACAACAACATCGACATGACCCGTTCGATCAACGAGCAGGCCAAGGCCGTACAGTCGATGGTGCTCCGTAAGCGGGCGGCGTCCAAGCGCTCTTCCGGTGACATCGACGGCGCTCTCGCCGACCTTCAGGAAGCTATGAACCTGGGCATGTCCGATACCCCGGACGCCGTACTCGCCTGGGTACGCATCCAGCAGAACAACGACAACTGGGCCGAGACGGTTCCGCTGCTCGAACAGACCCTGGTCGAGTTCCCCGAGCACGTAGCTCTGCTCACCGCCTACGCCCGCGCTTCGGTCAGCACACAGGATCGCGAGGCCTACGAAGACGCTCTGGTCAAACTCAAGAACACCAAGGCTGGTCGTCCGCTCGCCATGGCCATGGAGGCTGAGGTGATGTACGAGCAGTCCGCTGCTCGTCGAGACCATGCACTCCGCGACGAAGCCATGTCGCTCTTCGAAGAGGTCATCGACCTCAACGATCGCTTGGCCACGCCGTTCTACTATCGCGGTCGGTACCTGGGCGAGAAGCAGCGCGCCTTCAGGGACGCCATCGTCGAATACGACAAGGCCATCGCCCGAGATCCAGACCATCCCATGGCTCTGTTCTACAAGGCTCTGGCCTACATGGAGCTGAATGATCTCGACGGTGCGTTGGCCTCTCTTGAGACCTTGACTACCGTCCGGCCCAACGTGTCCTGCTACGCCCTGATGGCTGAGGTTTACTTTAAGCTCGGTGACGTGGAGAAGCAGGAAGAGGTCAATGCCAAGCTCGAAGAACTGGGCAAAGCTCCCGTGCAAATGACCATCAACCGTGCGGTGAGTTTCGGCAAGGCCAACCAACCAGAGCGTGGCCTTGAGATCATGGAGCAGCTGCTCATCGATCCTGAGAACGCCGCCAGCCCGGAGGTGTTGCGCACCTACGGTCTGCTGCTCTTCCGCATGGGCCGCTGCGACGAAGCTCTGGCGAACTTCGAAGCCCAAGCCCAAGCTCAGCTCATGAGTGAGTCGGGCAAGGTTGACCCCTTCGTCGACGTGAACCGCGCTCGGGCCTACGCCTGCCTTGGACAGTGGGCCCAGGCTTTGTCCGCCCTCGACCTGACCAGCGCCAAGTTGGCCCAGTACGACGATCGTCCCGGGCTACAGAACAGCCTCCGCGCCAGCATCTTGCAACGGCAGGCCGAGTACCTGCTTGAGCGTGACACGGCAGTCTTCAACGCCACGCTGGCCCTGGCCGCCACCAACGAAGGCCTGGATGTCACTGGCCGCAACCGGGCGCGGCTCTTCGACCTGGAAATCGAAGCCCTCGTCGCTCTGAACGACCTGTCCCTGGCCATCGACCGGACCAACGAAGCCGCCGCACTGCTCTTCGGCCTCAAGCACTACCCGGTGTTGCTCGAAGCCCTTGAGCAAGCGACCAGCGGCGATCGCGCGGGAGCGGCGATCACCATGCGTGCCTTCACCGCGCAGGCCGAAGACCCCGGTGCTCCTCAGAGCATGGAACGCATCGCCGGTCAGCTCTAACCGAGACAGCCTTACTCGATCTCGACGACCACCTGGCCCAGTTCGACCGTCAGCCCCGGCTCCACCGTGACACTCGTCACGGTGCCGGACACGGCGCACTTCACCTCGTTCTCCATCTTCATCGCTTCGAGGATGAACACGACCTGGCCGGCTTCGACGGTGTCCCCAGGCTTCACCATGACTTCGCGAACGATGCCGGTCATCACGGCGCGGACGACCTTCTCGCCGCCCCCAGAGGCTTGCTCAATCGAGCGCGCCAGCCACTCACGTTCACCGAGAACTTCGGTGGTGTAGCGTCGCCCGGCAATGAGCAAGGCCACGTTGTTCCCGGATTCTTCCACGCCTACATCCACGGAACGGTCGTCGAGGAGCATGGAGTAGGCCCGCCCATCGACCAGGTCGCAGAGATCGACCTCTAGGGTCTCTCCATCGAGAGTGACCCGCCATTGCCCACGGTGAGACATCACCTCGACTTCGTGATGGTGATCGCCGATCAGCACGTGGTATTTCATGAGTCACCTCCGGGGCGAAAAGCATCGACCCAACTGCCTCGAGAACCTGACCGGGGCGCCTCAGCAGAAGGCGAGCCACCGTTGCGATCAACGAAGCCTCGCCGACGCCGGAGAACATGGGCCATCAACCCGGCCATCATGGCCACTGAGCGTTCACGGCGTTCTGAGAGCTTCGGCGCGAAAAGTTCGGGCTGAGACTCGATCGTGCTGGTGTCATAGCGGCCGCTGCGGAACGGGTCGCTGGCCAGCACCCTGCGCAAGAAAGGCAGGTTGGTTGTCACACCAGTGATGGTCACTTCAGTGAGCGCCCGAGCCATGCGCCCCATGGCTTCCTCGCGATCGGCACCGTGCACAGACACCTTGGCCAACATCGGGTCGTAGTACAGACCGACCTCCATGCCGTCGTACAAGGCAGAGTCAACGCGCACCCCCGGCCCTGAAGGCATCTCCAGGCGATCTACGCGGCCAGTCGCTGGCAAGAAACCGTTGTCGGCATCTTCAGCGTAGATGCGGCACTCGATCGAATGACCCTGAAGCTCGATCTGATCTTGAGCGAGGGGCAGCGGCTCCCCCTGAGCCACCAAGATCTGCCAGCGCACCAAATCGATGCCACTTGTCATCTCGGTAATCGGGTGCTCCACTTGCAGCCGGGTGTTCATCTCCAGCATGTAGTGCTTCTTGTGCTTGTCCACCAAGAACTCGAGGGTCCCCGCCCCTTCATAGCCAATGGACTTTGCGGCGCGTACAGCCGAGGCGCCCATGGCCGCGCGCAAGTCGTCGTCGACGATCACAGACGGACGCTCTTCGATCACTTTCTGGTGCCGACGCTGAATAGAACACTCCCGCTCACCAAGGTGCACCACGTTGCCGTGGCTGTCCCCAAAGACCTGCACCTCGATGTGCCTGGGCTCTTCTAAGAACTTCTCGATATAGATGGCCCCGTTGCCAAAAGCCGTCGCAGCCTCGCTCGATGCGCGCTTGGCCAAAGACAACAACTCGCCCTCTTCGCGGACAATGCGAATGCCCTTGCCACCGCCGCCGGCACTGGCCTTGATCATCACCGGGTAGCCGATATCCCGCGCTTCTTCGATGAGTTGCTCGTCGCTCTCAGCGGGATCGGAAGTTCCGGGGACCACGGGAACTCCCGCAGCAATCATCCGCCGGCGAGCTTCGATCTTGTCACCCATGGCCTCCATGGCTTCGGCTGACGGGCCCACAAAGATCAGCCCTGCCGCACGCACTTCACGAACGAATGCGGCGTTCTCAGAAAGGAAGCCGAAACCCGGGTGAATGGCATCGGCGCCGGTCTCTTTCGCCGCCTTGAGAATCGCCTCGGGGCGCAAGTAGCTCTCAGCACTGGGCGCCGGCCCAATGCGCACGGCCTGGTAGGCCGCCCGCACATGGAGCGCCGATCGGTCCGCATCGGAATACACGGCCACGGACCGAATGCCCATTTCGCGACACGTGCGCATCACCCGAAAGGCGATCTCGCCCCGGTTCGCCACGAGGATCTTCTGGATAGGTCGTCCTGCGTTCGTCGTCGTCATAACCGGCCCCCTTAAAGCGGGATGTTCCCGTGCTTCTTCGGCGGATTCTTGTCCCGTTTGGTCTCGAGCAACCGCAGCGCCGCGATCAATCGCGGCCGCGTTTCGTGAGGCTCGATCACGGCGTCAACGTAGCCCCGCTCAGCGGCAGCGTAGGGGTTCGCGAACTTCTCTTCGTAGTCGCTCACCAACTCCTCGAGGCGCGCATCCTTGTCTTCGGCCTCGGCGATATCTCGGCGGAAGATGATCTCCACCGCACCCTTCGCGCCCATCACAGCAATCTCTGCAGTAGGCCAAGCGAGGTTGAGGTCGGCTCCAATATGCTTGCTGCTCATCACGTCGTAAGCGCCGCCGTAAGCCTTGCGACAAATCACGGTGATCTTCGGCACCGTCGCCTCGCAGTACGCGTAGAGCAACTTGGCGCCGTGGCGAATAATGCCGCCGTACTCTTGAGCTGTGCCCGGCAAGAACCCAGGCACATCTTCGAAGGTCACTAAGGGGATATTGAACGCGTCGCAGAAGCGAACGAAGCGTGCACCCTTGTCGCTGCTGTCGATATCGAGCACGCCCGCCAGCACCATAGGTTGGTTGCCGATCACGCCCACTGTGCGTCCATCAAGCCGAGCAAAGCCCACCACGATGTTTCCGGCGAAGTCGGCGTGCACCTCAAGAAACTCGCCGTCGTCCATGACTCGAGTGATCACTTCGCGAATGTCGTAAGGCTTGTTGGGGTTGTCCGGCACCAAGGTGTCGAGTGCTGTGTCAGCCCGCGCTGCATCGTCGAGGCAAGCGACCCGCGGAGGGTCTTCGCGATTATTCAGAGGCAGGTAGCTGATCAGCTTGCGCATGAGCGACAGGCACTCGGCGTCGTTCCCCGTACGAAAGTGCGCCACACCGCTCTTGGCTGCGTGGGTCATGGCCCCGCCCAACTCTTCGCTGGTGACCTCTTCGTGGGTGACCGTCTTCACCACGTTCGGCCCCGTCACGAACATGTACGAGGTCTTCTCGACCATGACGATGAAGTCGGTGATCGCCGGGCTGTAAACCGCACCGCCGGCACAGGGTCCCATGACCGCCGACAGCTGGGGGATCACGCCACTGGCCTTGGTGTTGCGCAGGAAGATGTCCGCGTAGCCACCGAGCGAAGCCACACCCTCTTGAATGCGCGCACCGCCGCTATCGTTGAGCCCCACCACCGGAACACCCACCTTGAGAGCCTTCTCCATCAAGGCCACGATCTTGGCGGCATGCGCCTCCCCGAGCGAGCCACCACTAATGGTGAAGTCTTGGCTAAAGACCGCCACGGGACGACCATCGATGGTGCCGAAACCCGTCACCACGCCATCGGTCGGCACGGGCTTGTAGCCGAAGGAGTCAATGCGCCCCCGAATCAGGCGGCCGTACTCTTGAAACGAGCCTTCGTCCAGGAGCAAGTCGATGCGCTCTCGGGCAGTCAGCTTGCCCCGCTCGTGCTGGGCCTCGACGCGACGCTTGCCCCCACCTTCGAGGGCCGCTTCATTGCGGCGGCGCATGTCTTCAACGCGGTCGGACATCTTGGCTCCGGAGCCTGGGTCTCAAGGCCCACCGACATGACTGTCAGGTCGATAGGTGGAGCGAGATTATAGGAACGAGGAGCCGCTGAGTCTGCTGCCTGCTGCCAACCCCTCGGCCATCCTTTTTGTCATCCCTGCTGTTCTCCCAGCTGGCACGCCTCACCGACCGTCTCCAAACCGCGCTCAGGAGAACTCCGGTCTAGTCATGGCGGCGGCCAAGGGCCATGCTGGCAGCCCCCGGATTATCAGGATCAGCGGAGTCCGCACCTATGTCCCGCCCCTTGCGTATCGTTTTGGTCTGCTCCCTCGCCATCATGGCGGTAGCTTCGTCCTTTGCCCCCGATCCCCCTGCAGTCGCCGCTGCGGACGAGTCACCGGGCTATGACGACACGCCGTTCTTGCCCGGAGGCCTGTGGCGCGTCCACGATTCTGCCCGGCCCGCCCCTGCGATCGTTGACCCCGGAGAGCGGGGCGCGGCACCAAGCGATGCTCTGGTGCTGTTCGACGGCACCGACCTGGCAGCTTGGGAGAATGGCACGGGCCCAGCCGGATGGGACATCGTCGGTGGCGCCGCGCAAGTGAACAGCACCGGCGACATCCAAACTCGAGAGCAATTTGGGGATGTGCAGCTGCATATCGAATGGGCCTCCCCCAGCGACGGGGCCAGCGAGAGCCAAGGACGCGGCAATAGCGGCGTGTTCTTCATGGGCCGCTACGAGATTCAGGTGCTCGACAGCTTCGAGAATCGCACCTACTCCGATGGACAGGCCGCAGCGATGTACGGGCAGTATCCACCCGCCGTCAATGCCAGCCGCGGTCCTGGCGAGTGGCAGACCTACGACATCGTCTTTCGGGCGCCGCGCTTCGACGGCGATACGCTGCTGTCCCCCGCAGCGGTCACGGTGATCCACAACGGTGTGGTCGTGCACCACGACCGGCAGTTCATCGGACAGACAGCCCACAAGCGCGTGGCCAGCTACGAGCCCCACGACGACACAGGGCCGATTCGCCTGCAAGACCACGGAAACCCGGTGCGCTACCGCAACATCTGGGTGCGCCCGCTCGACCTGGAGTAGGGCAGAGACACCGCTGGTTGGCTCGGCACCGGTGGCAGCACAGCTGAAGACACCGGGTGTGACAAGGGCTGCAGCGGGCCCCAAGGCCACGCCTGAAGGCTCGAACAGGCCGCAACAAGGCCCGACTGGCTCCGAACCAACAGGCCGCTACAGGGCTCCGACGCAGGCACAGGGCTCCAAGGCAGGCACAGGGTTCCAAGGCAGGCACAGGGTTCCAAGGCAGGGCCCCGGATACACAGAAGTCCCCCGGCCAACCCACAAGCACCCCGGGGGACTTCTCAGTTCAGAGGCAGATCAGAGGTAGATCAGGCGCCGGCGCTGCGGCCCTTGTCCTGAGCCTTAGCTGCGCCCTTGCTGCCACGGCGGGTGTTGGGCTTCGCCTTCATCACCGTCTTGACTGCTGACTTGACCACTGGCTTCGAGGCAGTCTTGGCGCCAGCCTTCACCGCGGTCTTCTTGGCCAGTCCCTTGCCGGAAGCTCTCGGTGCGGCCTTCACTGCGGTCTTTACTGCGGTCTTTACTGCGGCCTTCACTGCGGTTTTCTTGGCCACTGCCTTACCGGACGCTTTCAGTACGGTCTTCTTGGTGGCCTTCTGGGTGGTCTTCCCCGCGGCCTTCCCCGCGGCCTTCCCCGCTGCCTTCGCGCTAACTGTCGCGACGGCCTTCACCGCTTTCTTCGCGCTAGCCTTCACGACTCTCTTCGGTGCCGACTTCACGGCCGACTTCACGGCAGCTTTCACGGCCGTCTTCGAGGCAGGCTTCGCGGCCGACTTCACGGCAGGCTTGGCTGCAGCCTTGCGACGACTCGCGGGCTTCTTGGTGGCTGTGGTCGTCTGGCCCATGTTCAGAGTCATCTGCTGGCTCACAGCCTTGGCCTTCTTCTTGGCCTTGCCTGCGGTCTTGCCTGCGGTCTTGCCTGCGGTCTTGCCTGCGGTCTTGGCCTTCGGGGCTGCCAGGCGCTCAGCCAAACCCGAGTGGGACAACTCACCCAATGTGCTGCGGAGTTCTGCAGCTTCCTTCGTGGCCCGGGGCTTGCTGGCCACGTAGCTGACGAGGTCGGACACACCCACCACGCCTACCAGCACGCCGCTTTCATCGACCACAGGCAGACGACGCATCTTGTGCTCGCGCAGGAGCCCGTGCAGCTGCTGCATGCTGGCGCCAGCCGTCACCGTGACACAGCGCCCCGTCATCGAAGACGAGACCGTCAAATCATGCAGGGGTAGACCCTGAATGGCCCCGGACATGGCGATGTCCCGGTCAGTGAGAAAGCCCACAGGATGCAGCTCATCGTCCACAACGGCTAGGCCGCCGCAGTCACCGTCCCAAAGGGCTTGGGCAGCTTTGGTCAGGGAGTCTTCGGGCCGCACAGTGCGCGGCTCAGGGTTCATCAGTTCGTTCACGGACAACATGGTTGGGTTCCTTAATTCACCCCACTTGGGGGGTCTTGAGAGTTGTCCCGGGCACTGTAAATTTGCGCCTCCGGGCAACCGCCTATCGTACCGATAAGGAACCACGATCGTCACGGGCCAGCTGTAGTGTTTTTCGTTGTTTCAGGCGCCGCTGATCAAATCGTGATGGTCGGCTCATAGCGACCGAACAGCTGTTCCAGTCGGGAGCAAACCTCACCCACGGTGGCGCCAGCCTCGACGGCCTTCACCAGCGCCGGCATCACGTTCGTGGAGTCGTCCTTAGCAGCTGCCACCAGCTCGTTCATTGCAGCGGACCAACGAGCATCGTCACGCTGCGCCCGCCAGTCCTTCAACGCCTCAGACCGCTGAACTCCCAGGGCATCGTCGATCTGCAGAATCGGTGGCCGCACCTGCTCACCCTCTTCGTGGCAGTTCACTCCCACGATGCGCCGGCTACCGGCATCCACGGCGAGCTGATGTTCGTAGGCCGCGTGGTGAATCTCCCGCTGCTGGAAACCCTGCTCCACGGCAGCGAGAGCGCCGCCACGGCGGTCAATCTCGGCAATCAGCTCTAGCGCCTCGGCCTCCACGCGGTCAGTCAACGCCTCAACAAACGGCGAGCCGCCCAACGGATCTATGGTCGCGGTCACACCACTCTCTTCGGCAATCACCTGCTGCGTACGCAGGGCCAGCAGCGCAGCCTCGGCCGTAGGCAGCCCCAGAGCTTCGTCTCGACTGTTCGTGTGCAGAGATTGGGTGCCGCCCATCACCGCGGCCAACGCTTGCAGCGTGACCCTCACCACGTTCACATCCGGCTGCTGACTGGTCAGGGTCGAGCCAGCAGTCTGGGTATGAAAACGCAGGCGCATGGCCTTTTCAGAGGTGGCCCCAAAGCGCTCGGCCAACAATCGTGCCCACATGCGCCGGGCCGCCCGAAATTTGGCGATCTCTTCGAAGAAGTCGTTGTGCGCGTTGAAGAAGAACGAGAGCTGACCGGCGAAGTCATTCACGTCGAGACCGCGCTCCACAGCTCCGCGCACATACTCCAGGCCGTTGCTCAGGGTGAAAGCCAGCTCTTGGGGGGCCGTGCAGCCCGCCTCGCGCATGTGGTAGCCGCTGATCGAAATCGGGTTGAAGCGGGGCAGTTCCTCGTGGCACCACGCAATCACGTCCGTCACCAAACGCAACGAAGGGGATGGGGGAAAGCGGTAGGTGCCCCGGGCGATGTACTCCTTGAGCAGATCGTTCTGCAAGGTGCCCCGCAGGGACTTCGGGTCCGTGCCCTGGCGCTTAGCCGCAACCACCAAGAAGGCCAGCAGCACCGGCGCCGTGGAGTTGATGGTCATGGAGATCGAGACCTTATCCAGGGGGATGCCCTCGAACAGGCGCTCGACGTCAGCCAGACAAGCGATGGACACACCCACCTTGCCCACCTCCCCAGCCGCCAGTGGGGCGTCGGGGTCGTAGCCCATTTGCGTGGGCAGGTCGAAGGCCACAGAAAGCCCGCTCTGCCCACGCTCCAGCAAGAAGCGATAGCGAGTGTTGGTCTCTTCAGCGGTGGAGAACCCGGCGTACTGGCGCATGGTCCACGGGCGACCGCGGTACATGCTCGGATAGGGACCACGGGTAAAGGGTGCTTCGCCCGGGCGCCCCAGAGCGGGGTCGGCCTCCTCCCCAGCTTCGTAGAGCGGGTCGATCTCCAAGCCCGAGGGGGTCTTGCGTTCGGTGGGAGATCCTGTGGGAAGGGCCGGGGTGAAGCGGCCGTTCAGCCACGCGTTCAGCGAGTCGCTCATGGTTGCTCGTGGTTGCTCGTGGTTGCTCGTGCCAGGTTGTGATCGTCGAAGGAAGGGTGACAGTGGCGGCTTAGCCTTCACTGGCCACGATGGACAGCACCTTCAGCAAGGCTTGGATATCGTCGGGCATCGGCGCTTCGAAGGTGCATTCTTCGTTGGTCGCCGGGTGGCGAAT
>JBLIMM010000002.1:0-46778 GCA_047638635.1 Pseudohongiellaceae bacterium | reverse complement strand
GCGACCAACGAAAGAAAGCCGGGGATGCTCCGTCCGCTCAACTACGGGCTCTTTGGGCTCGTGTGCCCCTAGCTTGTCAGCCGCGGCAGGGCTACTGCAGGCGCATACCTGGGGGTGCTCGATCGCTCGCTGGCGATTGCCAGGACGCGCAGTTGAACCCGGTCCGAGTAGATCTCAACTTCGATGCGCAGACGACCGTGGTCCTCGTCAGCAGAACTCGCCACCGTGACCAGGCCTTCGATGAGCAGAAAGCTCATGCTGAAAACGAAGTGCTCGTCAGAAGAGCGACTGGCTAATTCCTGCCACAAGTCGACAAAGTGCTCGGACACAGCCTGCACGTCTTCAAGAGCGCTGGGCAACTCGGCCGAAATGCAGTCGGGCTCCTCGCCAGCCGGTGCACTCTCGCCGGGCTGCAGAGACTTAGCAAAGCACAAAGCTCCACCCGCTTCGGCGGCCAGCGTCTCGCAGATTTCAGACATCAGCTCGTCCTGGGGCACGGACAAGCCCAGTACCGGACGGTGAGGCGGGTACCACCAGCAAGTGAACCCGGCGTCATGCTCCACCACTTCGCCGCTGAGCTCAGCTGGCATGCGCCGAGCCAACGCCGACGGATCACAACCCAGGAGGCCAAACGCATGGGGATACTCCACGCTAATCACGTCGGTCCCCACCACACGGCGACTGCCCCGCCAGCGCCCCAGCACCGTAGCGGCCATCACCTTCAGATCTTGCAGCACGGCCTTCCCCGGCGAAACTTCGGTCAGGCGATTACGGTAGTGCAAGTCGAAGACAATCTTCTCGCAGACTGCCGCGAAGAAGTTAGCCGACTCGGCACACTCGGTCTGAGCGAAACCCAGCAAGCCCGGCATCATGTCGCTGAGCCGCGAACGATAAGCGGGGAACTCTCGGCATAGCCGGTCGATGCAGTCGGGCGTCAGAGGTCGCGGCCCCACCAAGCTCATGCGCCCACGAAGCACGATCCAAAGCTGGGGCCAATCTTCGAGCCCCGTGCGACGCAGAACACGTCCCACTCGTGTGAGCCGAGGGTCTTCGCCGAGACGACGGCCCTTCGTCAAGACGTCTTCGCCCAACACACGAAAGCGCAGACTCCAGAACAGATGGCCACGAGCGTCGTGCAAGCGCTGCCCCCCTGTGGTGCGGTCTCGATCTCGACGCTGTTGGCCCACCCGAAGGTCGCGAGCGAACAAGGGCCCTCGACTGTCGAGCTTGATCGCCAAGGCCACAAACGGCAGCGCCATCACCATCAGGCACAGGCCCACCAGCGACACACTCACGTCGAGCGCACGTCGGGCTCCTTTCGTACTCAGGGCCATGGTGCACGCGTCTCCAGGTTTATGCCAAACGGCTCAACAGGGCCTCGCCACAGCGGCTCGCAGCACCCACGGGCTCTCCTATCGACCGTGGCCAGCTATCGTCTTTATGGTCTCGGAGAATCCCATGCCGAGTTGAGCCCCGAGAAGCCGCGAATCTCCGCAAAGAGACGCCCCTCGGGCGTCGCACGTCCGTCTCCCGCAGAACTCCCAGCTCACTCGGATTCGGCGCACAATGGCGACCTACATCTGGCGCAGGGCACGGCGAGCTCGAAAGAGGCGCACCCGCAGCGCAGGAGCACTCAACCCAGTCATGCTGCAGATATCGGGTTGAGAAAGCCCCTTCTCGTAATGCAGCCCCAAGAGCAGTCGCTGGGAGGCGGACAGCCCTCCGTCGTCGAGTTCGGACACAGCCGCCCCTTGCTCGTGCGTCACCAAACCCCAGACCTCAGCGTCTTCGGGCATGGAGCCCCACACACCCCGACGTACTTTCCGAGCGCGGACGTAGTCGATAGCGGCGTGGCGACAGATGCGAAACATCCAAGCCTCAATGCGGCCCCGAGTGCGCAGTCGGTGCCAAGACTTGTCTACGCGCATCAAGGTCTCTTGGGCGATGTCCTCAGCCTCGCTAGCGTCACCCACGTAGCGCCGAGCATGGGCGGCCAGCCTGCGACGCAGACCTTCATCGAGCCAATGAACAGCCCCGGCGTCCTCGCCATCTTTCGTGCCCATACAGTCGCTCCCGTGGAGAGTCTCATGGCTGTCGCACCACCGACGCAACCCGAGCACGTCGACCCACCGCCATGGCAGGCAAGTGGAGAGTCGTCGCCATGCCTCCTGAGTAACGCACCAATGGACAAAGCCAACGGGCTCGTCAGACGGGGCCAAAGTCAGAATGCTCAGGCTGAACTTCAGCGAACGAAACCCAGGACTTCCGGGCAAGATCGCCTCACTCAGACGGCGGCGCCAAATCGGCGATGGCTTCCATCACGGATGCCGTGAGAGCCTCTGCTCCCGCCCGCCCAGGAACGAAATCTGCTTGGTCGATCAGCTCGCCCACACGAACAGTGATCGGCGAGAAGCGCACTCCCCGGCGGCCCTTGGTCAAGGCCTCCCGAGTCCCGCCCACGTGCACGGGCAGAATCGGCGCGCCCGTTTTGCGCGCCAGCCAGGCCATGCCTGGCTGAGCCGCTTGGGGTTCACCATCTGGAGAAATGGTGCCTTCAGGGAAGATGCACAGGGCGTGCCCCGCTTCGAGTACAGCCTTACCGTCCCGCAGTGCTTTGCGGTTATCCCCTTCGCCCTCGACCACGATGCAGCGGGCCATGCGGTAGCACCAGTTCAGCTTCGGGCTGTCGTAGTACTTCGCGTGCATCATGAAGATCACGCGGCGATCGAGCAGCGAACCCACCAGCGCTGGGTCGAGAAACGAACGGTGGTTTGGCGCAACGATCAAGGCTCCTTCGGGCACCGTCTTGATGTCGGCGGTGCTCACCCGAAACACCGAGCGCAAAACAGCGCGCAGGACGCCTGTGACGAAGCCCCAATGGAAGTGATTCCCCCACGTCTGGCGCGCCAGAGAGTCGACCCTGTAGTTCTTGAAGATCATCGCAGCGGGCCGCTTCGCGCCACTCTCGTTTCGCTCAGAGTTCTTTGCCGGCTTTGGCGGCCCACTCGGTGCCCCCGAAGCCCACCTGGCAACGCTTCAGCAACACGCGACCATTGTTCCGCGCGTCCTCGATCTCGGCGTTCAAGTCAGCCAGGTTGATGAAGGACTGACCGCCGAAGTACAGCGCCTCAGCCTGCTCCGCACGAATACCGGGGTAGCTCACGTGGACACGCAAGAAATCCTTCAGCGCATCCTGAAAGAACTCGATGGATCGCTCGCTGTCCCCAGCAGACAGGCTGCCGATGGCCCGACCGAACTGACAGCGACCGCGACCGTTGTAGGCCCCCGCCACGATCGCCCCGTTGGTCTCAAGCCGGCTGCCAATGATCTCTTGGAACATCGTCTCAGCTTCGGCCACACGATTCTCGTCGAGGTGCACCCGACCCAAGCGCAAGGCGCACTTGTTGGAGATGCCCGGGTAGTCACTCTTGGTCATGGATCGCAGCTGCTTGTAGCCGTCCACCACACCGCTCTTCTGCTGGGCCTCTGCAGACCAGAGCAGGTAGAAGTTTGCTTCGTGGCCCCAACGCTCGCCCAGGCCCTTTTCGGCTGCGTCCGCCTTGAGCTCCTGAAAGACCTCGTCGGCCTCGCTGAACTTGCCCGTCTTGATCAAGGCAGTGCCGCGGCCCAACAGCGCTGGCGCCAGGTGCCGCGTCGTCGGGTACTTGCGCAAGAGCTCACCCAAGAACTCGTTCGCCTCAGCGAAGTTGTTGTTGGAGAGCAACGCGTCGCAAGCGTTCATCAGTGCCGTGGCCCGTTGGTGATCCTCGGCATCTTCGTCGTCAGACGCCGTCAGGTAGAAACCGGCAGCCTCTCCCATTTGGCCAGCCTGAGCGAGCTCATCGCCCTTGCGATACTCAGGGGACTTGCTGCCGTAGGTGACCGAGGCCACGTCGGCCGTGTCCTCAGACTGAGTCGAGCGCACACCGGGCGTCTGGAACTCGATCTTCTCGTAGCTCTCGCTCTTGATGCGGCAGTTGACCTCACGTCCGCTGGTGAGCACGAGGGTGTCGGCCAAGGCGGGAAGCGCCAAGAGGGCCACAGCGAGGGGCAAGAGCAGACAGCGAGGCGTCACGGGGAACTCCGGTGTTGTAGCTGAGTGGTGCAAGGCGCGATCAACCACCGCGCTGCCGCACCACACTAGGTCCAGAACCCTAAGAGGTTACTGGGGTGCTGCGAGAAGGGTCAAGATGCTCGCTGACTGTTCGGCTCGGGAGCAGCCCGAGAAGCTCCTCGGACGCCCGCGATGAGCTGAGCCACCACCGACACGGCAATCTCCGCAGCGGTCCGTGCGCCAATGGGCAATCCCACGGGAGAGACCACTGCGTCGAGCCAATCGTGGGCCAAGCCCTCGGCCGCGAGACGGTCCCAAAGCACCTTGCGCTTCGAGCGACTGCCGATCATGCCCAAGAAGCGTGGTTTGCAGCCGGCGTTCCAGAGAGCCCGCAGCACCCGTTCGTCGTCGTGGTGCCCCCGGGTCATCACCACCACGTGGGAGGCCTCCCCCGGGATGGCTTCAGCGAGCACCTCTTCGTACTCGCCGGGGACAGCCAGCAGCCCCGGGCCCAGGCGATCGTCGTCGAGCATGTCCGCCCGATCGTCGTGGACCAGCACCCGGAAACCCGCGTCAGCAGCTAGCCGCGCGGTGGCCAGGCCTACATGGCCCGCACCAAAAACATGAAGTTCTGGAGATGTCACAGGTTCTATAAACACCGTAAGGCGGCCGCCACAGATCAAGCCGCTGTCAGGGTAGTCCTTCTCGGTCAGGCTGTAATCGACGGTCATGGCCCGGTGGGAGTTCATCACCGTACGGGCATGCTCCCATACCTCGGCTTCGAGGCAGCCGCCCCCCACGGAGCCCACGAAGCTGCCGTCCGAGCGCACCAGCATCTTCATCGGGTCTTTGCCCGGGGTCGAACCCAAGGTCGAAACAATGGTGGCCAGGGCAGCGGGCTCTCCCCGGCGGCGGCAGGCGACGAGCTCTTCCCAGATGTCTGGAGCGGCCTGGGGGTGCTGGTTCCGCGAGCCATCCGAAGGGCGTAGGTTGGTGGACGGGCGTTCTGAATCGCCCGCCGCCCTATGAGAGGCCTCGGCCCCGTCCTTGTTGCCGGGTGTGTCCTCCCCCGAGCTCGAGCCGCCCACGGTCATGAGTTCACCGCCGAGACCGGCAGCTGGCCCTCAGCAGGCTCAATCGCCTGGATGAAGATCTTGCCGTCGCCGATGCGCCCGGTGAGGGCGCCTTCGCAAACCGCATCGATCGCCTGGCGCAGCCGCTCTCCCGCAATGATGAACTCGATGCGCACCTTGGGCAGAAACAGGCTGTCGATATCGTGCTCGTCGTAAAGAGCCAAGTGATCCTTCTGGCGTCCGTAACCCCGCACGAGCTCAACGGCCACCTCTTGGGGCCCCAGGCTCACCAGTCGAGCCATGACGTCGTCGACCCGAAAGGGCCGAATCACCGCGATCACGCGGGAGGAGCGCCCAAAGAGCTGCAAGTCGGCGGGGATGTCGAGGGCGCGATGCATGAGAGCGGCGCATGGTAGCAGCCGGGAGTGGGGCGCAGGGCTACGGGGGGTCAGTCGCCCTTGCGCCAAACCCCAGAGACCTCTTGCCATTCTTTCGGGCACAGGCGCTGGGCCAGGGTCACGAACACCGCGAGGCCCGACACAGTGCCCGCGAGAACGCGCCAGATCGCCACATCCCGAGTGTTGCCCAGCCAAGCGACCAGGCCGTAGTCGACGGTGGACACCACGGCGCCCATGAGCGCCACGACCAGCAACGAAGGCAACAAACCCGTGAGCAGCCGCTCGCCAGGCAGCAGCTCCAAGCGCCGCCGCACGCCAACCATGAGCCAGATCGCGGTGAACACGGTGGTGACCGACGTGGCGCAGGCCAAGCCCAGCTCGCCGAGAGGGCCCACCAGAGCCAGGTCGAGGGACACGTTCACCAGCACCATGGACAGCCCCACCCGCACGGGGAACTTCACGTCGCCGGTGGCGTAGCAAGCCCGAGTGAGCAGCATCACCGTGCCCGCAAAGGGGATCCCGGCCGCGTAACCAGCGAGCGCCCCCGCCGTCAGCACTGAGCTGTCGGGGCCGAACTGCCCCCGCTCGAAGAGCAGCGTCACAATGGGGTGAGCCAGCAGAACAAGTCCCACGGCTGCGGGCAAAGCGATGAGCAGATTGCTGCGCAGGGCGAGTCCGGCGGTGGCAGCCACCCCGCGGTGATCGTCCCGGGCCATGAGTCGGGCCAACATGGGGTAGACCGCGGTCACGATGGCCATGGTCACCAGTCCCATGGGGAACTGCTGGATGCGCATGGCGTAGTAAATGTGGGTCGTGCCCCCCGTGGGCAGCATGGCGATGGCGATGCTGCGATCAGCCATCACGTTCAGCTGGGCCGCGCCCATGCCCAAGAGCATGGGGCCCATGGCCGTGGCCACCGCCCGCAGCTCCGGGCCCAAGCGCGGGCGGGTCAGTCGAAAACCCACTCCCAGCGCCGCCATCTTCGGCAGATGCCAGGCGAACTGCACGCAAGCCGCCACCAAGATCGTGCAGACAATGATGAACCCCTGGGCTTCCCGAGGGTCTTCGAGGTTCGACTGCGCCCCCCACACCGCCGCGCCGATGACACCCAGCAGCCAGATCACATTGAGAATCACCGGCGCAAAGGCTGGCACGGCGAACTCGCCCAGAGAGTTCAGCACGGCCATAAACTGGGCCACCACGCAGATGACCGCCAGGTAAGGCAGCAGCAACTGGCAGAAGGACGCGATCAGCTGGGCCTTCCCTGGCTCAGCCCCACCCACCCAAGACTCGAGCCAGGCCTCAGGGATCATCCCCACCAACACGATCAGCACCACGGAGAGAACCAGCAGCCCCAGCCCCAACCCCGAAATGACCTGGTTGGACACCTGCCGCGCCCGGGCCCGCCCGTGTTCGTCGAGCACCTTGGTAAACACCGGCACAAACGCCGAGCTCAAAGCCCCCTCGCCAAACAGGCGCCGAAAGGCGTTGGGGACGGTCCAGGCGAAGGTCAGCGCATCGTTGACCACCCCAGCCCCGAGCACGTGGGCCATGGCCGCATCGCGCAACAAACCCATCACTCGCGAAACGAGGGTCAGCGAGGAGACAACCCGCGCCGAACGTAAGAAGCCACGATCAGCACGTTGGGACATGGCGACTTACGGTATCCGACGGGCTCCGCCGGTCACAGGTTGGGGTCTGGGAGGATGGCGACCGTTGTGCGCGATCACAGCCTGAGCTTGGTCGCCCCCACAGCGACTCGTCACGGTCTGATGCTAGGTGAGTCTCTTCGACGAATGACAGTTCGGCTCGTCCCTTACTTCAGACCAGGAGGGCTCAGCCGCCGTTCCCGCTTTCCTCAGCGTCGATAGCTGCCCACGCATCCAACATCTCTAAGATCTTGCGGTGCACCTCCACCGGCGCCACGACGGCAAAGGTGTCGTCAAACTGCGTGATGGTCTGCTCGGGATCGTCGTACCACGAGTCTGGCATCACGTTATCTTGGATCAGAGACTGCAGGGAGTCCTCTGGGACGAGCAGCGGCGGGTCTACCTCCACCCCATCAGAGAATGACACCGCATCAGTCCCCGATGGCAGAAGATTGAAGACCACTTCGCGCAACGAGAGCTGATCGAGCGCCAACTGCGAGACGTCGTAGAGAACAAGCAGGTATTCCGCAGCCCCATCGACTGAGAGCGTGAGAATCTCCGCCCCCACATCGAGCTGTAGATCCGTCTGCTTCCCGATTTCCTTCAACCGATCCTCCACCGTCGCCTCGACCCGATCTGAGACGACGAGCTGCTCCAGGTAGAGGGCTGCCTCTTCGTCGTCGAGCGCGGTGTGTAACGCCATGCCAAGGAGGTCCGCTAGGTCTCGCGCGAGCTGGCCGACCGTGATGCCCTCCTCGGGAATCGGCGCGGCGGCTTGGCCGTACAGGGCCAGAGGGACTTCCACCAATGAGCGCTCTCGAGCGGGGTCAACATGCAGCAGCCGGTTCAGAAACAACGAGATCTGCTCCAGCACACGGGGCTCGTGAGTGACCAGTAGACGCCGATCGTCCGGGGCATCAATATTGTAGGCGTCGCTACAATCCCAGTCGTAAGGCCGGACGTTCTCACGAACGAGATCAATGATCTCATTCGAGCTAAAGCCCTCGATCGACGTAAGCGGTGTGATGCCGAAGAAGTGAAGATCCATCGCAGGCACCTCGTCGCTCACAACGAGGTGCGGTGGATCAAGCCACCAGAACAAATCGCCGCTAGCCTCGGCAGCGTCGCAGAGAAGGTCGACCAACTGAGTTATCGGAGCGACACCTTCAATCGAGATCCTAGGCCACTCATCACCGTTGTCGATCAGCTCAGCCTCATAGGTACTCGTGTCACGGTGCAGAGCAAAGCCCGCCTTGTCGGCTAGCTCCTGAAGCGCTTGGTCCACGGGCATCCGGTCCCAACTCACTGCGACACGTGATTCGAGGACTTGCCTCATTTCCAGCTCAGCCGCAGATCGGACGATCGGCGGTTGAACGACAATCTCTCCTTGCCTCATCGGGGCGCCGTCTCCACCGGCAATCGCCCAATAGCCCGAGACGATCACGACGATGAGCAGGGAGACGGCGATCCATGTAGACCGTGTGGGGGAAGCGGTCTGCTGGCCTGCGTCCCTAGCATCGGTCGCCTCCGCATCGGGTTCTCCGTCGGCTGAGCGTAAGTCCTGGTCACCGTAATCCGCAGGATCCAACTGCCGCGACGAGAGAGCTGCCTTTGCCAACTGCAGGACAGCCGGAGTCGGCCCCATAGAGGGAGGGGTCCAAGGCTTCGACCTGGCTGGCGCCTGGGGAGGTCCCGAACGAGAAACTTGGATGGCTTGTAGGGCACGGAGAAACTCGCCCCCGTCCGCGTACCGCGCACTGGGGTCCACAGCCGTGGCCTTGGCTACGACCAGCGCTAGATCGTCGGGAACGTCGTCTCGGTGTTTCCTCACGTCCGGGAATGGTTCGGAAACAGCCTCCCGGATCAGTTGCCGCAGACTGGATTGGGATCGCGCATCCGACCCAACGAGAAGGAACCAGAGGGTGGCCCCCAGCGCGAAAACATCTGCCTGAGGGCCGACCGAGCTCACATCACCCCACTGCTCAGGCGCCATGTACAGCGGCGTACCCATGGTCGCTGTGCCCAAGGTGGAGACGCCTTGGTCGGGCAACCCAATGAGCGCCTTAGCCAGTCCCAGATCAGCCACCTTCACCGCGCCATCCGTGGAGATCAGCACGTTGTCCGGCTTGATGTCCCTGTGAACGATCCCCTCTGAGTGCGCCGCAGCAAGCCCGGCAGCGGCCTGGGCCACGACAGCTACCGCAGCATCTGCCCCCATAGCTCCCGCGCGCTGCACCCACTGGCGCAAGTTCTCACCTCGAACCAGCTCCATGACCAGATAGCAGAGATCCTGATATCGCAAGACGTCGTAGGAGCGCACGAGGTTCTGGTGACTGACGCGAGCCGCCAAGGACGCCTCACGCTGAAATCGCAACACCCACGAACCGGGCGAGGCGGCGACTTCGGGACTCAGGCACTTGACTGCAACTTCAATCTCGAGACGCAGATGGTGGCCGTAATACACGGTACCCATGGCACCACGCCCCAGAAATCCAACCAGCAAGCACGGGGGCAGCAGAGGAAAGCCCTCGACCTGCGGGATATCCACCAGGAGCGTGTCATCGCTCAGCGTGTCACTTGTCACCTGGGAAACCCTCTCGTCGATTCTCCCCCCTCCAGCCTAGGAGCTTGGGTTGAGTTTCACGCGCCTGAATGCACCGGTCAAGGGCGGGCTCCTTGGCTCCTCACTCGACGGTGTCTTAGACCCCTGCTCCGCAAGTCGGCGACCGGCCATCCCCAAAACGCACGAAACCCCGGCGCGGCGCTGGGCCGAACCGGGGTTTCGCGACGCTGCTGTGAGGCAGTGTTTTTCGCAGGTCACTCAGGCAGTGTGAGCTGCTGCGCCCTCGCTCAAGTTTGCCTCGGCGATTTGCTGAGCTGCGGCGTGGGTGGTGATGCCCTGAGCCTTGGCTGTGGCGAAAATCTCGACCAGGGCATCGTGGATGTTGTCGATCTTCTTGGAGGCACGATCCTCGTCGTAGCCACCCTCGTCGAACTCGATGGAGACATTAATGATGCCACCAGCGTTGAGCACGTAATCGGGGGCGTAGAGGATGCCGCGATCGAGCACCTGCTGGGCGTGGATGTTCTCGTCGAGCAGCTGGTTGTTCGCTGCACCGGCGATGACCTTGCACTTGAGCCGGCCAATGGTGTCGTCGTTGAGCGTGGCGCCGAGAGCACAGGGGGCGTAGATGTCGCAATCGACGTCGTAGATGTCGTCAGGGGCGACCACCGTGGCACCCAGCTCGGACACAGCCCGGTCGAGGTTGGCCTGGTTCACGTCGCTGACGACCAGCTTGGCCCCTTCGTCGATGAGGTACTTGCCCAGGATCATGCCCACGGAGCCGGGGCCCTGGAGGGCAACGACCTTGCCGTCGAGGTTTTCGCTACCGAAGGCGGCGCCCACGGCGGCTTTCAGGCCCACGAAGCAACCGCGAGCCGTGGAGGGGCTGGGGTTGCCCGAACCACCCAAATCGCGAGGGAGGCCCGTGACGTGGCTGGTCTCTTTGCGCACTTCGAGGAGATCGGCGATGCCCACGTTGACGTCTTCGGCGGTGGTGTACTTGCCGGCGAACGTCTCAACGAAGCGACCCATGGCCTGGAAGAGCTCGGGGGTCTTGGCCGAAGCCGGAGCGATGATCACTGACTTGCCGCCACCCAAACCGGTGCGAGCAACAGATGACTTGAAGGTCATGCCACGAGAGAGACGCAACACGTCGGTCAGCGCCGCGTCCTCACTCTCATAGTCCCAGAGCCGCATGCCGCCAAGGGCCGGGCCCAAAGTGCTGTTGTGCACGGCGATGAAGGCTAGAAGGCCGGACTCGGGGTCTTCCGCACGGGCGACCTTCTCCCAGCCAGCTTTCTCAATGGGGGTAATCTTCAATGCTCAAACTCCAGAGGTGTGTAGCCCGTCAAAAACCATCGGGACGTGAGTCCTGCAGACCCTTTTTCAGTCGGGCCTCGTACAACGGGCGGGGGAGTCTAGCATCGATCTGGCCTGCCTGGCCAGGGCTGACGCCGATCAGCCACAGGCCCGCTGCCATCTTGGCAGCCCCCTCTCGAGGGGGCTGAGGACCACCCAATATCGAGGCCTCCAACAGGCTCCCCGCGGAGGGTAAAACAACCCTCTCAGCTGCCCATCTCAAGATCGCTGTAGGGCTAACCCTTGACCGTCACCGCCCGCACAGCTAAGGATGCGGACTCTCTCCAGCGCCCACCCCATCCCAATGAGCGTGCTCTAAACCGTGGCCAAACAACTAGTTATCGTCGAGTCACCTGCCAAGGCAAAGACCATTGGCAAGTTCTTAGGTAAAGACTTCACCGTCAAAGCCTCCATGGGCCACGTCCGCGACTTGCCCAAAAGCGGTCTCGGCATCGATGTTGACAATGATTTCGAAACATCGTGGGAGGAGATCAAGGACCGCACCAAAGTCCTTGATGACCTACGAACGAGAGCCGCCAAAGCGGACACCATTTACCTCGCAACTGACCCAGATCGCGAGGGCGAAGCCATTGCCTGGCATCTGGTCGCCGCGTTGGTGGGCGATCGCACGGGCGACGATGCTCCGACAGTGCGTCGGGTGGTCTTCCATGAGATCACCGAGCCGGCCATTCAGGAGGCCTTCGAGAAGGCTGGGGAGATCGACTATCACGGGGTGGATGCCTACCGCACCCGGCGTATTCTCGACCGCCTGCTGGGCTACCAGCTCTCACCGCTGCTCTGGAAGAAGCTCTCTCGGGGACTCTCCGCAGGGCGGGTGCAGTCGGTGGCGGTGCGCATCGTGGTCGAGCGCGAAGTGGAGATCCGCAACTTCGTCCCTGACGAATACTGGAACCTCGGCGCGCGGTTCGGCAGCGAAGAAGAAGGCTTCCGGGCCGAGTTCACCAAGCTCGACGGCGAGAAGCGCAAGCTGGTCACGGCCTCAGGCACCCTAGAAGCCATGCGCCGGGTCGAGCCCAACGCTGCGGGCCCCGAAGGGGGCATGGACGACCAAGGCGCCGCAGAGGCCATTCCTGAGCTAGCCGAGTGCGGGCCGTTCACGATCACGGCGCTCAACAGCCTGGCCAAAAGCGACCGGGCCAAGCCACCCTTCATTACCAGCACCTTGCAGCAAGCAGCCTCGAGCCGGCACGGATTCGCCGCTCGGCGCACCATGCGCGTCGCCCAGCAGCTCTATGAAGGCATGGAGCTTCCCGGCGAGGGCGCAGCGGGTCTGATCACCTACATGAGGACAGACTCGTTCAACCTGTCCAACGTAGCTCGTCAGGCTGCGGCCAAGCTGATCCCCGAGATGTACGGGGACGGTTATCTGCCAGAGAAGCCCAACGCCTACAAGAGCAAGAAGGGCGCCCAAGAGGCTCACGAGGCCATCCGGCCCACGGACCCCAAGCGCACTCCCGACAGCTTGCTCGCGGTGTTGAAGCCCGAGCAATGGAAGCTCTACGACCTGATTTGGCGCCGCTTCATGGCCAGTCAGATGTCTCCGGCGCGCTACGCGGTGACCAACGTCGAATTTGCTCGCGGTGGAGCCAGCTTCGAGGCTTCCGGCCGTGTGACCCTTTTCGACGGTCATACCCGTGTGTACGGCAAGGATCGCAGCGCCGACCAGCAGCTTCCCGAAATGGTCGAAGGCCAAGAGATCAGTGCCGATGCGCTGATCCCCAGCCGGCACTTCACCAAGCCACCGCGGCGCTACTCAGAAGCCTCGTTGGTACGCTCGCTCGAGAAGCACGGCATTGGCCGACCGTCTACCTACGCATCGATTCTCTCGACCATCGTTGACCGCAAGTATGTGGACAACGGCGAAGAAGCCACAGAGGACGAAGCACGCCATCGCATGGTCGCGGGCATTCCAGACCCCGAGCCCGAAACACCCGAGACTGACGATGACGACGAGGCCATCGGCAACGGTGCTCCGACAAAGAAGCGTTCCCGGTCGTTCCACGCCACCCACCTGGGCGAGGTCGTCACCAACCTGCTGATCCCCTTCTTCGATCGCATCGTGAACACCGAGTTCACCGCGCGCATGGAGTCTGAACTCGACCGCATCGCCGACGGCGAAGTGCCGTGGAAAAAGGTCGTGGAGGACTTCTACTCGAAGTTCGCGAAGGATCTCGAGCACGCCACGGAAAAAATGGAGCCCTACTGGGACAAGCCTTTGCTCCTGGACGAGTTGCGCTGCGGCAAGGTTCCAGAAGATGGCGGACCGGCCTGCGAGGCTCCCATGGCGGTGCTGTTCAATCGCTTCGGGACCTACCTCGGCTGCTCCCGTTACCCAGACTGTCGCAACATTCTGACGCTCACGGGGCGGGCTCGTGCAGCCGCTGAACTCACCGACCACCTTTGCCGCCAGAAGAACGACAAGGGCGAGGTCTGTGGACGGCAGATGGAGCGCAAGGTGAACCGTTGGGGCAGCGCCTTCTTGGCCTGCACCGGGTTTAAGAAGCACAGCTGCAAGGGTTCGGTTTCCCTCAGCAAGGCCGGCGAACCTTTGTGGCCCGACGAGACCAGCGTGCCCTGCCCCGATTGTGGGGCCGAGCTGGTTGTGAAGCGAAGCCGCCGTGGCAAGTTCTTGGCCTGCCCGCGGTATCCCAAGTGTCGCGGAACCTTATCGTTGCCCTCCTGCACCCACGCCTCGCGCACGGGCAAGCTCTGCGCCAAGCCGATGACCGAGCCCGTGGCCGGGGGCAAGCTCCAGTGCAAGACTCACCCTGAAGTCAGACTGAAGCCGCCACAGCGCAAGAAGGACGACGACGAAGAGGGTGCAAAGAAGAAGGCCACCAAGAAGAAGGTCACCAAGAAAAAGGTCACCAAGAAGAAGGCCACCGCAAAGAAGGCGACCTCGAAAAAGACAACCAAGAAGAAGGTCGCTGCCAAGAAGCCAGAGCCTAGTTCCTGACGGGTGCGCCCGTGAAGGCGGCCGGGATACACTGTGCCAGCCTGCCACCCGATCGAGCCCCACCCCATGACGTCACTTCTGCTCAGCGTGCTCCTCACCGCCGCCGTGTTGGCCTTGGTGATTTGGTCTGGAGCCAGCCGCCGCCGCTCGTTGCACTACGGCACTGTGGTCATGCTCTTCGGGGTGCTCACCTGGGCCATCTACGAAGCGGAGTTGTACGGCCAGGGCCTCGTCTTCAGCGGGGCCGCTGAGGTCGTGAAGTACATTCACTTCGGTGGCGTGGCCATTGTCTTCTTGTCGATCCCGGTGCTGGTGGTCACTGGTGTGCGCCTCGCCAAAGACGAGTCCATGCGGCCCATGCATCTCAGCGTGGCCAAGTTCTTCGTCAGCATGGTGCTAGTCACCAGCGCCTTGGGCACGGCGATGACCGTCATGGCCGAACCCCTCGCCCAGTGAGCGAGGCCGTCGCCATAAGGCCTCGCGATCCGTGACGTCTTTTCGGTTCGTCCACGCCGCTGACATTCATCTCGATAGCCCGCTCGTCGGACTGCAGCGCTACGACGGTGCGCCCGTAGAGCGGCTCCGCGGCGCCACGCGTGAAGCGTTTGCTGCGCTCGTCAGCCTGTGCTGCAAAGAGAGCGTCGACTTTCTGCTCATCGCCGGTGATCTCTACGACGGATCCTGGAAGGACTTCAGCACCGGACTGTTCTTCGCGCAACAGATGAACCGCCTGGGTGCCCAGCAGATCCCCGTGTTCATCGTGCGAGGAAACCACGACGCCCAGAGCACCGTGACCAAGCACCTTTCGCTCCCGGCGAACGTTACCCAGTTCGACAGTGACGCCGCCCACACCATGCAGCTCGACGCGCTCAACGTCGCCATTCATGGTCGCAGCTACGCCACCCGCGAGATCACCGATGACATCTCGGTCGACTACCCCGAACCCGTAGCCGGTTGCTTCAACATCGGCCTGCTACACACCAGCGCCGATGGGCGAGAGGGTCACGAGCCTTACGCGCCGTGTCACCCCGGGAGCCTCGTGGCCAAGGGCTACGACTACTGGGCCCTCGGCCATGTGCATCAACGAGAAGTGCTGCACAAAGATCCTTGGATCGTTTTCTCGGGAAACCTTCAAGGGCGGCACGCCCGGGAAACCGGCGCAAAGGGCTGCACGGTGATCGAGGTTGTCGATGGTGTGGTGAGCGAGGTCAAAGCCGTGACCCTCGATGTAGTTCGCTGGTCTCGCGTGACAATCGATCTCACTGACGTGCGCTCCTCTTCGGAGATGCTCGAGTGCGTTGCCAACGCAACGGCCAAAGCTATCTCCGCTGCAGACGGTCGCATGGTCGCACTGCGACTTGAACTTCACGGCAGCAGCACAGTGCACGGAGAACTCGCTCGCGAGCCCGAGCGCTGGACCAACGAGATTCGCCAGCGCGCGATGGAAGTCGCTGGCGAGGACGTGTGGATCGAGAAGATTCGATTCAAAACGCGACCGGCTGTCTCGTTGGAAGAACTGCGTCAACGGACAGACCCGCTGGGAGACTTGCTCCGGGGCCTCGACGATTTGCGCAACAATCCAGAGGACATCGCCAAACTCGCCCAGGTGTTTGACGATGTGTGCAAGAAACTACCCCGCCCTGCGTGGACAGGACCGGATGGTGTCGACTTAGGCAACGTGGACACCCTGCGCAGCCTCGTCGATGACGTGGAGAGCCTGCTCATCCCGGAGTTCCTGGCCACGAGCGACGAAACACGGGGCACCGACAGCGAGAGGCCGCAGTGAAGATTCGGCGACTCGACCTCACGGCCTTTGGTCCCTTCACTGATCGCAGCCTGACAATGGCTGCGACACCAGGCACGTTGCAGCTTCTTCAAGGGCACAACGGTGCGGGAAAGAGCAGCTCGTTGCGCGCGTTGTCTGCGTTGCTGTTCGGTTTCGGTCACACGACTACCGATGGCTGGCAACACCACAGCGACAAGCTCCGCGTCGGTGCTCTCCTAGAAGGCAGCGGCGGGCGCACCCTCGACGTTGTCCGCCGCAAAGGCCGCAAAAACACACTGAGCGCAGCGGATGGCACGCTCGTACCTGAAGCCGAACTCGAGCAGCTCTTGGGCGGTATTCATGAAGACCTCTACTCGACGTTGTTCGCCCTCGACCACGAGCGGCTGCGGTCGGCTGGCCAGCAACTCGTCAGTGGTGGAGAAGACCTGGGCGAAAGTTTGTTCGGCGCGGGGATGGGTCGCGATGTCCACCAACTCTTGGCGCGACTCCGTGACAACGCCAGCGCCCTGTTCTTGCCCAAGGGCACAAAGCCTGCGCTCAACAAGGCGATCAGCAACTTCAAGCAGGCGTTGAGTGCATCCACCAAGAGCCAGCTGCAGCCCTCTCGTTGGCGCCAGGCGAAGCAAGAAGAAGCTCAGCTCCTGCAGACCCGCAACGAAGTTGCAGAGCAGATCAACACACTCGCTCCAAAGAGAGCTCGCCTTGAACGCATGCTCCGGGTTTTCCCGCTGCTGGCTAAGTACGACGACTTGCAGCGCCGGCGGAACGACCTGGGAGACGCCCCGCTCCTCCCCGTCGAAACGAGAGAAAGTCGTCTCGAAGTTAGCGGCAGAATGCGTCTCGGTGAGGCCGCTATTCAGCAGCTCAATGAACGTCTCAGCGAACTAGAAGAGCACAGCGATCTCTCCGAAAGCCACCGTGACTTGCTCGCTCACAACACACAAATCAACGTGCTGGTGAAGCGGCTCGGTGCACAGCAAGAAGCCGCGTCCGACCGGGTCAGGCTTGTCGCTCGCATGGAAGCAGCGCGGGAGGCGACACAAGCAGCTCTGATCCATAACGAGCTGGGGGACGAGTCTGAGCAAGTCGCTGGAGATCTGCAAACTCGCCTTCGTAAGCTGATCCCTGAAGAACATCTGCTTGTTGATCAGTTGACCAAGGCGACCACGACCACCGCTCAGGCCGCTGGTCGACAACAGCGAGCTAAAGACCAACTGTCCGCTCTCGGGGAGATCCAATCACCCGATGCTCTTCGCAGCGCCGTGGATGGACTAGGCACCGCTGGCGATTTGCCGCGACAGCATGCTGCAGCGCTCAGTCGCCAGCAGCGAATGCAAGCCACCACGGACGAGCGACTCGCTCAGCTAGGGCATTGGACAGGAACTCTCGCCGACGCGCAGCGGTTGCCCTGTCCACACCAAGACACGGTGGATCGCTTCGACAAACGTTGGCAGAAGATCGATCACAGCGCGGACCAACTGCAAGCCCGTCAAGCCGCGCTCGACCTCGACACCAAGCGAGTCTCCGACGACCTCGCCGCTTTGGCGAAGCAAGGCCACTTGCCGAGCGAGGAAACAGTCCAAGCATCTCGCTCACGGAGAGACACTGGCTGGCGGCTGGTGCAACGAGCGTGGCTCGACGGCCAGAGCATCGACGACGAAATCGCCGCTCACTTTCAGGGCGAAGAGGCCTCCGGCACACAACCAACTCATCGCGAACTCTCCGTGGATCTCAGCTCGAACATCGAAGCCGCTGACGACGCGGCGGATTTGCTGCGCCGGTCCACTGAGCAAGCAGCTCACCTCGCACGGCTACATATCGAGCAGCAGAAGTTTGCCGAGCAGACAAGACAGTGTGACACCGAGAGCAGCGCCCTCGACACCGCCCGCGCCGAATGTCTCGCGGAGTGGGCGAGCGCATGGCAGCCATGCGGTGTCACGCCCTTGCCTCCCAAGGAAATGCGCACGTGGCTTGAGCGACTCGAACAGTTGCGCGAGGCCATTCGTGAGCTGCACGAGGCTCAGGACGCCACGGGTTTGCTGCAAGTCGCCATGGAGCAGCATCTCAGCCAAATCGAGCGCGAGCTGTCTTCCGTCCACCCCAGCAGCACCGGCGACACTGACCACTCAGAGCATGACGACCTTGGTGGCAAACTTGCACGTGGCTACGAAGCCGCCAAGTTGGAGCTCGCTCGGCTGCAAAACATCACTGAAGACTCTCGGCAACTGACGCTGGGAGTCGAGCAGCTCAGCGAGGGTCTCGAGCAGGCTCGGCTCTCCGAAACCGAAGCGGCCGCGAGACTCAAGCAGTGGCAGGAGCTGTGGGCAAACACGATCACCGATTTGCCCCTAGGTGAGACAGCGAGCACCCATGAAGTGGAGGCCTTCCTCGATGCTCACGTCGCCCTGGCAGAACAGGTTCAGACTGTCCGCAACCTGCAGGCCCGGGTAGAAGGCATCGACAAGGCGCAGGCCCTCTTCGCTCAAGACACAACCGCTCTCACCGTCAGCTGCGCCGCGCAGCTCCAGCACACCGAGGCCTCTCTCGCTGTAGATCAGTTGGCCACAAACTTGGCTGCCGCAGAGTTGGCCCACGGCGTTCAGCTGCGCAACAATGCTGAGCTGGACTCATGCCGGGAGAAGCTGGACACGCAACTCACCCAACAGGCATCAGACCTTGCCTTGCGCGATCAGTTGCTTGTCCAGGGGAGCTGCCAAACTCTCGACGAACTGGTGCAAGCGGAAGAACGCTCCCAGCAAGCACGCGACTTAGACGATCGATTGGCAGAGTCTCGGGACAACGTCGTCACGTCCAGTGGCGTGAGCAATCTTGCGACCCTGAGAGATGAGGTTCTCGGTCTCGACTCGGACGCGCTGCCCAACGAGATCGAACAGCTCGCCCAGCAGCTCGAGGCACTCGGCCTGCAGCAGACTGACGCAGCCCAGGCTCTCGGCGCCCAACGAGAAATCATCAAGGGCCTCGACCGGGGCGATGAAGCAGCCGAAGCAGCCGAGCTGGCAGAAAACGAACTCGCCAGTGTGCGAGAGCTGGCCCAGTCTTATGCGCGCCAGCACCTGGCCGCCCACTTGCTAGAGCAAGAGATCCAACGCTACCGCCAAGCCAACCAGGGGCCACTTCTTGAGCGAGCCGGTGAGTTGTTTCGTCGGCTCACCGTCGAGCACTTCACAGAGCTCACCGTGGCCTACAACGACGACGCTCAACCCTCGCTGCTCTGCCGCCGCGCTGATGATCGTGAAGTTGTCCCCCAACAGCTCAGCGAAGGAGAGGCGGATCAGCTCTACCTAGCGCTACGCATTGCCAGTCTCGAACGGCACCTCGAAAAGAACGCGGCGCTGCCCTTCGTGGCCGACGACTTGTTCATCACCTTCGACGACGAGCGAGCCAGGGCTGGGCTAGAAGTGCTAGGCGAACTCGCGCAGAAAACCCAGGTGATCTTCTTCACCCACCACCAGCGGCTCGTGGAGATTGCTCACGAGGCTCTGGGCTCTGAGCGCGTCGAGCTATTCGAGCTTTGAGCGCAGTCGAGCGCTGCAGCTCAGAGCAGTGAGCCTGAGACCCAGCTTGCCAGACCGTCAAAGCCGAAGCAGTAGTAAACCACCGCCACAGCCATCACCGCCAAGCTCGCCTGACCCAGAAACGCCATCACGCCCGTGGCACGGAAACCAGCCACACGCTCTTCGTGATCACCGCGCAAGAACAGCGCACGGACGATCTTGAAGTAGTAGAACAGCGCGACCACCGCGTTCAGAGCAGCGACCACCGCGAGCCAATACAGGCCCACGTCGAGGCTGGCGTTGAACAGCCAGAGCTTGCCCACGAAACCAGCGGTGGGCGGCAGACCGACGAGGGAGACCAAGAACACCACCAAGAACCCGCAGGTCCACGGCGCTGACCAACCCAGGCCCGCGTAGTCGTCGGTGTCTTCGGCGCCGAAGCGGTTCGACAAGGACATCACGCAACCGAAGGCGCCCAAGGTGCCCAGGTAGTAAGTGGCCATGTAGAACAGCGTGGCATCCATGCCCACTTCGACCGCGTCTGAGGTCGACCCGCTGGTCATCACAGCCACGCCCATGAGCAAGTAGCCCGCGTGAGCAATGGACGAGTAGGCCAGCAGCCGCTTCACGTTGCGCTGCAAGACCGCGGTGATGTTGCCGTAGGTCATGGTGACCGCAGCGATCACTGCGATCACGTAACCCAGACGCTCGACCCAAGCGGCGTTGACCGACTCGTCGAGGTAGACGACGTGGACAAAGCGCAGCAAGACTGCAAAGCCCGCCGACTTGGACACCACCGCCAGGAAGGTCGTCACCGGTGTCGGCGAGCCTTCGTAAACATCAGGAGCCCAGAAGTGGAAGGGAACGATGGCCACTTTGAAACCAAAGCCCACAAACACCAACACAGAGGCGAACAACACGGCCATCTGTTCGTTGAAGGTGTCGGCGTACCAAGCCTCGGAGAGCGACTGGCCAATCTCGGCCATGTTCAACGAACCGGACAAACCGTACAGCAGGCTGAAACCGAAGGTCATCAGTGCCGAAGCGACCGCGCCATAGACGAGGTACTTCAGCGCTGCCTCAGAAGAGCGACGCTCCTTGCGCTGCCAACCCGCAAGCAGGTACGAGTTCAGCGACAGCAACTCCATGCTGAGCAGCAGCATGACGAGGTTATCGGTGTTGACCAGCAAGCACGCGCCCAGAGCCGTCCCTAAGAACATGGGGACGAACTCGTTCCGCGAGCTTTCCTCCGCGCCCCGGAAGAGCAGGGTGTGCAGTAACAGGACGCCCGTGCCACCAATGATCAAGGTACGGAAGAAGACTCCGTAACTGTCGTTGGTCAGCAGGCCAAACGCGCGAGTCCCCGTACCCAACGCCGGATCGAAAAGAGCGAACAGCGCAAACGCTGTTCCGAGCATTCCGATCACCGTCACGGCAACCCGTGCTCGATGTCCGAAAATCAGGTCAACGAGAATCGCGACGACGATCGTCGCCAGTAACCGCGTCTCCGGACCTACAGCGGTCAGGTCGGCGAGCATGTCAGCTGAAAGCCAAGAGGACATTGTGATCTCCGCGGGCGGGTTGATCGTCGGTCAGACGAACAACAGCCGGAGGGCCTCGAGGGTCGCGTCCATGTGGCCAAGCAACAGCATGGGAGCTACGCCAAACAGGATGCAAAGGATCGCCAGGGGCGCCGTGGTGAACACTTCCCGGGCAGTGATGTCGGGGAAGTCTTTGTACTTCTCGTTGAGCGGACCCAAGAACACACGCTGCAGAGTCCAGAGCAAGAAGGCTGCGGTGATCACGATGCCGATGACCGCCAGGGACGTGAGCACCGGGAAGACCTCCCAAGCGCCCACCAAGACCAAGAACTCAGAAACGAAGCCACTCATGCCCGGAAGGCCAAGGGCGGCAAAGAATCCCAGAGTTGTGATGCCTGTGTAGACCGGTGCCACTCCCGCCAACCCGCCAAACCCTTCGATTTCGCGATGGTGGGCCCGGTCGTAGGCCACGCCCACGAGCAGGAAGAGCAGTGCGGAGCTGGTGCCGTGGGTGAACATCTGCATGGCCGCGCCGTTCAAGCCAGCGCTCGTGAACGCCGAGGCGCCCAAGAGCACGTAGCCCATATGGCTCACAGATGAGTAGGCCACCATGCGTTTGAAGTCTGTCTGCGCCATGGCGACGAACGCGCCATAGAGAATCGAGACCAAACCGATGACTGCGCCGATCTCGGCGAAGCCCATGGCCACGTCAGGGAACATGCCCAAGTTGATGCGCAGGATGCCGTAACAGCCCAGCTTCAACAGGATGCCAGCCAGCACCATGGAGATGGATGTGGGTGCCTCAACGTGAGCATCAGGCAGCCAAGTGTGGAAGGGCACGATCGGCACCTTGATGGCGAAGCCGATGAAGAAGGCCACAAAGACCCACTTGAGGAAGGGCCAGCCAAAGATCTCGCCGCCGTTGACCAGGTTCGCTCCGGTGATTGTCCCGTTGTGAACGAGCTCGCTGAGAAGCGGGATCGAGAAGGGGGTGGCCACCGAGTCCTTGACGCACAGGTAGAGCGCGATGATGGCCAGCAGCATCAGCACCGAACCAGCCAAGGTGTAGAGGAAGAACTTGATCGCCGCGTATTCCCGCCGCGCGCCACCCCAGATGCCGATCAAGAAGTACATCGGCAGGAGCATGATCTCCCAGAAGACGTAGAACTGGAACAGATCGAGGCTGCAGAACACGCCCAAGATGCCCATCTCGAGCAGCAAGAGCAGCAGCATGAAGCCCTTCACGCCCTTCTCGATGGACCACGAAGCAAACGGCGCGATAAACAGCAGCAGCGCCGTGAGCCAAATCAGCGGCACCGACAGGCCGTCAACGCCCATGTGGAACTGCACGCCGAGCGCTTCGATCCAGTCTGCCTGGACGACGAATTGATAGCCGACGTGCGCCGTATCAAAGTCGATCCAAAGCTTGGTGGCCAAGAACAGGGGGACCGCCGCAGCTGCGCAAGCCAGGGTCCGAATAGCGTCCTTACGTTCCGCAGGAACGAGCAGGATCGCCAAACAACCGATCAGCGGCGAAAAGGTGATGAGAGTGAGGATGTCGTCCATCTCGATTCCCTAGTTTCCTCGAGCCAATGCCGCCACCAAGGCGAGCACGCCGAGCACGGTCCAGGTCAGGTAGTTGGTTGCGTTTCCGGACTGCCACAAACGAAGGCAACCGGAGAGAAAGCGGACCAGCCAGCGCCAGAAGTTCACGGCGCCGTCGATCACGTAGGTGTCGAACAACGCCGACAGGAAGGCTAGAAAGCGGGTGACCAAGCCCATGCCGTTGACGATGCCGTCAACGATGGTGCGGTCCCACCAGTAGCAAAGCTGATTCCAGCGCTTCAGGTTGCCCACGATGCCTTTGTTGTAGGCGTCGTCGAAGTAGTACTTGTTGCTGATGATGCGGTGCATGGGGCCGAACTTCGCCGACACTTCGGCCGGGTCGGTGGCCCGTGTCAGGTACATCCGCCTGGCGAGCACAAAGCCAGCCAAGATGGCGAAGACTGACACACCCATGGCCCAGTAGTGCACGTCGTGCAGGGCGTGGGCCATGTGCTCCAGCTCATGGTGCACGTCAAGATGAAGGCCCGCTGCTGCGGCTGACTCGGGGTGCTCGATCACCGAGTTAAACCAAAGCTCGTCCACGACGGGGAGCGGGTTCATGGTGCCGCCGCCCAGCAAGCCGAAGCCCGCCAAGATGATCAGCGGCACGGCCATCAACGCTGGTGACTCGTGAGCGTGGTCGTAGCGTTCTTGATCTTGGGGCTGACCGAAGAAGGTCAGGAAGATCAGCCGGAACATGTAGAAGGTGGTCATGAACGCGCCCACGGCGCCGAACAGAATCGGCACGAAACGCGCAGAGGCGATGTCGAGGGTCCACCAGGCCATGGCGTTGGCGATGATCTGGTCCTTGCTGTAGTAGCCAGCAAAGGCCGGCACACCGCAGAGGGCCAGGGTGGCGATCATGAAGGTCCAGAAGGTCACCGGCATCTTCTTGCGCAGGCCACCCATGTCTCGCATGTCCTGGCTGTGCACCGCGTGAATCACCGAGCCGCTACCCAGGAACAGGCAGGCCTTAAAGAAGGCGTGAGTGATCAGGTGGAACAAGCCGGCGACGTAACCGCCGACGCCCAAGCCCAGCATCATGTAGCCCAGCTGGCTCATGGTCGAGTAGGCCAACACCTTCTTGATGTCCCACATGACCAGGCCCATGGTCGCGCCCACAAGGGCGGTCAGGGCGCCGATGCCTGCGATGAACTGCAGCGCCTCGGGGGTGAAGTACGGGTACATCCGACCCACCATGAACACGCCGGCGGCAACCATCGTGGCGGCGTGGATCAGCGCGGAGACCGGGGTCGGCCCGGCCATGGCGTCAGGGAGCCAAGTGTGCAGTGGCACCTGAGCAGACTTACTGATGGCACCGCAGAAAATCAGGATGCCCGAGAGGGTCAAGATCGAGTGGTTGCTGAGGCTGCTGAAAGCCCGCTCGCTGGCCGGTGGGAAGTTCCCGGCAGCCAAGGTTTCGAACAGCTCGTGGTAGTTCAGCGTGCCGAACAACTGCCAGGCCAAGATCAGACCGAGGAGGAACAGGACGTCCCCTATTCGATTGACCAAGAAGGCCTTCATGGAGGCCAAGGGCGGCTCGGGCTGATCGTAGTAGAAGCCGATCAGCAGGTAGCTGCCGACGCCGACGAGCTCCCAAAAGATGAACAGGAAGAGCAGGTTGTCCACCACCACCAAGCCGAGCATGGCGAAGCAGAAGTAGCTCAGGTAGGCGAAGAAGCGCGGGTAGTCCCGGTCGCCGTGCATGTAGCCGGCGCTGAAGAAGAAGATGCAGGACCCCACCACCGTGACCATGGCGGCCATGATCACGCTGAGGTTGTCCCAGAAGATGCCCACCGAGAGGTGGAAATCGCCGAAGCTCAGCCACTCTAGAGACCAGCCGTGATCAGCGCTCGACCAGGACCATTGGGGGTCGCCGTGATTGACGATCACCGCGATGAACTGGAACACCGCTGCTGCGGCGCAGGTCACGATGGCCGTCTGGGCGATCCAATCGCCGCCCCGAGGCAACTTGCGACCGAAGAAAATCAGGATGAGCGCCGCGAGGAAGGGCACCAAGAAGAGGCCCAAGCCCACCCAGAGGTGGCCGCTGCTATTGAGGAAGCCGTCCATCGCTCGCTTAGTTCCTCAGGCTGTCGGTACGGGTGATATCGATGGTGCCGAAGTCGTGGAAGACTCGCAGCACGATAGCCAAGGCCACGGCGGCTTCTGCAGCGGCGAGCATGACCACCACGAGGGTCATCATCTGGCCGTCCATGCCGTAGTCACCGAAACGCGAGAAGGCCACAAAGTTGATGTTCGCGGCATTCAAGATCAGTTCGGTGCCCATGAGCACATAGAGCACGTTACGCCGGGTCAGGATTGTGGCCAAACCGAGCAAGAACAAGATGCCCGAAATCACGAGGTAGGAACTCAACGACCCAGCCAGGGAGTCGGGAGCCACCTCGAGAGTTGCCAACAGCGGGGTCGGGATCATGAGGACGACTCCTGCCCGCGACGGGCCACGGTGACGGCGCCAATCAGCACAAGCAACAAGAGCACGGCCACCACCTCGAAAACGAGCAGGTAACCCGTGCGATCGATGAGCATGTTGCCGATGGCTTCAGTGGTCGGCGTGGGCTCCGAAAGAACCGCACCCTTGGCGTTCACCGTAGTGAGGACACCTTGGTAAGCCCGCAGCAAGCAAACAGCCACGCCACCAACAGCCAGAGGAGCCCAGAATGCGTAGCGCACAACCGAACGGCGCATGGTGTCCCGGGTGGTGAGCATCACAGCAAAGAGCAGCAGCACTGTGACGCCACCCACGTAGAGCAGCACCTGCAGCCCGCCCAAGAAGTCGGCGCCCATGGCCCAGTACAGGCCAGCGACACCGAACAGCGTCGCCACCAAAGCAAACGCCGAGTGGACGATGCTCTTATGGAACGCCACGATCATCCCGCCAAGGACGGTGATCGTCGCGAAACAGATGAACATGAAGTCCATCAGCCGTCCTCGCCCTTTGCGGCCTTCTTCGCTGCCATCATCGCGGCAATCCGTGACTTCAGATCACCACCGTCGCCACCGCTAGCAGCAGCAGTTGCGGCAGGAGCAGGCTTCGCTTTCGGAGCGGCCTTGCCTTCGAGTTTGGCTTGGTCTTCGGGGCGCAGGCCGGTCCACAGGAGTAGGTCGGCAGCGACCGCGCCGTTGTCGTCGGTAGCCAACTCGTACTCGCCGGTCATATGGATGCAGTCCACCGGGCAAGGCGGAATGCACAACTCGCAGAAGATGCACTTCTTGTAGTCGATGGAGAACTTTTTCCATTCGAGGGTGCGGCCGTGATGTTGGGCCTCAATCTCGATGCAATCGACGGGGCAAGCCTTCGCGCACAAGTGGCAGTCGATGCACTTGTCCTGCTCAAGAATGTGCATGCCCCGATAAGTCGGTGGCAGGGTCATGCGCTCGTGGGGGTACATCACCGTGATCGGCGGCTCGCTGGTGAAGTAGTGCAGCGTGACGCGCATACCCTTGGCCGTGCTGGTCAGGGCGCTGGCGATGTTGCCGAAGTATTCTCTGATGCCACTCATGATCTGTTGCGATCTCAGTCGGGTGCGCCGACTAGACCAACACCTCCCAGATGGCCGTGCCGATCACGGCGAATAGTCCCCAGGGCAGCAGATACTTGTAGCCCACGATCATCACTTGGTCGACGCGCAGACGCGGCAAGGTCCAGCGCAGCCACATCTGAATGAAGATAAAGAAGAAGGTCTTGAGGATCAGGATCGCCAAACCAACGTGGGCACCAATGAGGTTGCCAATGTCAGCGAAAGGTCCTGCCTCGGTGCGAGCCTTCTCTGCCGCCGCAATGGCCTGAGGCGTCGCGTCTGCCAGAGACGCTACAGCGCCCAAGGTTTCGGCCCGAGCCCATTCAGTCCAGTTGCCGAATCCACCGAGATCAAAGGGCAGCGTTGTGCCGCCGAAGAACAGCGTGGCCATAATCAACGAGACCACGAACATCGACACGTACTCCTCCAAGAAGAAGAAGGAGAAGCGCATGCCTGAGTATTCGGTGTGGAAGCCCGAAACGAGCTCAGACTCAGCTTCAGGCAGATCGAAAGGCGCCCGCTTGCAACCCGCCAACGACGAGATGAAGTAGCACAGGGCGGCGATGGGCATAAACGGGCTAGAGAGGATCAACCAGCCGTTCTCAGCCTGAAATGCGTTGAAGTCGCCCAAGCGGAACGAGCCCACGACCAGGATCGGTGCCAGCAGCGCCGTGGCCGCGGGCAACTCGTAGGACACCACCTGGGCAGCCTCGCGCACCGCGCCAAACAAGCTGTACTTACTGTTACTGGCCCAGCCCGCCATGATCACGCCGACCACTTCGACCGACGAGATGGCGATGATGAAGAAGATGCCCAGGTCGAGGTCGACAATCTGAATGCCGGCCGCGAAGGGGATCACGATCATCCCGGCGAAGACACCGCAGAACACAACCGCGGGGGCGATCCAAAAGAGGAACGCGTTGGCCTGAGTGGGCAGCAGATCCTCTTTGAAGAGCAACTTCAGCGCGTCAGCGAGGCTCTGAGCCCAGCCGTGAAAAGCGCCGGTCTCCATGGGGCCGTAACGCATCTGAATGTGGGCGGCAACCTTGCGCTCCATCCAGATGGCAAACATGGCGTAAACCGTGACGAAGCCCAGCAAGCTGCCAATGCAGATAGCGTAGGCGAACGTCAGGGGCCAGATGCCTTCGAGGCCAAGACCAGCGAAGAGTTCAATCAGCAGGTTCATGGACTAGCGATCCACCTCGCCGAGAACGATGTCGAGGGAGCCAATGATGGCGACCGCATCGCCGAGCATCGTGCCCGGAAGCAGCTGATCGAGCACCGCCAAGTTGCAGAAGCTCGGCGCCCTGGTGCGGTTGCGAATGGGAGACGTGCCCCCATCAGAGACCACGTAGAAACCGAGCTCGCCGCGAGGATTCTCGCAACGCATGTAGGCATGACCGGCGGCAGGCTTGAGCGGCGTCTTGTACATGCTCTTCTGCTTCTTGGTCATCACCTCGCCGCCAGGCAGCTTCGCGCAGCCCTGACGGATGATGCGAATCGACTCCATCATCTCGCGCATACGCACCCAGTAGCGGTCCCAGCAATCGCCGAGCGTGCCGTGGGTGCCTTCGCCGATGGGTATGTCGAAGTCAACTTCGTCGTAGGGCGCCAAGTACGGCACGTCACGACGGAGGTCCCACTTGACCCCCGAAGCCCGCAAGACCGGACCCGTCAGACCAAAGTCGAGGGCCATGTCCTTAGGGATGATGCCGATGTTCGCCGTGCGGCCGATGAAGATGCGGTTGTGACTGAGCAGGGTGTTGTATTCGACCCAAGCCTTCTCGAACTCACCGCAGAAGGTCAGCACATCCTCAACCCAGTTGTCGTCGACGTCGCGACGGAGACCACCAGGCTGGATGTAGTTGTAGAGCATGCGCGTGCCGGAAGGACGTTCCAGCAGCGCCATGACCTTCTCGCGATCACGGAAGGCATAGAAGAAAGGCGTGTTCGCGCCAATGTCGATGCCGTAGGTGCCGAAGGCGATCAGGTGGCTGGCGATGCGGTTCAGCTCGCAGACGATCATGCGCAGCCACTGAGCCCGCTCAGGCACCTCAAGGTCGAGCAACTTCTCGACAGTGAGGCTCCAAGCCAAGTTGTTGTTCATGGACGCCAAGTAGTCCATGCGGTCGGTGTACGGCGTGTACTGTAGGTACGTGACATTCTCGCCGATCTTCTCGGCGCACCGGTGCAGGTAGCCAATATCGCAGCGGGACTCAGTAATCACCTCACCATCCATGTTCAACTCGACGCGCAGGACGCCGTGAGTCGATGGGTGCTGGGGCCCAAGGTTCAGCTTGAGCTCTTCGGTGTAGACGTCTGAGCGACCGTCGACCGAGTACATCTCCAGGGCTTCCATTTAGCTCTGGTCCTTTTTCTTATCAGGGGCCTTGCCGCCAGCGTCGGGCCGCGTGCTCGGCTCCATGGGGGGTTGAACCAAAGGAGAGCCCGCTGGCCGAGGCTCGGAAACAGGAGCTGCCGCCTCAGTGCTATCGGCTCGCTCGTAAAGAGGCACCGCATCGAGCTCAAGAGGGATGCCGCCGTGCTCGCTGGGGTAGACGTAGTCCTTCCGCAGCGGGTGGCCGATCCACTCTTCGGGCAACAGGATGCGACGGTGATCGGGGTGGTTAGTAAAGCGCACACCGAGCAGATCCCATTGCTCCCGCTCATGCCAATCAGCTGAGCCGTAAACGCTGGCCACACTGGGCACTTCGGGCGTGAAATCAGCCCCCTCTGGCCGATCCAGGGACACCCGCACCGTGATGGCGTGGTGCTTTTCCAGGGAAGACACGTGATAGACCATATCCATGCGGTCTGGCCACTCGATCGCGGTGACCAGATGGAGCATCTCCATGGCACAGCCAGCGTCATCTCGCAGCCACGTCATCGTCTCAACCAACGCGCTAGCCTCCACGACGATGGTGGGGTCTTTGCTACTTTCGTCGAGTTCTCCCACGCCAGCGATGCCGCTAGCCAGGAGACCCTGATAGATTGCAGTCTCGTTCATGATCGTGAGCTAGCTCTCAGACCGCGTTGTAGTTCGCGGTCATTTCGCTGGTCGCTTCTTGGCGACGGCGGAACACATCGCCCTTGGCGACCTTCTCGCGCAACTTGAGAATGCCATCCATGAGCGCCTCTGGCCGCGGCGGGCAGCCGGGCACAAAAATGTCGACGGGGATGATTTTGTGCACACCCTTAACGGTGTTGTAGCCCCACTTCACGTAAGGGCCGCCACCGCAAACGCAGGCACCCATCGCGATCACGTACCGCGGCTCAGCCATCTGGTCGTAGAGGCGCTTTACCCTCACGGCCATCTTGGCGTTGACCGTCCCCGGCACAATGATCAGGTCGCTCTGCCGGGGCGTGGCCCGGGGCACACCAGCACCAAAGCGGTCAAGGTCGAAGGTTGCGGCGTAAACAGCCATCATTTCGATGGCGCAGCAGGCGATGCCGAAGGTCATGGGCCAGATGGACGACTTGCGTCCCCAGCCAATGGCCCCATCAACCGCGTCGGTCACCGTGTTCGACGGGAAAGCGTTGTTCAGAATACCCAAGGCTTCTACTCCTGAACGCGCCGCTTGTTGCGGAACGTCTTGACCCAGTTGAGATCGCCCTTGGCCCAGTCAACAACGAGGCCCAAGAAGACGATGAAAGTGAAGAGCAGCCCCGCACCCAAGGCCAGGTGCTGATTTTCAGCACCCTTAAAGACCCGGGCCCAAGGGAACATCAGCGCGATCTCCACCTCAAAGATGATGAAGATTAGCGCGATGGTGTAGAAGCGCATGTCAAAACGCACTTGAGCATCACCGACAGGATCTTCGCCGCACTCGTACGGCATGTCCTTTTCGGGGTAGCTGTTCTTCGGTCGGAAAAGCACGCCCAAAATCATGGGCGAGCAAACCATGGCGACGCCTGTGATCAGGAAGACTGTCACGGCGTGGAAGTCGAGAAACACTGGTTTCTCCGTCGTTTGGCGAGAGAGGCCCAAACTATATGCATTTGCGGACGGGGCACAAGATCCCGCAAGGCCACCATCTAGGGGGAATCTCAGGGCTTCGCAAATTGCACAGGGGGCCGGCGCGAGATCACCTCGCACCGGCCCCCTGTTGAGGCCGTCATCAGCCCCGGGTTTTCAGATCACCTGAGGGATCAGGGGATCTCTAAACGGAGCCCGTTGGAGCCGGAAGCCCCCACAGGTGCCGCTGCATCAGGGCACCACCACTGACCGATCAAGTCGATCCCATCAAAGCCCGCACCCGCCGGAATGATGTGCGGCAGAGTCAGGCTGCCGGTGCCATCCAAGGGCAAGGAGATCTGAGCATCAATAGGAAGCGCGTACAGGGTGCCTCCCTTGAAGGGAGCTGCCGCCTGGGTCAGCGACAAGAACAAGAAGGCCGTGTTACCTGGAATGCCATTGCTCACCGTAGTCGAGTAGCCAGTGAGGCTGCCCGGAGTCAGGTCGCCGACGCCCGTGTAGGACAGAGCCCCAAAGATGCCAGCAACGCCGGGGCCAATGTCCACGAACGCACCACCTGGGCCGCCACCGGTGTAGGTGAAGGCGCCAGAGAGGGTGTCAGAACCCGATCCGAAGGCCACCACGTCCACCGCACCAGCGCTGCCCGCAGGGGCATCCACCGTGAGCGACGTGGCCGTGTTCACCGACAGGTTCACTCCAGCGTTTCCGCCGAAGGTCACTGAACCCACGCCCACCACCGAGCTGCCAGTAATCGTGACCGTCGTGCCACCGGCCACATCGCCAGTGTTCGGGGCCACGCCACTGATGTTCGGCGTGGGGTTGACAGAGTACAGGTAGCCGTTGACCAGGCTGGAGGAACCCTCGTCATCCGTCACAACAATGTCCACCTGGGTGAAAACCGGCCCAGCAGGGGTGGTAACGGTGATTTGAGATCCCGAGTCCACGGTAAAGCCCACGGCCTCAACACCACCGAAGGTGACGCTCGTGGTGCCAGCGAAGCCGGAACCGGAGATCACTTCGATGCTGAATCCGCCAGCAGGACCAAAGCTATCGTTGATCGAGGAGATGAACGGAAGGTCACCCACGGGAGCGCCCAAGTCGATGGGCCAGGCGTTCGACAGGAAAGCACCGCCGGTGCCGTCCTTGTTCCGGACAAGCACCTCACCATCAGTGATACCAGGTGGCACCGTGACGACGATCTGCGTTCCACCTGCAGTTGCAGTGAGGTTTTGGACCTTCTGAGCTACGCCAGCACTGCTCGCCATGGTGAACCAAATGTCGTTGTTCGCCGATGTCGAGAAGTTCGCGCCCGTAATCGTCAGCGCGCCGCCAATAGCCGAACTGCCACTCAGCGCGGTGATCAGCGGCTTCGTCGCAGACATCACGCCGTAAATGGCCTGGAGGCCGGCCTTGTCATCCGAGTTCGTCGAGCGTGCGTTCACACCGGTGCCAGAAATCGAGGGCAACATCGTCGCCCCAGACACGTTGCTGTGGTTCAACCCCAGCGTGTGCCCAATCTCGTGGCAGGCCACCCCCTGGAGGTCGACACCGCTGCCCACATTGCTAGGGCCATCCTGCCAAGTCCAAGAGGAGAGGTAGCGCACCCACCAACCGTTGCTGCCCCCCTGCATGAAGGCCAAGGTACCGCCCGAGCTGCCAGCGAGCTCGGAGTGGATGTTCTGGCCGATGCTGCCAACGACTTGAGCTTCACCTTGGAAGGTGTTGTCGAAGTTTGCTTCGCGGTTACCCAGCTTGCTCTGCGTCGGGTCACCGCCGCCATCGCCTGCATAGTCAACGCTGCTCCACTCCGCGTGACCCTTCCAAATCGCCAGCACTGCTCCCGTTGCCCCGGGGAAGTTTCCCTGTTCACTGGCGTTGTTGTTCGCCGAGGAGTCCGTGAAGTTATTGAACACACGGAAGTCACGTTGGCCGGCCCCCAGGCTGTGACCCAGCAGAGCGAAGGCGCCCGTGTCGGCCGGCGTGGAGAAGGTGCCAATCAGGCCAATGCTCAAGGCAAGGCCCGATACACCCAAAATCGTCTTGATGATTTTCATCTTTCGAGTTCCTTACTTGTCCTGGCCTGGAAGGCTTTTCAGAGCCTTCTTGGCCAGAGCCTCGTGGGTCGTCCGCACATCTTCGCGCACAGCTGAGAGCTTGGCGTTCTTGGGGAAGGCGAATCCATCGCCCTTGCCAATCACGACGGGCTCACCAAAACCGCTCTCAATGCGGTAAGCACCAGCGAGGCTGTAGACCACGTTCTGGCCCCCATGCTCCTTGCTGGTCTGGGACAGCACCATGACTTGGCCCCCGACACGAGTGTCCTTCAGCTCAGGCATTTCGCTGGTGAGGTAGTCATCGCTGGGATCATGGCTGCCGTGGAAGACGACCTCTTTGACCTGCGACAGACCGTTACGCAGAGACTCACCCTGAATGGTCAGCTTGGTGTAAACCGCGCCCTCCCAAGGATGGTCAATGACGACAGTGTCTTTGGCGATGATCTTGCCGACGAAGGCGTCGTCAGTGATCGACATGACCTCTTCGAGGTTCATTGCCTTGATAGCGGCACCAATAGGAAGGGCCGCAACAGCCGCTACCACAAGGGTAGCGACGCACCGGGAGATGCGCATGGGTGGACTCCACAAGTCAGACGGGGGGGAGAGAGAGAACAGAGAGGGAAGAGACCGCGATCCGCAGGCATCGGGCGGGAGACTTCGGGTTGCCGTCCAGTAAGGACGGACATCCGTTACCGCGAAGATCGTGGGAGGATTCCGCAGAACTATAGGGCGGATTCTGGAGGATGCCTAGCTTTTGTCACAATCCCGCCAACCACAAAAAGGACGATAAGGGTCCTATGTTGGTTCAATAAAGGAATATCGACCGAATCGCCGAGACGGCGCTGCAGGGAATTAGCAGGAGACGCGGCACCACGGGCATCTTCTTAACGCCTCGAACAAGCGCCCTTCGGGCTCAGCAGTCGATAAACGACATGAACTCAGCCCGGGTCTCCCTGCGGCTCTTGAAGGTCCCACGGACCGCAGAAGTGATCATGGCCGAGCCCGGCTTGCGCACCCCTCTCATGGTCATACAGGTGTGGGTGGCCTCGAGCACCACGCCAACACCTTGGGGCTCTAGGCGCTCCATCATCAGATCGGCAATTTGGGACGACAGCCGCTCCTGCACCTGTAGTCGGTGAGCCAGTTCGTCGACCAGCCGAGCGATCTTGCTCAGGCCGACAATGCGCCCTGCTGGCACGTAGGCCACATGAGCCACCCCCGTGAACGGCAGCATGTGATGCTCGCACAGCGAATCAAAGGGGATGTTCTTCACCAGCACCATCTCGTGGTGATCCTCTGCGAAGGTCACCGCGAGGTGACGCGCAGGGTCTTTTGCTTGGCCAGAGAGAACCTCTGCATACATCCGAGCCACCCGCTCGGGGGTCCTTTCGAGCCCGTCCCGATCAGGGTCTTCTCCCACTGCGAGAAGCACCTCGCGGATGGCTGCGCTAATCCGAGGGAGATCAAAAGCTGGCTTGTCGCTCACGACGGCGAATCCTTATGGGGTGGGCCCGCAGGTGACGGCGGGGTAAACGGCAACAAAGTCGCGTTCAGGTCAACAAAGGGCTCATCGGGTAGCACCACTTCAGGCGACTCTCCATCCATAGATAAGAACTCGCCCACGCCCACGGCGGCCTCGCCGGCTGCAGCGGCGGCTCGTTCAGCTTCGATCACCGCAATCTCCTCGACCAGGGCGTCGACAATGTCAGCCTCGGGCACTTTACGCACGGTCTTCCCGTTGCGAAACAGCAAGCCCTCGCCCGCGCCGCCAGCGATGCCGATGTCAGCCTCCCTGGCCTCGCCGGGACCATTCACTGCACAGCCCAACACCGAGATGCGCACGGGCAAGGTGCAACGCACGAGCCTTGTCTTGATCTCAGCAACGATGGCCTCAAGATCGATGTCGATCCGGCCGCAGGTTGGGCAAGCGATGATCTCTGGGGAGAGCACTCGCACGCCGGTGCTCTTCAAGATGTCGTAAGCCACGGGCAACTCCTCAACGGGATCACCCGTGAGCGAGACTCGGATCGTGTCGCCGATGCCGGCCAGCAAGATCGCGCCGATCCCAGCAGCAGACTTCACCGCGCCGTAGCGAACGTCGCCCGCTTCGGTGATGCCCACGTGAAGCGGCACGTCTGACGACGCCGCAAACAGACTGTTCGCCGCCAAGGCAGTGGGAACATCCGTCGACTTGATCGAGACGATCAATCGCTCGACGCCTGCGCCTCGGGCAAACGCCACATGACGCAACGCCGACTCCACCAATGCCGCGGGAGAAGGCCAGCCGTGCTTGTCGAGTAAGTCCTTCTCGAGGGAGCCACTGTTGACGCCGATGCGCAACGTGGTCCCTTTGGCCTTCGCGGCCACCAACACCTCGCGCAGCTTCGACTCCTTGCCGATGTTCCCCGGGTTGATGCGTACCTTGTGAGCCCCGGCCGCAATGGCAGCCAAGGCCATGCGATGATTGAAGTGGATGTCCGCAATGAAGGGCACGTCCATGGCCCGCAAGAACGCCGGGATATTCGCCGCGCTCTGCTCGTCGGGAATGGTCACCCGAATCAGCTCGCAGCCAGCTTCTTGCAAGGCGTGAATCTGCGCCACTGTGGCTTCTACGTCTTGGCTGTCGGTGTTCGTCATCGACTGCACCCGCACGGGATGCTCACTGCCAATAATCAGGTTGCCCACGGGTACCTGAATCGTTTCGCGCCGTAAGACCATTGTTCGCTACCTTCTGAGTTATCTCTGTGACCAAGTACGAGCTCAACGTGCCGTTAGCGCCGTGAGCCCCCACCAGCCTCCAGCACTGCCAACAGTTCGACCACCCCGTCACCACGACGCACCGTCAGCACCATGGTGTCGCCCGGGCGGTGTGAGTAAAGCAGCACCACGTAGTCTTGAATGTTTCGAATCGTCGTGCCATCCATAGCCAAGATGACGTCCCCGTGCATCAAGCCGCATTTCTCTGCTGGCGATTCTGCACTGACACCTTCAATACGCACGCCATCGTCATTGGCGTAGGTGTAATCCGGCCGCGAGCCAAAGCGCACCCCACCTCGAACAACCGTGCTTCCTTCGGGAGGCTTCACCGTGGCCACGCTCGCTGGCCGGCCTGCGTCGACGTCGATAAACACAGGGCGCTCGTCGAGTTCGCTCAGCGCCAAGATGAACTCTGCGGCAAGAGTTGCGATCAACGCGCCACCCTCTGCATCGATCAGCTCAACGTCATCGCTGGGCTTGTGGTAGTCGTCGTGCAAGCCAGTAAACAGGCTCAGCGAAGGAACCTCGCTCTTTACGAAAGTGTAGTGATCGCTGTTCGATGACAACCCGGGGGACGTGTTCAACTTCAAGCCCCGTCGCTCACCGCTGCCGTCATCATCATCGTCATCGTCCCCGACAATCACAGCCCACTCGCCCAACGCACCGACCAGGTCGCCGAACAACTCACTGAACGTGTCGCCGGTTCCCAAACCGCCCACAGCCACGTCACCATTGTCCGCGCGACCGATCATGTCCATGTTGACCATCGCCACCAAGCCATCCTGCGGCCAAGGGGGATGTTCGTTCAACCAAACCGAACCCAACAGTCCCATCTCTTCAGCACCGAACGCTGCGAAGACCACCGTGCGCGGCAGGGCTTCTGTTCGACCAGCAAGCACATGCGCGATCTCGATCAAGCCCGCAGTACCCGACGCGTTGTCGTCTGCACCGTTGTGAATCTGACCCGCTGCTTCGGGGCCGCCCATAGAACTGCGATCACCCAGACCGAGATGATCCATGTGAGCGCCAACCAGCACCCACTCGTCCGCAGCCGCGGGATCGCTGCCCGGCAGAACGCCGACCACGTTCATGGTGACCAACTGTTCCCGTTCGCTGGCAATGGTCAGTGCAAGTTCAACACCATCCAAGGCAACGCTCGCAGGCTTTCCCAACGACTCAATCAACGTCTGTCGTGTCCTGAGGTCAAAGCTCGAACCCGCCAGCACACTGAGCAAGGCGTCGGCCGTGAGATGCACCGCAGGCAACGACGAAGTGGACCCTGCGGAATCGAGTCGGGCGTATGCCAGGGGCACATCGTCGGCGCTCCCCTCGGGGTACCCCGCCGGATCGTTCACGATGAGGATGCCTGCGGCGCCCGCTTTGTAGGCCGTGTTGATCTTGGCGGTGAACTCCATGGCCTCGCCACCCGGCGCACCGCGCATCACCAAGACGAACTTGCCCTTCACGTCGAGGCCCGCGTAATCGTCGTAGCCGTCGTCGTTCGAGAAGCCGTAGCCCGCGAACACCAGCGGACCCTGTACGTCACAGGAGGTCACCGAAGAAAACGGTGTCCAGTCTTCTCCGACCACGAGCGAGCGACCGTCTAGCTCAAGGGCGTTGCCCGCCACCAAGACCCGGCCGCCCGGTGCGTCGAAGTGCTGCATCCAGGTGCCACCGTCACCGGCCGGTGACAAGCCTGCCTGCTTGAACTGGGCGGCCACGTACTCCGCAGAAGCAGCGAGACCTGTGCTACCGGTGCCACGGCCGCCTTGCTCGTCGTCGGCAAGAAAGGACACGTGCTCTTCGAAGCGAGCTGCGGAGATCGGTGCAAGCCGGGGGCCCGTACATCCGCCAAGTACGACAGCGCAGAGAGCGAAGGAGACGGCTGTTTTCATCGGTGACTTCATGGGTGACTTCAAAACACGGCTGCTGAAGAGTTGGAGGTCCGCTGAGGGTCCATAAAGAGCCGTCAGCGAAGCCCACCAGATTAGCCGTTCGAAGCCACCTGGGATAGCTGCCCAAATCGCCACAGCTCAGCGGCAGGCGGCCACAGCCTCGGGGAGGACGGCCAACAGTCGATCGATGTCCTCGGCGGTGTTGTAGAGCGCCAAGCTCGCTCGCAATGTCGGGCCCGCTCCCAGCCGTGTCAACAAAGGCTCAGCACAGTGCCAACCTGCGCGCACCGCCACCCCAGCCATGTCGAGGACAGTGGCCGCGAGGTGCACGTCACCCCCAGGAATGGCCATGGAGACTGACCCGGACCGGGACAGGCTGCCCTGCGGCCCCAAGACCAGAACACCGCCGACCTCTTCCAGCCCCACCAGCAATCGGTCGAGCAGCCGGCGCTCGTGGGCTCGCACAGCGTCCAGGCCTAGCTCGTCGAGCAAATCGAGGGCTGGCACCAACGCAGCCGCGGGAGCCACAGCCGGCGTCCCCGCTTCGAAACGGTAAGGAACCCGCTGCCATTGGGCGCCGTCTTGATCGACCGAAGCGACCATCTCCCCGCCGAAAACCACGGGCTCTACACGCTCAAGCACTCCCCGGCGGCCCACCAGCACGCCCAGCCCCATGGGCCCGTACATCTTGTGGCCCGAGAAGGCCAAGAAGTCGGCTTGCCGACAACCCTCGTCCAAGGGCAAGTGCTGCACCGACTGAGTCACGTCCAGGAGCACCGGCAGACCCCGCTCGGCCGCCGCTGCCACCAAGCGATCCGTAGGAACGATGGTTCCCAAAGCGTTGCTGACCCTGGTGGCCGCCACAAAAGCAGCATCTGCGGGAAACTCGAAGGGCTCCCGGAGCTGACCTCGCTCGTCGCATTCGAGCACCGCCAGCCGGGCCCCTGTCCGCCGGCAGACCTGCTGCCAGGGGACCAGGTTGCTGTGGTGCTCCAAGGCGCTCACCACCACCGATTTTCCTGGCCCGACCAACGGCTCTACAAAGCCACGAGCCACGAGATTGATGGAATCCGTGGCATTGCGGGTGAAGACGACCTCGTCCGGCTCAGCCTCGATGAAGCGGGCAACCCGTCGCCGGGATCCCTCGTAGGCCGCCGTCGCCGCCATGCCCAGGCGGTGGTTGGCCCGGTGCACGTTGGCGTTGCTCTCCACGTAGAACCGCTGCAGAGCATCCAGCACAGCTTGGGGGCGATGCGTTGTCGCGGCGTTATCCAAAGGCACCAGCTCGTCGCCGGCCAGGGCAGGAAAACGGGCCCGAACCGCCGAAACACCGAACGGAGCGCCTCCTGAAGCAGCCCCTATTTGACCTGACGCCCCCGGTGCCATGACGCGCGTCAGCTCAGCCGGCCAGCCACCAGGCCCGAGACCGCCTTGCCGTCAGCGCGGCCAGCCGTCTTGGCCATGACCGCCTTGATCACCCCACCCATCTCACGCTTTGTGGTGGCACCCAGCTCAGCGATGACCCCATCGACGATGCCCTCTAGCTCAGCGGCGGACAGCTCAGCCGGCAGGTAGCGCCGCAGCACATCGATCTGAAAACGCTCTGTCGCTTCCAGCTCTTCGCGCTTGGCTTCCTTGTACATCTCCGCAGATTCACTGCGAGTCTTCACGCCCCTGCGCAGCATCTTCAGCACGATCTCGTCACCGAAGCCCTCCCGCTCGAGGCCCTCAGCAATGGCGGCGTTCTTGATGTCTGAGAGGATCGTCCGCAGCACCTCGAGGTCGGCCTTGGCCCCACTCTTCATGGCGCTCTTGATGTCGTCCTTCAGGCGTGTCTCGAGGTTGGTCATCGGCGCGGCTGTCCAGTGGGTCGGTAAAGGTTGAATGGAGCGCAGCTTGAGGCGCGTCCGAGCAAGGCCGGTGAGTATACTCGCGCCGCTTCCCTGTCGACGCCAACGGTGACCTACCGGGCCCACGACGACGAAGCGACGGAGACAACCCCATGGTGCGACGTTCCTTGCAGACTCCCTTGAGCTGCGCCCTCCTGGCCGGTCTCTTCGCCGCTAGCTGCACGTTTGGCCGGCCCCCGGGAGCGCCCCCGCGCGTTGCGCCCGGTTCTCGCGCATCCAGCGCTGCCGCCCCCATGGCCGCCAACACCGACTCGCCCATGGTGCCAGCAGCTCGCCAAAGCCTGACCCTCACCGACTTGGTGACCAATCTCCAAGACGACGGCTCATTACTGCAGGGACTGTCCCACAGCGACCCAGGAGTGCGTCGAGTGGCAGCCCGAGGCCTGGCTCGCTTTCCCGCACCCAGCAACCTGAAGCTCATGGTTGCCCGAGCTTCTGTCGAGGCTGACCCTGCGGTGCTGGCCGAGTTGTGCTTCGCCCTAGGCCGCTGGGAAGACCCCGAGGCCGGGACGCCTTTGCGCAAGCTCGCGAGCCATCCGGCCTCGATCGTGCGGGCAGCGGCCCTCTCAGCCCTGGGTCGCCTGCGGGACGATCGGGAGACTGCGCTGCTAGTGCAAGCTCTCAGCGATAGCAATGCCCTGGTGCGGCAAGCGGCCGCCCTGGGCCTCGCTGACCTCGACGGGCGGCGCTTCAAGCACCCACGCAAGACCTCCGAAGCGGTGTTGGACAGCCGCGACGAGGCCTTGGCCGAAGCCATCGCCGAAGACCCTGACAGCGGTGTGCGCTGGCGGGCCACCTACGCCATGGCCTCCATGCACCCCCGAGCAGCCCACGTGGCGCCCTTGCTGCAAGCGGTCGGCGAGGCAGACGAAGATCCGGTGCTGCTGGCCTTCGCCCTGCGGGGATTGGGGTCCCTAGACAAGGCTGGCCTCACCGACGGAACCATCGCTGCAAGGCAGCTGCTGCAGCACAACGACCAACGAGTGGTCTTCGAAGCGGTGTCCGTGATCGGTGCCCACGGCCAGTATCGCGAGCTCGGTGTTCTCGCCTTGAGCCACGAGAATCCCGGCGTGCGGAGCCTGGCCTGGTCGCATTTGGCCGCCTCCCGAGCCCGTGAGCGTGCACTGCGAGCCTCAGAGTTCGGCGCCCCGCAGTGGCCCCTCGATTTGGCCCAGCTCGACAGCAGCTTGCAGGACCAACTCGCTGCAGAGACCGAACTTTCCGTTCGGAGAGAAGCCCTGGCCGCCCTGGCCAGCATCGACACGGCCCTCGACAAAGAGCTCGGCCCGGAGTGGCGCGAAGGCATCCCCGAGAGCAGCACCGTGCCCAAGATCGAGCGGCGCCGGGTAGAACTGGCGGCCGCTGCCGTGCGGCAACTGGCCCAATCCCCAGACCCCCGTGACCGTGCTCGGGCAGGGGAGCTGATCGTCTCCGGCATTGCTCAAGACGGCGATCTGATCATAGCCCTGCTCGATGACGCCGACCCCCGGGTAGAGGCGGCTATGCTGCCCCTTCTGGGCGATGAGCTGTTCGAGTCGTTGCGCTCGCGGCTTGGGGAGGCGCTCACCAGCGGCGATCCCGCACTCATGGGCCAAGCTGCCGTAGCGGCCGCTCCTGTGGTCGCGGCCGGGATGGCAGAGCCCTGGCTGGTCAGCGGGCTCGCGGATGCTCTAGAGAACGCTCAGGACTTCATCCTCGAAGAGACGCGCATCGAGCTCGCAACCGCCCTGGGCCTACCCGCTCTCGACCCGCTCCCCTTGCCTGTGATCAGCGAGGTTCCGTTGCTGCAACATCTTTTGCAGCAAGAACTTGAGGCAGCTAACGACCCAGCACCCACGGTCACGGTGGAGACGGATCGAGGCACGGTGACCCTGCGCCTCGATCGTGTTCTGGCGCCAGTGCACGTCGCCTCGTTCTTAGAGCTCGCCGCCTCTGGCTTCTACGACGGCCTCGATTTTCATCGGGTGGTGCCGAACTTCGTCGTTCAAGGGCTCGATCCTCGTGGGGACGGCTGGGGCGTGGGCGGTCGGCGGGTTCCCGATGAACAAAGTCCTCGGCCCTTCGTCAGCGGCTCCCTGGGCATGCCCGCGGCTGGACAGCCCCAAACTGGCGGCTGCCAGATCTTCATCACCCAGCTGCCCACCCCGCACCTCAACGGCAACTACACCCTCTTCGGCCAAGTGATCGACGGCATGGATGTGGTGCAGTCGCTCCTCGTGGGCGACAAGGTGCTCTCCGTGCGACGGATTGAAGGCTGACCCTTTGTCACCACAACAGACATCACGCTCAACCCAGAGACACGACCCATGACTGACCTCTTCCGCATCGACAACCAAGTCGCCCTCGTGACCGGAGCCGGAAGAGGACTCGGACGAGCCATGGCCGTGGGCCTGGCCCAAGCAGGTGCCAACGTCGTGGTGGTCGCTCGACGAGAAGCCGACCTTGCAGAAACCGTGGCCGCCATCGAAGCCACCGGTCGCAAAGGCCTGGCCGTGGTGGGAGATGTCGCCGAAGCAGCCGTGGCTTCCATGGCTGTAGCCGCGGCCGTCGACACCTTTGGCCGTATCGACATTCTGATCAACAACGCGGGCCTCTATCAAATGGGCCCCATTGAGCAAACCGAAGACGACGCTTGGCGGGACGTGCTCGAAGTAAACCTCATGGCCAGCTTCCGTTTCGCCAAGGCCGTGGGCAGCCACTTCCTGGCCCAGGGCTCGGGCAAGGTGGTGAACATCGCCTCCGTGCTAGGCACCTTCGGCGTGGGTGAGGCCACTGCCTACTGCACCGCGAAGGCAGGCATCATGGGCTTCACCCGCTCGCTCGCTGTGGAGTGGGGCCCCAAGGGCATCAACGTGAACGCCATTGCTCCCGGGCTCTTCGACACGGACATGTCCGCCGGGGTCATGGGCAACAAGGGCTTCTACGACTCCATTGTCGCTGGCATCCCCCGAGGCCAGCACGGCGAGCCCGACGAGATCGTGGGCACGGCGGTGTATCTGTGCAGCGCGGCGTCGAACCACGTCGTCGGCCAGGTCATTCACGTAGATGGCGGGGCGACGATCGCATAGGGCCTGGGCGGGGCCCCAAGGCTCAACTCAGACAACGGTTGCATCCCAGCTTCTCGCCGCGATGCTATTCGGGATTACCCACATGCGAGCCCCGCTATGACCGACTCTCCCGCCCAACGTCTTGACGCCTCTGCTTTGATTGAGCTGGAGAGCGCGTACAGCGCCCACAACTATCACCCCCTCGATATCGTTCTGTCTCGGGGCGAAGGGTGTTGGGTTTGGGACACGGAGGGCAACCGCTTTCTTGATTGCTTGGCGGCTTACTCGGCGGTGAACCAGGGGCACAACCATCCTCGCTTGGTGAAGGCCTTGGTGGATCAAGCCCAGCAGTTGAGCTTGACCTCCCGGGCGTTTCGTAACGATCGCTTCGGACCCTTCTGCGAGAAGTTGTCGAAGCTTTCGGGCTACGACAAAGTCTTGATGATGAACACGGGCGCCGAAGCCGTAGAGACTGCGTTGAAGGCGGCGCGCAAGTGGGGCTACGACGTGAAAGGCGTGGCCGAGGGAGAGGCAAAGATCTTGGTCTTCTCTGGCAACTTCCACGGGCGCACCACCACCATCGTGGGCTTCTCCGACGACCCCACAGCGCGCACAGGCTACGGGCCCTTCACTCCCGGGTTTGTCACCGTGCCTTACGGCGACCTCGATGCGACGACCGCAGCCTTCGACTCGAACGTCGTGGCTGTTCTCGTCGAGCCCGTGCAAGGAGAGGCGGGCGTCGTTGTCCCCCCTGCTAACTTCTTGCAAGGACTGCGCAAGCTCTGCGACGACAACAGGGCGCTGCTCATTTGCGACGAGATTCAATCGGGTCTCGGACGCACGGGCAAGATGTTCGCTCACACCCACGCAGGCATTCGCGCCGACGCCGTGACCATTGGCAAAGCGCTTTCCGGCGGCATGTATCCCGTGTCAGCGTTCCTCGCTGACGACGAGGTGATGAACGTCTTCACCCCCGGATCACACGGCTCGACGTACGGCGGAAACCCACTCGCCTGCGCTGTGGCCGAAGCGGCCCTCGACGTGCTCGTAGACGAGAAGCTCAACGAACGTTCCGCAGAGCTGGGCGCCTACATGCTCGATCGTATTCAAGCCATGGAGTCTTCCCACATTGCTGAGGTGCGGGGGCTTGGTTTGTGGATCGGCGTGGAGCTGCATCCGGCGGCTGGCGGTGCACGGCGCTTCTGCGAAGCGTTGCAGCGCGAAGGCATGCTCTGCAAAGAGACACACGAGCACACCATTCGTTTCGCCCCCGCTCTCGTCGTTGAGAAGAGCGAAATCGACTGGGCCTTGGAACGCATCGAGCGCGTCCTTGGCGGAGCGTAACCCTACGTCAGCGAGTCACGGGTACGGGTACGCCGTGCTCAACGCACGACACCGGCGCTAGCAACAACGACTAGTCCAGCGAGTAAGTGATCAGCTGCACGAGGTCGTCGCCCATGGCGTCACCAGCGAAAACGCTACTCGCGTTCGTGCTCAGTTTGCCGTCGAATCCGTAAGACACGAGCATGATCCCACCCAACGTCCCCGAGTAGCCGTGGCGGTAGGTGAAGACGCGGTACTGTCGGCCCCACGGATCGATCATCCCTTCGTACGTGCCTTTGTCGAAGTTCGACACGCGCATCTTGCCGTTGACCACCACACCTTCGTCGAAGTACGGGCCATCCCAGCCAGCGCTCTTTGTGGTGTTGCGGTAGAAGCCAAAATACGTGGAGAATCTGTGGTTCCCCGTCTTGATCGGCAGTTGGTCGTAGGGCGTCGGCCAGTCGCGAGTGTCCGCCTTGTAGCGACTGAAGACCTCGGCCACCTTGTCCATCTGCTCTTTGGCCAGGCTGCGATGATTCTTGTTCAAGTAGGTGTTCATGCTCGGAATGAGCACGCCAGCCAGGGCGATCAAGATGGCGACAGTCACCACAACCTGGATGGCCGAGAAACCTCGTTGCTGTTGCTGCCTGTGCACGGTGGAGAGACCTCTGCTGCTCATCGCTGTCGCAGACCGGAGCGCGGCCCGAGTGCGGCCTGGGTAGCCACACATCGGCTTCTCTTCGAGCAATGGCCCCACTTCCCTTGAACCGAATCGCCCATCGGCAAGGGAGACCTTCCGCCTCCGGCCCCATCTCGGTATCGTGCGCCTCGGTCAGCGCTTCAGGCCACCCGCCCGGACGCCACACCGCAGCACCGCAGCACAGCAGCACAGCAGCACCGCAGCACCGTTGCGCCCGTAGCTCAGTTGGATAGAGCGCCGGTTTCCTAAACCGGGGGTCGTGGGTTCAATCCCCGCCGGGCGTACCACTTTTCGCCAATCTGTCGTGGCTTCTCTCGGTGAATCGCCCGGGGTCAACGCGACTCCGAACGCGCAGACGCGGGCAGGCCCGGGGCAACCCTCGCCAAGATCGTCCGCAGCCAGGACCACCACGTTGTCGTCCTCGCCAAGGACCCCGGCGCGGTCCCGTGCCGGGGTCAGCTGAAGTTCCCGCTGGCACCCGAATCGCTGAACAAGGGGGCGTTGTCCGGGTCTAGCAGCTCCACAATCAGATCCGGCGGATCAGCCCGACCGGCAGGCAAGGCTTTCAGCCTGACGGAACCCATGACAGTGCGAGCATCCGCCTCCCCCGACGATTCCATGCCCCCGCTGGACAGCAGCATGATCTGATCGAACCCTGCTGGGTCAGCGTCTGCCAGGCTGGCTCCTAATGCGTAGTCCTCCTCGACGTGCTGGATCGTGAGTTCGCCAGTCTCTTTATCAGTCTCTTCGGCAAGCTCACCCAGCGCTTGCTGACGTTCGCCCGAGGGTTGACGCGACATGAGCGTGACGTCCAAGCCGCCGCTGCGTGAAGAGCGCAGCTCCCGCAACAGTGCCGGCAACTTGTGGTTCCTGCCCAAGATTTGCACCCGACGTCGACGCCTTGCGATCAGCCCCTCGGGCGCCGCCTGTGGGACGGCGCCATCGTGGGGCGCACCTGGGTCCGCCGCCGGCGCACACTGCTTCACCGCGATCTTCAGTACTCATGAAGCCCGACCTCATTGTGCGTTTCCAACATCTAACGCACTCTCGACACCATCAGTCAGAGCCGGGAACAAACATGCGTGCAATCCGATTCTAAGGATGGCGGGATCGCTCTCTTCTCTCTTACGACGGACGGCGTTTAGAGCACCCTGCCCTTCCCTAAAACTCTCTGCGCGTCACTCCGAGACAAGTTCCCCCTTGTTTTCCTGAACGACCCCGGACACTCAGCTAACGGCGAGCTCATCACCGTGGACCCCGTAACGCTCCAGCAGAAGTTCATCACAGCGGGACCTTTTATCGAAAGCCAGGTGGAGAGCTACCCCGCAGCAGCTGGCGTCATGCATCAATATGGTGGGACGAATTCTAAACGCTGGAACCACAGGTCTCTCCAACAGCACGATCATTCAATGGCACTTTCAGAGGGCGTTCGATCTCCTCAAACCGGAGCTGGGTCCAACACACTTGCGAACGCTGCATGCGTGGCGTGACCTGACTGGGTTCATTGTTCGAAATGGCGACATCAGCGCCGGCGAAGCGATGTTTCACTCTCTTCAGCTCACGTCCAAGGGTCTCGTAGCCATCGCTCCCAGGTTTCGATTACAGCTCGCGCGAATCAACGTCTCGATGCTCCGCAGGCTTGGACGAACTGACGAGGCTCTCGCATTTCTGCTGCAGGCAGCCCCCCCCGAGCACGGGCTGAACTCGGCACCCAAGATGCCCTGGTACTCGGAACCCTCGTGAAACTCGCGAATCGGCTGCCGCGAGAGGACGCCCTCACCCTTCTCGCCGAGATGAGTCTTGACCTCGAACTCTCCGCACGACCACGGACCCGCCTCTCTGGACGGAGCCTGCAGAACGCCCTGTTTGTCCAACGCGCGCTGGATGCAGGTGACGCCAAGGGCGCCTCTCTTGCACTGGAGAGCCTTCGTCAGTCTGTGAGCAAAGCAGAGCTGGTCTTCGGGGCCAACGCTGGACTCTCGAATAAAATGCGCAGGAGGCTCGACGATGTGGTGGCGCTTTCGAAGGGCCTGTAGTCTCTGCAAGGAACATCATTGAGAGGAACGAAGCCTCGTCAAACCCTCCCCGGCATGGCCCGGAGAATCCCCCTAGGCAGCTCACTTCCCCGGGGGACCCATGAGCGATACCGTTGGGCGTGAACCCGCCCCGCTCTTTTCGCGAAAGTACCGGCACCATGACCCAAGACGACGCTAGCCCCATCACCTACTGGGACTACATCCACAGCCCTGAGTTGCTGTCGCTGCAGGGCGGTGTCGAGGGGAACGAAGAGGCGTTGTCTCACGAAGAGGTGGTCTTCATCACCGTGCATCAGGTGTATGAGCTGTGGTTCAAGCTGATGTTGCGCGACTTGGTCGTGGCCCGTGATCTGTTCGCTCAAGACAACGTGCCCGACAACGAACTGGCTGGGGCTTGCCGGTTGCTGCGGCGGCTGAAGATCACCCTCGATCGATGCGCCAGTCACTTTGAGTTGGTCGAGACCATCACTACCCGGGACTACCTTGAGTTTCGCGACAAGCTCTTCCCGGCGAACGGCGGACAGTCGGTGCAGTTTCGAGAGGTCGAGATTCTCCTCGGGCTCGACGGGGATGAGCGCATCCCCTATGTGACCGGGGGCAAGTTCGAAGATGTCCTCAATGAGCTGGACGGCAACGCCGGTTGGTCCATGAAGCGCTTGCGAGCGCGGCAAGCGGACACGCCCACCTTTAAGCACGCCGCCTTGTCATGGCTGCATCGCACGCCGATCAACGGCTCCTGTCCCAGCGACGAAAACGACGAAGCCGTGGTGGAGAAATTCATCTCGTCGTTCTTGGAGCATCGCCACAAAGCGCTCTCTGAGTTGAGTGCTCGCGTGGCCACCATGGCCGGCTCCGACGAAGAGCGGGCTGCTCTCAAGAGACGTTACGACTCAGAGATCACAGCCGCCGAGTCATTCTTGCGGGCACAAGACATCGACGAGCCCGCCGAGCGCCAGCACACTCGCCGTATTCGTGCTGCGGCGCTGTTCATTGAGAGTTATCGCGAGTTGCCTTTGCT
>JBLIMM010000001.1:0-56373 GCA_047638635.1 Pseudohongiellaceae bacterium | reverse complement strand
AAGGAGTTCGACGGATAGCGTCATCGGCCCTGCCCGCCGATCAGGCGTTCTCGTCGCTGAAAAATCAGGAAGCGATTGTCGTGGCGAGCCCAGTTCGGGGGCTCGCTGCCAATCCGCGCTACTTCTTCAAAGTAGTCGTTGAGCCAAGTCATCAGACTCTCGTCGTACGCTCCGTTCATTCGACTCAGCTTGAGCGCCACAAAACACATCCTTTTGTTGCCGAGGTAGTCCCGCCGCCGCTGCTCATGAAGATCGGTGTCTTCAGCCACGATGGTCGTACTGTGACCTTCGTGACGGTGCAAATAGAGCTCAACGGTGCCATGTTCATCGGCCACCAGGAGGTCTTCACTGGAGGCGTGCTCGGCGAACCAGGCGGCGACTCCGCGAATGTCGTGGCGATTGCCGTCCCGCGAGTGAGCCAGAAGCGCCGGGGCGGGAACCGCCAGAGCGGCTACGACCAAAGCCATCGCCGCAGAACGACGCTCCACTGCCAGCCAGCGCAGCCCAGCCCCTGCCAGCAGCAGTGCTGCAGGAACGGCCACCACGGCGTATCTCTGGTGGGCAGAAACACCCACCATGGCCAAGGCCAGCAAAGCAACCGGGGGGACAACGGCAAGAGCGACCAAAGCACTGAACTCTGGGCCTTGAGCTCGCCGCCCCACAAAAACGCCCACCAGGGCTAGCAAGCCGACCACCGGGCCGAGGTTGTAGCCCAGTCCGAGGATGAAGTGCGCCGCGTCGTATTGCCCCGGATCGACGTTGCCGATGACCCGCTGGGCCACCATGAACAACGTGCCGTCGTCTGCCAAAAGCAGGGCGCCGAGGGCGGTCAGTCCCAACCCGGCCGTGGCCAGGAGCCCCCGCCATGGGATGGGCGGGTGCAGAGCCGGCAGCAAAACTCCTAGTCCCAGCAAGGCCGCCGTGGGGTGGCAAGCCATGGCCGCCACCCAGGCGATGGCCGCCCCCACGGGACGACGGCGGGGCCCGGGCAATGACCACAAGATCGTCAACGTGGCCAGGGGCATCATCACCCCATAGAAGCGCGCGGACTGAGACAAGTAGATCAGCCAGGGGGACAAGGCCGCACCGGCTCCGGCAACCAAGGCGGTCCCCGTGGGCAGGATGTCCCGGCGCATGAGCAGGAGCATGGCCACCGCGGAGAGGCCACCAAGGGCTGGCGCCAGCCGCAGGGTGAACTCGCTGAGGCCGGCGAGGTTGACGACCCCAGCCATGGCCAGATAACCGAGGGGTTGGGTGCGCGCACCATGGGACCAGTCGGCACCGGACAAGATGCGCTGCACATCGAACCACGAGTAAACCTCGTCCCCGTCGAGGCTCCACTCACCGAGCCCGGCGAGTCGCCACCAAGCAGCGACTGCAAGAATCAGCAAGACCCACCGCCGCGGTCGAGAGCTCACGAGAGAGGCTGCTGCTCCCCGGTCTCAGCTCCAGGTTCCGTCAGGGAAGGCCCTAAGTCTTGATCCACAGCGTAGTCCTGCACTCTGTGAGCGCTGGTGAAGATGATGATCTCACCCACAAGGCCGAGGGCGAACACCTGAACCCCCAGGACAATGAGCGACATGCCGATGACCAGCGAGGCGCGGTTGCGCGGGTCAGCCTGAGTGCTGCCGAGCAAATACTCAGCGAACAGCCAGGCGCAGATGGTGGCACCCACCAGCACACTCAACCCACCGGCCATGCCGAAGAATCGCAGGGGCTTGCGGGTAAAGCGGGTGATGAAGAGGAGGGCCACCACGTCGAGCACCCGGCGCATGTAAACGCCGAGGCCAAAGAAACCACTGCGGCCCTTCTCACGCAGGTGGCGAAGGCGCACCTCGCCTACCTTGAAGCCTTGACGGTGGGCGAGCACAGGCAAGAAGCGCGAGACGTTGCCTTCGACCAAAACCTCGTCGACCACGTGCTTGTTCATGCCAGTCAGGCCGCAGTTGAGATCGTGAAGCCTGACCCCTGTGAGCGCGCTCATGGCTCGGTTGTAGAACCATGACTGTACCCGATTGGTCCGCGGGTCCACCCGGGGCACACGCCAACCCACGACCAAGTCGTAGCCAGAGCCCAAGGCATCCAAGACGTGATGGATGTCTCCAGGGTCGAGTTGCATGTAGGAGGGGAGGGCCACCACAACCTTGCCGTGAGCGGTTCGATAACCCACTGCCAGGGCCCGCTCTTCTCCAAAAGCCTGATTGAAATGGGCCATACGCACCGGGGCGCCGGTGGGGATCGCCTCGCGGATGCGCTGTGTACGAGCATCTCCCAGGCCATCGAGCACCAGGACGAACTCGTAGCTCACGCCACGGTCGTCAAACTCGATCGAATATTGCCGGATGATTTCGCCCAAATCGGGGCAATCGTCCTGCAAGGCCAGCACGGCGCTTACGTCAACGGCACTGTTCAACCCAATTCCTCGTGGCGAATCATAGGGGCATAGAGAGTCTTTCGCGTGGGGCCTGTACGCAAGGCCAACTCGCAAAGAAGTCCCATCATCAAGAGATAGACCGACAGGCCAAAGGCCAGCACAGCCACGGCGGGCATGATCACGGTGGAATAGTTCACCAACCTCATGGAGGTGGTATCCACGAAGGCCAAGAACACCAGCCCCACCGCACCGAACAACGTGACGATGGACATCAAGCCAAAGTAGTGCAGGGGCAGCGAGCTAAAACGCACCAGCAGCTGCAGCACGACCATATCGGTGAGCAGCTTAAAGGTGCGCCCGATGCCGTACTTGCTGACTCCTTCGCGCCGGGGATGGTGCTGTACCACTCGCTCACCCACCCGAGCCCCCACAGCAGCCCCCAAGCCAGGGATAAAGCGGTGCATGTCGGAGTAAAGGTGCACCCGGCTAATGAAACTGAAGCGGTAGGCCTTGAGGGTGCAGCCGAAGTCGTGCAGATGAACTCCGGTGACCTCGGCCAAAATACGGTTGGCGGCACGGGACGGCAGGGTTCTGCTGACAAAGCTGTCCCGACGGTTCTTGCGCCAGCCACTCACGATATCGAAGCCCAGATCGAGGTCTGCGAGCAAACCAGGGATGTCGGAGGGGTCGTTCTGACCGTCCCCGTCCATCGTGACCAGCACTTCGCCTTCGGCTCGATGAAAACCTGCGGCCATGGCAGCGGTTTGTCCAAAGTTCCGGCGCAAGGCGAGGATGCGCAGGCGATGACTTGAGCGGCGATGCTGATCAAGAGCCTGCAAAGTTTCGTCAGCGCTGCCGTCGTCAATGACGATGATTTCAGAAGTCTGTGGAACTCCATCGAGGACGGACTCGAGTTCCGTCAGGAGTCGGCCGATGGAACCGGCCTCGTTGTACACAGGGATAATGATGGACAGCTGGACCAACGACAATCTCAATGAACCCGGAGGCAGGCATCCTAACGCCTGGGACGGTAGGATGAAGGGCATGACCGTCATCGTCCTTGCACCTGAGCGCAACGGCGACGCCATGGCCCTAGGGAGTGCCCTCGAGGCAGGTATCGGATCGGTACGTCTGGTGACGGACCAGGCCCAGGCCCGAGCCGCCTTTTCGGCACATCCACGAGCCATTCTGGTGCTCGATTTGCGCTCGGCCTCCTACGCCCTTTGTGATGCTGCCGTTCGGCTACGTGCCGAGCAGCCCGGGGTCCGTACCCTGGCCTTGGTGGCTGCGGGCGCAGAGGCCCCGCCCCACTGCGATTCGGTCTTTACTGCGCCCATGTTCCTTGAGGACGTGGTCCGCTGGTGCGCCCGGGCCCTGGTCGCACCCTTGGCCGAGGGCATCCTTGAAGACCTGGCTGCGGGCCTCTGCCACGAGATAGGGAACCCGCTCACGGCGCTCTTCCTCCAGCTCGAGTTACTCCGTGTCGATGATGATATGGAGTCCGTACGTAGCCATTTACAGCTCATCGAAGAGTCCGCGAGGCGCATCCAATCGGTAGTTCGGGACGTAGCGAAGGCAGCCGAGCGCAAGCCTGTGATGGCAGGTCCCAGCGGATTGGCCCATCTGCTCGAGCAGAGCCGGCTGCGGCTCGAGGGTCGCCAGCCCGCCTTGGTAGGGCGACTCGTTGTCTCCTGCGAGGACGTTCCAGCCACCATGGACACGATGGTGCTCAGTGAGGCTCTGGCCGATGTGTGGGAGTACCTCCTGCGGGCAGGCCACGAAAATCACATGCTGACGATTGAGGCTCGGCCCCTGGAAGGTCAGGGCTTGGTCATCCGCCAGCGGGCCCCCACGCCGCGGCTTCCCGCAGACGCCGCAGGTCGACTGTTCACACCGCTTTGGGCCCGCCAGGCCTTGGGGCTCCCAGAGGGAATCAGCCTCACCTCGGCCCGCAACGCCTTCGTGCGCCATCGTGGCGACCTCCGCGCCCGGCAACTTCCAGACGGACAGCTGCTCATCGAAGCGCTGCTTCCGGACGAAACTCAGGCGACTTTCGAGTTCCCCTCGTGAGTGCTCGCGCCGTGAGCCCAGCCACCTCGGGCCAACCGCCCTTGGCTGAGAGTTGGTCATGATTCGGCGCAACCGCTCCATCCTCCGATCGCTCCCGTGGATCCTGGCAGCGGCCATCATTGGGGGCGTGGCTCACCGGCTGCACTTGGCCCTGGGCCAAGCGGACGACTCGATCGTCGCCGAGGCGGGCATCATCCGCGTCGGCGACCCTGATCATGGCATCCCCAAAGACCCGCGCTCTGCCCTGCAGTACCTTGAGCCCTTGCTCAGCCGGGACCCCGAGCACTTTCAGGGGTTGCTGCAGGCGGCCCGGGCTTGGGCTGATCTGCGCAACTTCGATCAGGCGGTTGCGCACCTTGACCAAGCCGCTGCGGCAGCGAGATCCCCGGGGCAAAAAGTGGCTGCCCTGCGCATGGCGGTGAACTACCTGATCAACGAAGACCTGTACGACGAGGCGATCGACTATGCCCAACAGGTCTGCGAAATCCAGCCCACAAACGGCGCCCTTCCCTTGCAACTGGGAGCCGCGCAGTACAAGGGCTCCCTTTCAGCCCAAAAGAGTGTCACCAGTGAGTACGTGGGGTCAGACAAGGGGAGCGCCGAATTCGAAATTGAACGGCGCATCGAGGCCTTTGTCACCGACCTCTGGGGGACTCCCGACGTGGAGCCCTTGGTCGACTTTTTGGATGCAGACGCCGATCTGTTGACCCGGGAAACCCTCCGTCAAAACCTGACCAACGCTCGCGATCGGTTTCTGGCAGCCTCTCAGTCCATGGCGGACTACCGCTATTTCGAAGGCTTTGACGCAGGTGTGGCGCAGGCGTACACCGATTCATTGCTCCGTTCGGGGCGGCTCTTCGAAGCCTGGATTGAATCGGCGCTGGCACTTCTCCACGACACGGCGAACATCACCGTCAGGCAAGAGATGCTCAGGGTGCAGGCCCTTTGCGCTGAAGCGATGGGCGAGCCCGGCCTCGCAGCAGACCGCTACGAGAGCATCGTCGACCTTTGGGTAGAGAGGCGCGGCGCCTGGGCCCCCCCTCGCTTCCTCGCGGCGCTGCTCGAGCAACGTCTCAAAGACCAAGACTGGGATTGGCTGCTGGCTCAGAATCAGCGCATGGCCAAACTGATGAGCAACGACCCCTATCAACGTTTCGCTAAAGCGGCTGCGTTGTTTCACTCGGGAGATCTCGAAGCTGCACTTGAGGGCATCAAAGACCCTTACCAGCTGATCAGCCTGGGTTCGCTCATGCCGAACTCAGTGCGTGAGGAGCCCACCCGGCGTCATCACATCCTGCAAACGGCCGTTGAGATCTTTGCCGCGACCAAAGACCTGAGCAGCGAACAGAATCTCGACCTCTCAGCGCTGGATGCACTGCTGATGCAGTTCCCCGAAGACCAGGTGGCCCGCCGGCAACGGATCGCCATTCAACGGGAGCAAGGTGCCCACGAGGGCGCCATGCAAGACGCTCTCGCCTTGCTCACGCAGCACACCCGCAACGGGACCGATTTTGAACTTTGGCGAACTTGCGCCAACGAACTCTCAGCGCAACGGTACAACCGCAGCCTAGAGGAACGAGCCGAAGAACTCATCGACAGCGAACGGATTTTGCGCAACGCCGCGCTGGCCGCAGCTTTCGAGTCGAGCACCGTGAACCGTCGCTCGAAGCGCATGCCTATCCGCAGCCCCTCCGCCTCTGAGTCTTTCCCGAATCAAGACCCGGCTCTCGCCTTTGCAGTGGTGCTGGCGCGCATTGAGCGGAACGATCTTGAGCGTGCGCGTAATGACGCCCGCCAGCTCCTCCAAGCCCATCCGCAGGTTCAAGAGTTCCGCTACCGCTTGGCCCGGCTGCTTGTGCGCGAGGGCAAACTGGAGGCAGCCGTGGCCGACTTCCTTCAGCTCCTCGAGGACGTGCCTGGAGACACCGAGGCGCTCGACCTGGCCCTGCGCGTGGAAGTCGTCTTGGGACACCATGACGCGGCGTCCGACCTAGTCAACACGATGATCTTGCAGAACCCTCAGGGCGTGGGTGCTGTCCGATACGCGAGCCAACAACTCCAGCGGGAGCAGCCTCTTCAAGCGGCACGCACCCTAGAACGGGTCGTCGCTGCAGCGGGTGGCGAGGCCAGCATTGACGTACTGCTGATGCTCGCCCGTGCTCGGATTGCCGCAGGCGAACTGAACCAGGCCTCAGGCTTGCTGATGGCTTTGAGCGCCCTGCCCCACCACCCTGAAGAAGTCGCTCTTGTGGGTCTCGAACTGGGTCTCGCCAGGGAGCAAGACAACATCGTCGGCTCCGCGATTGAGATTCTTCGCCCGCTGAGCACAGGGCTCTTCCCCGACCAGATTGAGCTGCTTTGCGAACGGCTCATCACAGCAGAACTGTATGAAGAGTTGCTCTCTGTCTTCCCTCAAGAGAATCGGCACCTCCCGGCAGTTCGTTCGGCCTTGGCCCCGTTAGCTCAGGCGGCGAAGGCCTTGGGCCAAGTGGACGAAGCAGACTCCCTGCTGGCCCTTGCCCACAGTGGCCGCGCCCTGCGAGACAGTTTTATCTTGATGTCGTTGGACGGCCGTACCTCCGAGGCAAATCGTCGACTCAACCTTGCTTCCGTGCCAGAAGATCAAACCGCCGAGCAAGATCTCTGTTTGGCCGTGGGCGGAGCGCTCAGCGGAAGCCGTACCGTCTTCGACAGCGTGCCCACGTCCTATCTGCGCGAGCTCGGCATGGACGAGCACTTTGAGCCTGAAAGCCTCGAGCTCATCGACGCCATGTTGCGGCTGTTGCCGTACATCTCAAGGCTAGACTCGGTGTTCCCCGCTCAAGTGGTCGACGACCCACGGGCTGCCTATCCCCACGGCGGCGGAGACGTCGAACGTTTTCTCAGCTTGGCTCGAGAAAACCCCGAGAGCGCGAAGCTGGCCGGTGAGTCACTGCTGCTCATGCTGCTCATGGATGACCGTGCGTTTTGGGAGCGGGAGTCACTCTTCCTCGCCAAGCACGTTCTTTCGTTAATCCCCAGCATGCTGGCGCCCTCCCTTCGGGTGGCCGAATCCGAACTCGCGGCAGAGCACCCGCGAGAAGCCCTCGAACTCTTAGCAGAGTTTCTCGCCGGTGGCGATCTCAACCACCATGGCATTGAGCTGTTCCTCACAGCGACCGAGGCCTACGGCAAAGAAGAATGGGGATTCGGTTTAGCCCTAGCCTTGGCCACGGGCGACGACAGCATTCACGTGATCTTGGGCCGCACTCTTCTGGAACGGGGTTATCCCAAAGAAGCTCGAGACATTTACGAGCAGTTCTTGGAGCGAAACCCCGACGATGCTGATGGCTTGTACGGACTCATCGAAACACTCGCGTCGCTGAGGTTCCAAGGCGAACTCGTCGCGACCATCTCTCAAGCTCGCACAGCTCACCCTGAGAACAGCGCACTGAAGGCCCTGTCGGCTACAGCCCTGACAGAGTTGGGTTCTCCCAAGCCTGAGACACTCGCAGTCATGGAGGAAATGGCTGCGGAGATGCCTGGCGAGCTGGCGCTTCAAGCCACGTTGGCGCGGGCCCACGAAGGCGACTCGGAGCGCGTCGACGCGCTCCTCAGCGGCATGCTCAAAACCATGGCGGCCGACCTTGTCCCACCGGGTTCAGAGGAAGCTCGTAAACGCACCCGCATGTTAATGCACGGAGCGAGCACCGCCAGGCATAGCGGTCTGCTCGAACTCTCTCGAGAACTGCAGCTCGTTGGCATGCGTCTTGATCCGGGGAATATCCAAATCTACCGGGAGCTGGCCTACATTGAATTGGAAGAGGGCCATCTCGACCTCGCTCGCCGCTACCTCGAAGTGCTCTCCTTCGTGAATCGAGGCGACAAGGAGCCCCCTCTCGCCTTGGCTCGACTCCTGTTCGAACAAGTGGGTCAGCCGCACCTGGCAGCCAAGGTGATCCGCACGGCCTACGCCACGACCATGCCTCTGTCCGCCGTAGAGATTCTGGCTGCGGAAACCTATCTCCGGGGGCGCACCACAGAAGCGCTTCAACTCTTCCATGCTCTGCGCAGCAACCCGCTGATCACCGCCGACACCGTGCTCAATATTGGGCGGATGGCCTACGCCGCAGAGTACAATGATGTGGCTGCGCTCATGTTCGAACACTTCCTCAAGACCGCGTCAAAAGATCACCCCGGGCGTGGACGGGTCGCAGCCTTCGCTGCGGCGTGCGCGGTCTCCAAGCCGACGGAGACAGCCAACCTGGCTGCGCAAGACGGCGGCGAGACGAAAGTCGCCAACGCCGCGTCCAACTGAGGGTTCCCGTGGCTCCAAGTGCCGTCGGCGGCAGGAGCGAAGCCTAGGCCAAGGTGCTCGGGTCGAGGGTCCGCAAGGCATCGACCTGCAGCTGGCCGATGGGACCAAAGCTGTGGCGCTTGAGCAGCGTGACCAGGCGGTTTGCCACTCTCGACTGACCCATGTAGTGACGCCATGTGCGCAAACCGCCCAAGTTGTAGCGCGGCTGGTCTGGGTCGAGTTCCCAAGGGTGGAGGTAGACCACGCCCGCTTCTCCCTGGGCAGCTGAATGACGCAGCGCTCCGTCCACCAAGGCTGTGGGCAGCAGGCGCAGATAGCCCCCACCAGCCGCAGGCCAACGTCGACCAAAGGCAGGCCGTGTCAGCAACGGGTACTCCCGTAAGGGCTGGGCCGAAGAGAGTTCTAAGTGCACGGCGTGAGACGGAAACGACGGGAATCCATAGCGGTCGTGGCGCACGGGAAACACGCTGCTGTCCCAGGTGTGCCCCGCGGCTGCTACAGACTCAAATCCCCAACGAGTCGATGCACCGATAGAAAATGTCGACGCTCGAAAACCCTCCACCGGCACTCCGGACAGATCTTGGAGGAGGCCGCGAGCACGTGCGATGTCCTCGGCGAAACCGTCAGGGCCTAGGTCACCCGCCATACGATGGGAGTAACCATGGGAAGCCAGCTCATGCCCAGAGGACACGATGCGCCGCACCAGCTCAGGGTGCCGCTCAGCCACCAGGCCCAGGACGAAGAACGTCGCCTTCACGTTGTGCTCGTCGAGCATGGCCATGATGCGATCGGTCACCGCAACCACTCGGGACGGTTGCTCGGACCAAGTTTCTGGAGGAGTCACCGACCACATGTTCAGAGCGTGGAACGCTTCTTCGATGTCGAAAGACAACCCGTGAACCACTGTGCTCATGACCTTGCCTTTCGGATGCACTCTGCTGCGATGGCTTCGACCCGGGCGGCATTGCCATCCCAGGTGTAGGGACGTTGTTCTAAGTGAGCGCGGGCTCCATGCCCCATGTCCTCACGCAGAGCATCATCGTGAGCCAGGCGGGCCACGGCCTGAGCCATGGCTCCGGGCTCGAAGAGTAGCCCCGTCCGTTGGTGCTCGAGCACTTCGCGGAGATTGTCTTGGTCAGGCGCCACGATGGCTCGTCCCGCCGCCATGTACTCGAACAGCTTAAGCGGTGAGGCCCAAGCGGTGGCCGCGGGCTGGACGCAAATATCCATGGAGCGCACCAGGCCCGGAATCTGACTGCGTTCCACGGCGCCGGTGATGGTGACTCGCTCGCCCACGCCAAGCTTGGCAGCCAAGCCCTCAATGGACTCCCGGGAAGGCCCATCGCCTACCAACAAGAGCCGAGCGTTGGCAGGAAGGACGCCGTCCGCCAGAGCGGTGACTAGCGATTCGATGTCGTGCCAGGGCCTGAAGAATCCACTGAAGCCCACCACCAAGCCTTCGTGGTCGTCCAGGGCATCGGCAGGATATTGGGACAAGTCAGCACCATTGGGGATGACTTCAATCTTGGCTGGGTCGACGCCGTCGGCCACCAGCATGTCAGCCAAGACCTGAGTCACTACGAGCAGTCGATCAGCCGCCGCGAGCACTCGGCGCTCACTCCGCTGGGACCATCCTTGAAACACCAAAGTCTCGTGAGCCGAGCGCTCGTGGGTCAGCGGCGAGTTCACCTCGAGCAGCAGCGGGATGCCTAGCTTTCGCGCTGCCCGGATTCCTGCCGTGTTGTTGAGTGCGTGCCGTTCGTAGAGGACGTCTGCTGTGAAGTCTTTCCCAGCTTGGACCAGGCGCCGGTTGACCATCCAACCATAGGCGTGTTCAGCAAGCTCGTAGGCCCCGCGGGGAGCGAGAGCAGCCAGGCGACCTAGCAGGCCACCTTCGCTGCCCATGTCTCCAGAGTCGCCCTTTGAGAGGGCCCACTCTTCGACCCCAAGGCCGCGCCGCCCCATGGCTGCGATGAGTTCGCGAATGTGCACGGCTTGTCCGTCCCGTGACTTGGTGCGGTGATGGTAGAGCACGTTCACGGGGACGAGACCTCAGCAAAAAGTGATTCCATGCGATCGACCGTGGCATCCCAGGTGTGTCGCTCAGCCCAGGGGCGAGCGGCGCTTGGGTCGAGATCATTGATCTGTTCGAGGCCGCTAGCAAGACCTTGCACCGTTGCTGGGACCAACTTTCCGGCGGGGCAGCCATTGAGAATTTCTGGGGTGCCCCAGATCTTCGTGGCGAGCACGGGGGTGCCGCAGGCCAACGCTTCGAGAACAACGTTGGGCCATCCTTCTCGCAGGGAAGCCAAGATCATCACGTCAGCGGCGCGATACCACTGGGTCAGATCTGTGGGCGGGACTGCCCCCACAAATCGCACGCGATCGGCCACGCCTAAGGTTCCCGCGAGGGCCTCGAGGTTTTCCCGCTCTTCACCCCCACCCACAAAGACCAACGTGGGGCCACTGTGGGGATGAACTTGAGCGTAGGCTGCCAGCAGTAAGTGCTGCCCCTTGCGCTCGATGAGATGCCCTACGCAAAGCAACACCGTGCCAGCCTCAGGCAAGCCGGTGTGTTGCCGTGCAAGGGCACGGTCGCCGGGTGAGAAGGCCCTGGTGTCCACGCCGTTGCGTAGCGCGCTCACTTGCTCTCGCGGCACACCAAGGTCGACCGCGACGTCTGCCAAGGCCTGGGCCACACAGATCACGTGGTCGGCCTCGTTCAGCGCAGTCACGATGCGACGACGCACAGCAGGAATGTTCGGCAACAAGTTGAGGTCCGTGCCGCGGCAGGTGATCACCATGGGCAAGCGCCGCCCCAGAGCTTGGCTCAGCCGCGGCCGTAACATGGCAGCTGCTGCACCATCCGGGTAGGCGTAGTGAACGTCGAACACGTCGGGTTGAAAACTCTCAGCGACCGAGAGCAATCGGCTGCGCACACCGGCGGCCATGAGGCTCGCGCGCCAGCCATCTCCAAAGCCCGGAGGGCTCAGATATCGTGGATGGTGCACCGTGATCCCACGGTGAACTTCTTTGTCGGGGATAGCCCGATAACGCGTCCAACGGTTTGGCCCAAGGGGAGGTGCCAGGGGTACGGGCGCCACCACTTCGGCCTGGCCCCCGTGGCGTTCTCGCCAGAGAGCTAGACGGTTCGCCACAAACACACCATGGTGCGGTTCCACCGCGTTAGGAAACAGCGAGGTGAAGACCAACAACTTCATCGTTCGCTGCCACCGGGCCCATGTCGTAGAAAAGCGTCGAGGGTCAGCAAATACCACAGCTCTGTGGAGCGATCGGCCTTGCCGCGACCATGTTCATCGGCAGCCTTGCGCAGCTGTTTATGGTCGAGCCAGTCAAACGCCGGGCCGTTCTTCTGGGCGATGACCTCGTCGAGCAACGGTCGGCATGGGCCCGCGAGCCAGCCCGCTACAGGGAGGTGAAAACCCTGCTTGGGACGGTCGAGCACCCCATCGGGCACTCTGCCCCTCAGAGCCTTCCGAAGCAGCTGTTTACCCATGCCATCCTGCAGCTTGGCTGAGGTGGGCAGACGAGCGGCGTAGTCAACGAAGTCCGTGTCCAGCAGAGGGACACGCACTTCGAGCGAATGGGCCATGGATGTTCTGTCGACCTTCACCAGGATGTCGTCGCAGAGCCACGTAGAAAAGTCCATGAGCTGCACCCGACTCAAGGGGTCGAGGCCGCTGGTCCGAGCTGCGGCAGCTTCTAGATCTGTGCGCAAAGGAGACTGGTGACGTAGGTCGGCGTGAAGCAGTTGCTCCACCCGGCGCTCGGGAATTCGACAGAGCGAGTGGATGTAGCCGTCGAGCCAATCACCGCCGAGATTGCTGAGCAATGTTCCGGCGCGCAAGGGCTTGGGCAACCAGCTTGCCCGGGGCCAGATTCTGCCGAGTGGCCCCAGCAGGTGCTTGCGAATGGGCGCGGGAATACGCTGGCGCAGCTGTTCCTCGAGAACGTCGTAGCGCGTGCGCCGATAGCCCGCGAAGTTCTCGTCACCACCGTCCCCTGACAGTGCAACTTTCACGTGTCGTCGGGCGGCTTGGCAGACCAACCAAGTCGGGGCTGCCGAAGTATCAGCAAAGGGTGATTCGAGGTGCCAGGCTAGCTGGGGTAGCAAGGACACCATGTCTGAGCGCGCGTCTTCTTCATGCAGTGAGACGTTGAGGCCCTCGGCCACCTCGCGCGCCCAAGGGCGCTCGTCGAGGCCTTCGTCGGTCACTCCCACGGTGATCGCATCGACCTTCCCGGAGACCACCTCGGACATGGCTGTGACCACCGCCGATGAGTCAATCCCACCGGAGAGAAATGCGCCCAAGGGCACCTCGCTCATCAGGTGGCGATCCACCGATTCGCGGAGGCGCTCCCAGAGAGCCTCGCTGTCAGCAGGCTCAGCACCCGGCTCGAAAACCAACTCGTGGAACTTCCGTTTGCTCAGCTTGCCGTCAGACCAGCTGGCACACTCCCCAGGCATGAGCGATTCAACCCCCTCGAACATGGTCGTCGGGGCCAACGGATAGCCCAAGCAGGCCGACTGAAACATGCCTCGTTGGCTGTAAGCGGGTTTGTGGGGCAAGGCCGGGAACAGCGCTTTGATCTCGGACGCGAAAGCCACGCCCCGAGAGTTCTCCGCCAAGAACAGGGGTTTGATGCCCAGGGGATCTCGCGCCAGGTGTAAGTCGTTGGTTCGCCGATCCAGTAAGGCAATGGCGAACATGCCACGGAGACGCCGCAGCACACCCATGAGCCCCCAGGCCAGGTAGCCATGAACGATCACTTCGCCATCGCTGCCTGTGCGGGGACGAGCTCCAATGGCCTCCAAATCAGCGCGGAGTTCGAGGTGGTTGTAAATCTCACCGTTGAAGACCAGCGCGACTTGTTCCTCATTGTCGAAGAGCGGGTTGTCGCCCCCTTCTACGTCAATGATGGCCAAGCGGCGGTGGCCAAGGCCGGTGGCCCCGTCCAAGAAAACGTTCTGTCCGTCAGGGCCCCGATGGATCAGGGTCGAGAGCATGTTCTCGATCAACTCGACGTCAGGGGGACGGCGGTCTGGGGTCGAAGAGAATCCCGCGATACCGCACATCAGTTCCACCTCGTAGCGAGCAGTCGTTCATAGACCTCTATGTAGTCGACCACCATGCGCTCATGGGTGAAGTGTTCCAAGAAACGGTGACGACCTCGCTGGCCCATGGCCTCACGCCGAGCCCCATCGTCAAGCAGCCGCCCCAGAGTCGTGGCCAGCCCAGAGAGGTCTCCCAGGGGGACCAATAGCCCGGTCTCACCGTCAACGATGACTTCATTGTTGCCCCCTGTGTCGAAGGCTACTGCGGCCCGGGACATGGCGTGGGCTTCGACCAAGCACAAGGGCAGGCCTTCGCGGTGACTGGGGAGCACGAACAGGTCGCAAGCGGCGAGCAATGTGGGCACGTCGCTGCGAGTTCCGAGGAGCTTCACGGAATCCTTGGGCATCGCCGAAAGCTGTTGCTCTAGTCGCGCCCGCTCTGGGCCCTCACCTGCGACGACTAGGCGGGCCGGATCGCTGCGGGCGGCCAACAGTTGGTTCCATGCGTCGAGTAAGCCGGTGTGGTTCTTCACGGGCGTCAGAGTGCCAACGGCTAAGACCACGGGACGATCGTCCCAACCCAGCATGGCTCGGGCGGCAGCGCGACGTTCACAGATGTCTGTTGTTTGGGAGAGTGCTTCAGCCGGGTCAGGGATGCCGTTGAGCAGCGGGTGCGTTCGCCGGGGGGAGAACCCTTCGAGCCTGACCAGGTCTCGAGTGAGGCCTGCAGAGACCGTTGCAGTCTCGTGAACCCGCCGAGCGAGCCAGCGGTGCAACAAGCGATGGCGCATGGGCGCGGGCATCTCTCGGTCATGCTCGGTGAACAACACAGGCAGCCGTCCAGCTCGCCATGCGGCGCGACTCCCGTGGAACATCGCCGTGATGTTATGGCAGTGGACCAGGGCGATGTCATCCGCAACGAACATTTCAGACAATCGCTTGGCGTACTCAGCGGCCACACCGGCAGGCCGGGGCAAGTAACGATGAATTAACCCCGCAGCAGCGAGAGACTCCACCAAGGGGCCCTCACCATCGAAGGTGTAGAACTTGCACAGGAAGCGCTGCTGATCGAGGGCCGCAGCGAGGGCTACTGCCATGGCCTGCAAGCCCCCCACGGCCAAGTTCGGTACGACAACCGCCACAGCCTGCGAGCTCATTTCTTTCCCACACGCACAAAGGGATTGGAGTCTCGCACCCAGACGTCCTGAGCAATTTGAGGTCCTTTACGATTTCGTTTGGGATCAACTTTTCGTTCGACCAGCGCAAGAACGGGCAGGGCTCCGGCGATGACCACGAGCTGGTAAATTAGATCGAAGTGCGAACGGTTGAGGAACGTCGCCCCGATCAAAAAGGCGATAAGCGAGACCTCGATGGCGTTGCAATAAGGTACGAGCCATTCATCGCCGTTGCGCCGGAAGCGTCGACCCCCAATCTCCATGGAGAGAATCGTCCCCACCAACATGAACATGAACAGCAGGTACGCAGGGGTCCCTGACTCGGCCCAAATCTGCAGATAAGAGTTATGGGCCACACGAGCGAAGTGCTGGGTGCTGCCGTCGTCGCTGACTAGGCCATCGGTGTAGTTGTTGTACTCGTGGACCATTCTGTTCAGTCCGATGCCCATCACCGGGTTGGACTGAATCATGCTGCCTGCCACCTTCCAGGAGGTGAGCCGCCCCTTGACGGAACCATCCTGGGTGTCAGATCCAGCGAAGATCGTCACAATGCGTTCTTTGTATTCTGCGGGCGCTAACGCCAGACCCAGCAGACCGACCAAAGCCATAGAGGCCAGCGCGGGGACCTTCCACTTTGTCTTCAAGGCCATCACGGTGAGCACCACACCCAACGCAAGAAAACCACCACGTGATCCCGTCGACATGATCGTCAGGAACGACAGGCAGAAGGCCAGTTTCATGAAGCGGCTCATGAGCAGCCCGTGCTTCAGAGGACGCACTTCGTTGGCCATGTAAAACAGCAGGGGGACATTCATCACCATGGCCAGGGCGAAGTCGTTGTTGTCCTTCAGCATGCCTCCGGGCCCAGCGATCGACTTGCTTCCCAGGGCATACATGATGCCGTTCTTAGCGCTGTAGAAGCCCAAACCGATGGCGACGATGGCCATCAACGTGCGCAGGCGATCGCGGGTGGTCAACATGGCGCCGCTCAAAAGACAAACCAGAATCACCTTGGCTAGGTCTGTAATGCGGCGGCCTTGTAAATCCCAATTGATGCCATTGGCAAAGATCGAAACGATGATCCACAACAGCATCAGCACCATGGCCTTGACCATGGGAGTCCGTAGCTTGAGCGGCCTGAACTCGATCGTCAGCCAACCCAGCAGCGTGGCAACTGCGATGAGCTGGGACAGCGGCAGCCCCCGCGCGAATCCCCAGGTGAGATCTTGGGTGCGGTTGTAGGCCAGCCAGCTGAAAGCGCAGAGCCCCACCCAGGGGCGCAAGAAGCTCATGGGCAGGACGTAGATGAAGAGCGAGAAGACGACAACGTCACGCACGGACCGTCTCCAGCAGGAGGCGTTGCAGCTTGTCGAGCACTTGTTCCCAGTCGTGGGCGACGCGCACGTAGGCCTGCCCAGCTGACGCAAGGTCATCGAGACGACGATGATCGAGGAGCAACTCGCTGATCACTCGAGCGCGATCCTCGGCGCCGTCCGCAACGACGTAGTCGCTGCCGGGAACACCAGCCAGAGCTTTGGAAGACCAACTCGACACGACCGTGGCCCGACCCGCTGCCATGGCTTCGAGGATCTTATTGGGGATGCCCCGGCCTTGATCGAGAGGCGCACAGAAGACTGCCACTTCAGCCAAGGCACCAGCAATAGAATCCACCTGACCGGTAACATCCACTTCGCCGGCCTTCGCCAGGGCCAAGACTGCCGCCGTGGGTGCCCGGCCCATGATGCGCAAACGGGCCCCGGGGACAGTTTGGCGCAAGCGAGGCAAGACGTCCTGAGCCAAGTGCGTCACGGCATTCACGTTGGGCGGGTAGTCCATCTGACCCAAGAAGCCCACGACGGGGCCCACGGTGCTCGGCAACGGCAAGCCCGCCAAGTCTTCCCAAGGAGTGCCGTTGGTGAGGACCGCGAGTTTCTTCGGGTTGCCTCGGCTGATCAAATCGTCTGCTTCTTGTTGAGTGCTCACCAAGGTCAGCTCAGCAGCCTCAGCCAAGCCCACCTCGAGTGGTAACAGTCGTCTGGCCTCGAGCTTGTGCACCCAGCTCATGGGGCCGCGGCCATCCCGAGCCAGGGCCTCCCACTTCAGGGCATCTACGTCGCACATATCCATGATGCGCGGGCGCGCCTTGCGGCTCATGAGCCAAGGCCCGGTGCCAGACGAGAAGGCCCAGCACACACCGTATTCATGGCGCGCCTCGAGCTGCGCCAAACAGCGCTTGACCCGGGCGTCCCCATGCCAAGCGACAGTCAGGCTACCGCCGGTCAGCGCTGCGACCCCCACCCGAAACAAGGTGGGCACCATGCGACGAGGGAACACATGAACCTCACGGCAAAGTTCGGCGAGACCCTTGCGAGCAATCTCTGCTGCCTCTTCGCTATCGGCTTCGGCGACGATGTCCACAGGCCCTAGGCGCGCCAGGCGGGTGAGGTGCCGCCACGCCCGGAGGCGGTCGCCCTTGTCGGGGGGATACGGCGCGCGGTGGGCGACGAACAGAACTTCCACGTCGATAGCTCTACGTCAGGGCCAACTGCACGTCCCGCAAACTGCGCAGAACCGAAGCAGGCAAAACGTTCGAGTACTCGCTGTAGATAAAGAGCGCCGTGGAGAGTGCGGCCAAAACCAACACCATCGTGGTCAACGTCAGCGCTGACTGGACGGCCCGGGCTCGTTCGTCACGGGCGGTCAAGATCATGTCAACAGCACCCAGCACGGGGAGGCCCAGGTTTCGCGACACCTCTTTGGCAGATCCAAAGGAGCTGCGAGTGAGCTCCGCCAACACAGGCCCGGAAAGCCCCAGGCCCACACCGAGCATCAGTGAGATTGCCATGATGATCGAACCGATAGGCATCACCGCAAACTCAGGCTCAATGCCGTAGTCGATGATTTCAAAGGCATTGTTGCCTGAGCTGTCCGAAGGCTGATTGACCGCTGTGTTGACGCTGCGCAAGGCTCGCACTTTATCCCGCAAGGGTTGCACGGACAGCTTCGAGCTGGTGAGCAACTCTGAGGCGATGGTGACTTCAGCTTGCAACCGTGAGAGGTCAGCCGTGACGATAGGCAAGCGGTCGAGCCGCCCTTCAATGGCGCCGAGTTCCTTCTCGTAGGAATCCACAAGAAGCTTCTGCGCCAGCTGCTCCTGCTGCGCTGTTTGGAGTTCGCTGGCTTTCAGTAAGTAAATCTGGTTGCCCGTGGTCTCAGTCATCTTTTCAGGTTTGCCACCGACTTCGTCGAGTTTGGCTTCTATCAACTTGCGCTGCTGGTCAGCATCTTCGTACTTGCGGTGAGCTGGTGTGTACTTGCCAGCGATGTCCTCGAAGGCAGTCTCAGCTTTCAGCCACTTCTGGTAGGCCAGCAGCTGCGCTGGGTCAGAGGGCAACGACGGTACCTCGATCTCAGGCTCGATCACTGCCAGTGCTTGCTCCAAGGTAGAGACGCTGGTGAGCGTCGCTGCCAGAGCTGCCTTTGCAGCGGCTAGATCTAGTGAGAAGCCAGCCTTGATCTCGTGATTGATCTCACTCGTGGACAGGCTGTGGACCTTGTTCTCTTCTTCGTATGTTCGCAGGGCTTCCAGAGCGGCGTTGTATTCCTCTTGCCGATCGAGGACCACACGCTCCGCGGCTTCCTTGCGATTCTCGAGGCTCTGTCGATGACCGTCGAGCACTCGCTTGATCCACGAGCCACGCAGACGATTGACAAAGTCAGTGGCCTTCTTTCGAGTGGTCCACTGAAAAGCCAAGGTCGCGTTGATACCGCCGGTCACGTCAGCTTCGAGAGCGACGTCTAGGTTCTTTGCGACCTTGCGATAAAAGCTCTTACGACGAGACGGGTTGCCCGCTGTCTCCATCCATTCTGTCCACTGCAACTCCTGCAGCACCGCGGAGACGCGGTTCATCGATTTCAGCTCTTTGCTGAGTGAGAGCATCTTTCGAGGCAGGGGGATTTCCCCAAGGTCATCGAGGACATCGGTGTCAAAAACAATGCGCACTTCGCGCAGCAAGAACTGGGTCTCAGACTCGTACTTTGCAGGCCACAACATGCTCAGGAACACGCCCAAGAGCAGGAAGACCATGGTGGTAAAGACAACCCGCGGCAGGTGCCGCCGCACAGCCTCAATGAAGAGCTGTACCGCCTCCCGAACATCGGGTCCAGATTGCTGTGGCGTGTCGGCGGGAGAAGGCATTGCTCAGAAAGAACTCAGTGGATCTAAGGTGCGGTCAGGGCTAGTTGAACTGGTTGAACTTGTTGTTGTTGTTGTTGTTGTTGTTGTTGCCCAGTTGGCCGAAGCTATTCACGGTAGACACGGTCTGATTTGCTCCTGTCAAAAGGTCGCGAATCGGAGTCAGCGGGGCGGTCAACTTCGTGACGAACCAAGCGATGTACCCGATCCATGATGGCGTCAGATAGATGATGTCGTTCTCGCGAATCAGGATATTGTCCCGGGTGAGCCCTTCGGAGCGAATGGCGTTGTAATCGCAGGCGATTTGTAGCGGGTTTTCCGGGTCGCCTCGCAGGACCATGATCTTGTCAGTGTCGACTAAGTTCTCGTCTTGGATCGCGCTGATCAGCGCGTCGAACAGCAGCGTGTCTCCCTCGAACTTCACGCGCTGGGGCTTGTAGGGCGGCACACCGGTAACGTAGTACTGCTTCGAAGTGATCGATGTGACCACGACGATAAACGAGTCCACGTCCAGCACGAGATGCGAGTAGTGCTCCTGGACCACCTGGGTGGCCTCATCCGGGGTCAAGCCGTTGAGGTAGATCTCCCCCACGTCTGCCAAGGTCACCGTGCCATCCATGCGAATGGCCTCGCTCTGCCCGGAGTACTCTTTGAAGTCAGGAGCCCGTATCACCACCCGGTCGCCAATGCCAAGGTAGTACTGGCGGTTGGCGTCTTGGGTGGGACGGCCGAAGCCTCGTTGGTTGAGAACCTGAAGGACCCGTGCGTCGTCTCCTGTGGTCTCGCACCCCACAAGGCAAGCCAAAAGGATCACCATCCAGGGTCCGCGGCCCATGGCTGCTGCGGACATCAACAATCTCCAGTCTCGCTCATCGGTAAAGGAACAGCCTTGTAACGCTGAAAAACGACAACGCCCAAGACAAGAAACGAAACCACCGGCAGGGCGAGAGGTTCCGTTGATGGCTCAGGCAATAAACTCAACGTCACAACTGATATCGACCGTTTGGGGCCAAAAATCCACCCCTATCGGTGATTCGCTTCGGCGATGTTGGCTCAGAAGGAGCCCCAAAGACGGAGGGCCTCGGGGGGTCAGCTGCCTATGCGGTCGCCGTACTGCTGCTCGTAGTAGTCGCGATAGGCTCCAGAGCGAACCCGCTCCCACCAGGAACGGTTGTCCAGGTACCACTGCACCGTCTCCGGCAGGGCCTCGTCAAAGCGCCGTTGAGGCTCCCAACCTAGGTCGTCTCGGATCAAGGTCGCGTCAATGGCGTAACGGCGATCGTGTCCCAAACGGTCCGTGACGTACTCGATCAGCGAGAGAGGCTTGTCGAGAATCTTGAGTAGCAGCTTCACAACATCAATGTTGGCACATTCGTTATTGCCGCCAATGTTGTAGACGGAGCCCGGAGCACCCTTCTCAAAGACCGTCCACAGGGCAGAGCAGTGATCGCTCACGTGGAGCCAATCGCGAATTTGCATGCCATCGCCATAGACCGGCAGGGGCTTGTCTTCGAGGGCGTTGGCGATCATCAGGGGGATCAGTTTCTCGGGGAACTGATAGGCGCCGTAGTTGTTGGAACAGCGGGTGATCGAGACGTTGTAGCCGTGGGTCTCATGAGCCGCGCGCACGAGCATGTCGGCGCCGGCTTTGCTGGCTGAGTAAGGCGAGTTGGGTGCGAGAGGCGTGGTCTCGCTGAACAGGCCTTCGGCTCCGAGTGCTCCGTAGACCTCGTCCGTGGAGACCTGCAAGAAGCGCTCGACCTTGTGCGCACGGGCCAGGTCGAGAAGCACTTGGGTGCCCAGGATATTGTTCCGCACGAACGGCGTAGCATCGAGGATCGAGCGATCCACGTGGCTCTCTGCCGCAAAGTGGATCACGCCGTCGAACTTGTGCTCGGCAAAGACCGGGTCGAGTTCTTCGCGGTCAGCCACATCGGCTCGAACGAAGAGATGTCCGGGGTCCTGCTCGAGCGCCGTCAGGTTCTCCAGGTTGCCTGCGTAGGTCAGCAAATCGACGTTGACGATGGTCACATCGGGGCGGGTCTTGCGCAGTCCCAAGACAAAATTGCTGCCAATAAACCCGGCACCGCCGGTCACAAGAATCTTCATGGTGTGCTGTCCGAAACGGTCTTTCGACGCTGCAGGTAATCAGCCAGGGCCTCGGCCCATGGAGTGATGTCTTGGTTCAAGGCACTGCGCAGCTTGCCTGTGCCCAGGATCGACCGGGCTGGCCGAGGGGCTGGGCGCTGCAGTGCGGTGCTGTCCATGGGATCAACGGTGATGCTCAGCTTCGACTGGGCGAAGATCTCTCGCGCAAAGTCGAACCACGAGCAACTGCCGCGATTCACCCCATGGTAGATGCCAAATGCCGGGCGCTGTTGAAGCATGGCCCAGAGCACGGGCGCCAGGGTGTGGGTCGAAGTGGGACTGCCCCACTGATCGTTGACCACCGTGAGCGTGTCTCGCTCACCAGCCAGGCGCAACATGGTCTCGACGAAATTGGGGCCGCCGATACCGTAGAGCCATTGGGTGCGGACGATCCAGTAATCGCTGGTGGCAGCGGCCACCGCCAACTCTCCCGCAAGCTTGGTGCGTCCGTAGGCAGACAACGGTCCCGTTGCATCTGCCTCGCTGTACTCAGCGCCCTCGGCCAAGCCCCCATCGAAGACGTAATCGGTGGACACATGGAGCAACGGGATTCCCGCTTTCGAGCAGGCACCCGCAAGGAAACCCGGACCCGCACCGTTGATCGACAAGGCCAAGCTCTCGTGGCTCTCGCAATCGTCCACGGCGGTGTACGCAGCTAAGTTCACCAGAGCATCGGGACGCACCTCGGCCACTTTCGCGGCGACCATGGAGGTGTCGGTGATGTCCAACTCAGCCACGTCTGTGGCTATCAGCTCAACGTCGGCGGGACAACTGCTCGCAAACGCATGGCCGAGCATCCCCTCGGCACCTGTGACAAGAACCCGCATGGTCAGTCGGCCTTGTTGGCACCGCCCTCGGCGACGAGATTCGCCGCCCGGAGCAAGCTCTGGCAAGTGCCCGCGTCAGTCCACCAACCGTCGAGCTCGCCGTAGAACATCTGCCCCTTATCGATGAAGGCATTGTTCACGTCGGTGATCTCGAGTTCGTCGCGCTCGCTGGGCTTCAACGTCTTGATGATCTCGAAGACGCTGTTGTCGTACATATAGATGCCAATGACAGCCTGGTTGCTGGGCGGGTCCTTGGGCTTCTCAATAATGCGCTCAACACGGTCGCCGTTCTCACCGCCGATGATCGCGACCCCGAAGCGTTCAGGGTCGTGAACTTCTTTCAGCAGGATGCAGGCGCCTTCTCCCCGAGCTTCGTACTTCGCCACGGTGGCTGCGATGTTCTTCTCGATGATGTTGTCCCCCAGGACTACACAGATCGAGTCGCCCGCAGCAAAACGCTCAGCGAGACGTAAGGCATCGGCGATGCCACCCTCCCCACGCTGATAGGCGTAGCTCAGATTGACGTCGAGTTCATCACCGTTTTCTAGCAAGCGCAGGAAGTCCCCCGCGCTATTACCACCCGTGACAATCAGGATGTCCTTGATGCCCGCGTTGCGCAGACACTCAATGGGGTAGTAGATCATCGGCCGATCGTAAACCGGCAGCAGGTGCTTGTTGGTGATCTTGGTCAACGGCAGCAAACGGCTACCGAGGCCACCAGCGAGGATGACGCCTTTCATCGAGGTCGAGCCCGGTCGTGGTCAGAGGGGGAAAGAAACACCCCGAGCGCCCAGGCCACCCTGCTTGGGTGAGCCTCAGCTGTCGGAGTTGGGTCGGGAACGATACCACGCAACGGTAGAGCTGAGCCCGTCAGCCAAGGAAACCTGCGTGGAGAACCCCAGGGTGGAGTGAGCGACTTCTACCGCTGCTCGGCTATGAACGATGTCGCCCAGCCGTGCCTCGCCATGGTCAGCCTCTAGCTCTGGGCGCCCGCAGACCTCGCGAATGGTGTTCCAGACCTCCATCAAGCTGATGCCTACGCCCCCACCCACGTTGACCACCTTCCCGTCGCCAGACGGCACGTCGAGGGCGGCCAAGTTGGCAGAGACGATGTCCGAGACGTAGGTGAAGTCGCGAGTTTGCAGCCCATCCCCATAAATCATGGGCGACTTCCCCGCCAGTGCGCGCATGACGAAGATCGAAATCACGCCGGAGTAGGGCGATGACGGATCTTGCCGCGGGCCGAAGACGTTGAAGTAGCGCAGGCACACTGTATCGATGCCAAACAGCTCAGGGCACATGCGGAACAGCTGCTCCGCGGCGAGCTTGTTCATGCCGTAGGGCGACACAGGGGCCTCACGGGCGTCCTCGCTTGCCGAGCCTTCGACTCGATCGCCGTAAACCGCCGAGCTGCCCGAATAGACGATGCGCTGAACCCCGGCCTCGCGGGCTGCCACCACCAAGCTCGTGGCCGAGCCGAGGTTGCAACGGTTGCTAGTGATGGGGTCTTCTACTGACTTGATCACCGAGGGCTGAGCGGCGCAATGCACCACCTGGTCGCAGCCTTTGACCGCGGCCCGAGCCACTTCGAGATCAGCGAGATCGCCCCGGACCAGCTGCACCCCTTCGGGGAGATTCGCCTGGTAGCCAGAGCTGAAATCATCAACAACCACGACCTGGTCGCCCCGAGCTAGAAGCGCCTCGGCGATGTGGCTGCCAATAAACCCGGCACCGCCGGTCACCAGAACCCGGGTCATGCCGCGCCCCCAGGACCCTCAGCACTGCGGTACCAAGCCACGAAGCGCGCGAGTCCCTCTTCGACGTCTACCGAAGGAGCGTAGCCCAACTCGTCCCGGGCTCGAGACACGTCAGCGAAGGTGCGGTGAACATCGCCGGGTTGCATGGGCTGCCAGTCGACAAGGGGCTCTTTGCCCACAGCTTTGCCGATGGCCGCCACGAGATCGCGCAAGCTAATGGTGGACGACTCACCCAGGTTAAAGATGCGGAAGCCCTTGCTCTTGTCGTGGGCCTTGAGCACCCCATCCATGATGTCGTCGACGAAGGTGTAGTCGCGCTCGGAGCTGCCGTCGCCGAAAACTGGCACCGCTGCACCCTGCTCGATGAGACGCACGAACTTATGGATGGCCATCTCGGGGCGCTGGCGCGGACCGTACACGGTGAAGAAACGCAGGCAGGCGATGTCCATGCCGTAGAGATGGTGAAATGTGTGACAGGTCAGCTCGTTGCTGCGCTTGGTGGCAGCGTAGGGCGACACCGGGCCAGACACGTCGTCGACCTCACGGAAGGGCACAGATTCGTTACCCCCGTAGACCGACGAGCTGCTGCCGAAAACGAAGCGCTGGCAGCCAGCGAGACGAGCGGCGTCGAGGAGCAGTGCCGTGCCCGTGCAGTTCACGTCGTGGTAAAGCCCCGGGTCTTCCAGTGACGGACGCACACCAGCCATGGCTGCGAGGTGAATCACTGAGTCGGGCTGCTGCTCATCGAAAATGCGCTTGAGCAAGTCCCGATTGCGAATGTCACCTTCAACGAGAGTGAAGCCTTCATGTGCACTCAACAACTTGGCATGCCCGCGCTTGATGGCCGGGTCGTAGAAGTCGTTGAAGTTATCCAGGCCGACAACTGTGTCGCCCCGGGCCAGAAGCCGCTCAGAAAGGTGGCTACCAATAAAACCGGCCGCGCCGGTCAACAGGATGCGACTGCTCATTACTCTACTGTCACGCTCTTGGCTAGATTGCGAGGTTGGTCAATGTCGCAACCTCTGCGCTCAGCCACGTAATACGCAAGCTGTTGCAGAGGGACAACGTTAACCAACGGCGAAAGGTCTTCGTCTACGTGGGGGACTTCCAGGACTTCATCGGCTAGGGCCGCCACCCGTTCGTCGCCCTCAGCGCAGACGGCAATCACCACGCCGCCCCGCGAACGAACTTCTTGGATGTTGGCCAGCACCTTCTCGTACACCGCACCGGGAGTGGCAATGACCACCACTGGCATGGCTGAATCAATCAAGGCAATGGGACCATGCTTCATCTCACCAGCGGGGTAACCCTCTGCGTGGATGTAGCTGATCTCTTTGAGCTTGAGCGCCCCCTCGAGGGCAATGGGATAGTTCACGCCTCTGCCCAAGAACAAGAAGTCTCGGGCCTCAGCGAAGCGATGGGCTACGGCTGCGACTTTGTCTGCGTTCCGCAAGGCGCCTTCCATGGCAAATCGAACCCGACGCAAGGGCGCGATGCGTGCAGCCACTTCGTCGTGGGTCATGACGCCTTTGCGCACAGCGATGTCCAAGGCCAGCATGTACAAAGCTACGAGCTGTGTGGTGAAAGCCTTGGTCGACGCCACGCCAATCTCAGGCCCAGCGAGGGTCAAGATACTGGCATCCGACTCGCGAATCGCAGAGCTGTCTGGGACGTTCACAATGGACACAATCGGCGCGCCGGTCTTACGCACATCCCGCAGGGCTGCCAAGGTGTCCAGGGTCTCCCCCGACTGAGTAATGGGCACGATCAGGTGATCGGGACCAGAGCTCGTGTTGCGGTAGCGGAACTCTGACGCGTAATCCACGTCCACAGGGATGCCGACGAGATTCTCGATGTAGAACTTGCCGGCCAAGCCCGCGTGCCAGCTGGTGCCACAAGCCACGAAGGTCATGCGCTTCACCGCGTCCAGGCGGTCGCCAAGCACGTCCAAGGCCTCCATGTGGATCGACCCGGTGGCCTCATCGATACGCGACACCATGGTGGCCGAAACCGCCGCGGGCTGCTCGTCGATTTCCTTGAGCATAAAGTGCCGGTAGCCCGCCTTCTGCACCGTCACCGGGTCCCAGTTGATATGGCGTTCTGGCCGTTGCACTGGCTCGCCAGCAAGGTCAGTGACTGCGATGCCCGAGGGACGCAACACCACTACGTCGCCGTCATCAAGAGGGATCATGCTCCGGGTGTGGGCCAGCAGCGCTGGGATGTCACTGGCGAGAAAGGCCGCCCCCTCCGCGATGCCCACAACCAAGGGCGACTGTTGCCGCACGCCCACGATCATGTCCGGATGATCTGCGCTGACCACTCCGAGAGCGTAGCTACCCTCAAGGCGATGAGCTGCCGCACGCACTGCCTCGGGAAGATCTTTCCCTGCAGCGAGCTCGGCCTCGATGAGGTTGGCGATGACCTCGGTGTCGGTGTCGGTATGAAACTCAACGCCCGCTCCTATGAGCTCGGCCTTGAGGCTCTCAAAGTTCTCGACGATGCCGTTGTGAACGACCGCTACCCGCTCACTATTACTGGCAATTGGGTGTGCGTTGCGCTCCGTTGGCGGGCCGTGAGTAGCCCAACGGGTATGACCAATACCGGTGCTCCCGAAGGGCTCATGCTCCTCCAAAGCACCGATCAATACGGACAACTTGCCGGCCCGCCGAATCAGGCTCAGCTCACCATCGTCCAAGATGGCAATGCCTGCGGAGTCGTAGCCCCGATACTCGAGCGTGCGCAAGCCATCGACAATAAGCCGACTGGCCTCAGCGAGGCCGGTGACCCCGATAATGCCGCACACGTCAGGCGCCTACCTTGCCCTTGAAGTAGGCCAGGGTCCTGGCCAAACCGTCTGCCAGGACAACCTCGGGCTCCCAGCCCAGAATCTCCCTGGCGCGGGTGATGTCCGGCTGACGCTGCTTCGGATCATCTTCAGGCAGATCGTGGTAGGTGATCTTGGATCCCGTGCCGGTGAGCTCGACGATCTTGTCGGCGAACTCCTTGATGGTCATCTCGGTGGGGTTGCCGATGTTCACCGGAAAAGGCTCGTCGCTCTCGGACAAGCGCCAAATTCCCTCGATGAGATCGTCTACGTAGCAGAACGAACGGGTCTGTGAACCATCGCCGAAAACGGTGATGTCCTCGCCGCGCAAGGCTTGGCCCATAAAGGCAGGCAGGGCGCGACCGTCGTTCAGTCGCATGCGCGGTCCGTAGGTGTTGAAGATGCGCACGATGCGCGTCTCCAGCCCGTGGAAACGGTGGTAGGCCATGACCATGGCTTCGCTGAAGCGCTTGGCCTCGTCGTAGACACCACGAGGGCCCACGGGGTTCACATTGCCCCAGTACGATTCCTTCTGAGGATGCTCAGTGGGGTCGCCGTAGCACTCACTAGTGGAAGCCATCAGCAGGCGAGCACCCTTGGCATGGGCCAAGCCCAGCGCCTTGTGCGTCCCCAGAGAGCCCACCTTCAAGGTGGGAATCGGCATCTCGAGGTAGTCGATCGGGCTCGCTGGCGAAGCAAAGTGGAAGACGCGGTGGACGTCACCAGACACGTGAATAAAGTTGGTGACGTCGACGTTCACGAAGGTGAACTTGCCGGTGTCGAACAAATGTTCGACGTTGGCAATGTCGCCGGTACTGAGGTTGTCCATACAGATAACATCCCAGCCCTCTGCGATAAGTCGCTCGCACAGATGCGATCCCAAGAAGCCCGCACCACCTGTGACGACTGCCCTCATGTTCTGAACTCCAAGTTGCTTTGCATTGCGTGATCTGTAGCTCCGGCCGTGGCCGGATCAGAAAGTTTCGTCTGCGTCGCCGTTCTCGCCGGCTTCGCTTAATGTCTCGTCTAAGGGCTCGCTGGGAGGATCTTCACTGAGATCACCGCCCATCTCTTCGGCAGCCGGGGCATCTTCACCCGAGTCTGCCTGAGCCATCATTTTCTCGTACTCTGCCAAGACCGACGGTGCGACCCAGAATCCCAGGGCGGCAAGATCCTCCACCGAGTGACCCTTCTCTCGGGCGATGGTGAAGAACTCTAGGTCGATCGCGGACATTCCAACGGGAGCAGCAGCCTCTGCCATGGGAGCCGTCAGCTCCTGGGACTCAGGCAGGAGCTCTGGCTGGAGCACAGCTTGCTGCCCAGCCCGGTGCATCACCGAGGGCGCTCCTCGACGTTGTCGCTCAAACACAAAGCTCATCCCCCCGGGGAGTTGGGTACGAACCCCTCCCACCGTGAAAGCTTCGCGCCCCTTGGCTGTGCTACTCGACGTGACCACGAGGCGCTGAGCGTCCTGTTCCAACTCCAGTGAGCCTAAATCTCGCAAGCTCAGCCCGGCCCACGTGCCGTCCGCAGCGCCTAGGCGACGACTGCGCTGTTTGAAGTAGGGCATGGCGACCTCATCGCCCCGGCCCAAGAGCAAGGTGCCTTCGCCGCTGACCACCGTGGATGCAGCCTCTTGAGTCATCAATCCTCGAACCATCACGGGATTGCCGCCCTCGTTGCGGATTGTCAATCGACCAGGAACCACAGTCAGGGTGATCCGACCGTCAAGGAACTCCACCTCGATGCCACCGGGCAACTCGCAGACGATTTTGCGGTCCCGTGAGGTCACCTCTGCGGTGGTCAGCAACTGGAAGCGCAGCAGGTCCACGACTTCGCCAGCGCGCATGGTGCCCAAGCCGCCGATAATCAGGTGCCCAGATGCGTACATCACGAGCAGGCCGCCATCGGACAGATTCACGGTGGTTTGGCCGCTGGGACCTTGCTCTATCTCGTCGCCGACGGAAAGTTCAGCTCGCGGGTCGAAAAAATAGAGCAGGCGCTCTTGGCCGTCCGCAGCGAAGCGCACCGCCACGGAGTCGTTCAAACGCCGAGCGATCACCGTTTCAGGTTCAGCGGACGACTCGTCGGCAGAATCCGCTGGGGCATTACTGGCTGGAGCATTAGTGCCTGGAGCATTAGTGCCTGGAGCATTAGTGCCTGGAGCATTACTGGCTGCCGGAGCGTCTTGTGAGCTGGGCTCAGCAGTCTCCCGTCCCTGAGCAACCGTCGCTCCAGACAGCACACTGCTCAGAGCCAACAGACAGCTCAGCAGTCTCCGGCGCCCGCTCACGAAGCTCATCAGGCTCATCAAGTAGCCCCACTGTCTTCCATGGTGGGGATGAACGAGGTGTCGTAGTCACCTGCTCGAAAACGCGGATCGTTGAGAATCTTGTGGTGGAAGTCGACTGTTGTCGAGATGCCATCGATGACGCACTCATCCAGAGCCATGTGCATGCGCTTGATGGCCTCGTCGCGAGTCGCAGCGTGCACCACCAGCTTGCCGATCATGGAGTCGTAATAGGGCGAGATGGTGTAGCCGCCGTAAGCGTGACTGTCGAAGCGCACGCCCGTCCCACCAGGATGAAACATCCGCCGGATGGTTCCGCATGAAGGCCGGAACCCGTGCGCGCAGTCTTCAGCGTTGATGCGGCATTCGATGGATGCTCCCTCGATGTGCACCTCTTCTTGGGTGAACGACAAGGGCATCCCTGCTGCGATCTTGATTTGCTCTTGGACGATGTCGATGCCTGTGACCATCTCTGTCACAGCATGCTCCACTTGCACGCGAGCGTTGAGTTCCATGAAGTAGAAGCGTCGACGGTCGTCCACGAGGAACTCGACCGTGCCGGCATTCGTGTAGCCCGCTTTGCGGCAGAGTGCGATGGCTGCCTCGCCCATGCGATCACGAAGCTCAGCATCGATCGCCTGGGACGGTGACTCTTCGAGAAGCTTCTGGTGGCGCCGTTGAATCGAGCACTCTCGCTCGCCCAAGTGCACCAAGTTGCCGTGCTCATCCCCAATGACCTGAATTTCAACGTGGCGTGGCCCAGTGACCAGTCGCTCGATGTAGACATCAGGATTACCGAAGGCCACATCGGCTTCGGTCCGCGCTGCGTTGAAGGCCACGGACAACTCGCTGCCAGCGTGAACCGGGCGCATGCCCCGGCCACCACCACCTGCGGTGGCCTTGACCATCACCGGATAGCCGATTTCTTCAGCGAGAACCCGCGCCTCTTTTTCAGTAGGCACGATGCCGTCGCTGCCGGGGACGATGGGCACTCCGGCCTCTCGAGCCATGGCGCGGGCGGTGTTCTTGTCACCCATCTGGGCGATGACCTTGGCCGTGGGGCCGATGAATTGGAACCCACAGGCTTCGACCACTTCAACGAAGCGGCTGTTTTCGCTGAGAAAACCGTAGCCCGGATGAATCGCGTCCGAGTCGGTGATCTCTGCGGCCGCAATGACCCGATTGGTATCGAGGTAACTCTTGGCAGGAGCGGCTTCACCGATGCAGACGGCTTCGTCGGCCAATTCGATGTAGCTGGCATCCCTGTCCGCCTCGGAATACACCGCGACCGACTCGATGCCCAGTGCCTTGCAAGCGCGAATGACACGCAGGGCGATCTCCCCGCGGTTGGCGATGAGTATCCGGCGAAACATGGTCAGCGTGGCCTGATCAGCATCAGGGTCTGACCGAACTCGACAGCTTCGCCGTTTTCGACCTCAATCGAAACCACGTCACCAGCAAGATCAGGAGTGATCTCGTTCATCACTTTCATCGCCTCGATGATGCACACAGGTGACCCTGTATCGACTCGATCAGAAACACTCGCGAAAGGCGAGGCTTCAGGGGACGGGGCCCGGTAGAACGTGCCCACCATGGGTGACACAAACGCGTGCAGACTCGTGTCGACGGAGTCGGCAGAGTCACCGCCCGTGCCGGCTGCCGGCGCCTGAGCGCTGGGGGCTGCCATGGCCGGTACGGCAGGGACAGCCCCATGAACGATCCCGGGGACACCACCACGAGAGACGTGAATCTCCTTGGCGCCATCAGCCTCGACGGCGTAGCTCACGTCGATCAAGCCGTGCTCTTCCATGAGTCGAGCGAGGGCTTCGACCTCGCCCAACAGGCCCAACTGAGCAGCGGCGGAGATCGTCTTGGCCACGCTGGATTTGCGAGCTGGCTTCTTCGCGCTGACACGGCTTGGCCGATCCTTCTTGGCGCTCGCCTTCTGCTGAGGCTTGGCCGCCTTCCGCGACGCCTTCTTGGCTTGACTGGCCTTGGTGGCCTTGGGAGTTTGCTTGCGTTGCGCGGCCTTCTTCTTAGCCGGCGCTGCTTTCACTGCGGTCTTCTTGCGTGCTGCCACGGAAGAGATCCTCTGGGTGGTTCGTTCGGTGGAAAGAGTCCAACGTGATTGTAGAAGTTACTCGGGGGCGCTCGCTCGTTCGGAGTAGGTGCCCACACGAGTGTCGACCTTGATCCATTCGCCCTGGTTCAAGTAGACGGGCACTTGCACAACCGTGCCCGTATCGAGAGTTGCGGGTTTGGTACCCCCTTGGGCGGTACTGCCTTTGACCCACTGTGTGGTCTCGACCACCTCAAAGAGCATGTGGTCAGGGAGTTCGATCGAAATGACCTCGCTCTCGCACATCTTAAACTTGCAGACGGTGTTTTCTTTGAGGAAGGGCAGCAACGGCTCAACCAAAGGTTCGTCCACGGGGCTCTGATCGAAGGTCTCCGGGTCCATGAACATGAACGCAGAACCGTCCCTGTACAGGTACTCCATGTCGACCTTGTCGATGATCACCTGCTCGACCTTGTCCTTCGAGTCGTAGGTGATCTCTTTGATGGCACCGGTTCTGGTGTTCTTCAGCCGAGTCCGCACGAACGCCCCGCCCTTGCCGGGCTTGACGAACTGGTAGCTGACGATGTCGAACAAGTGGCCGTCGACCCTCAGGGTCATGCCATTGTTAAACTGATTCGTAGAGATCGTGACCATGAGCTGGGCGTCACCAAGATGTAAGCGGCATGAGTGTACGAGTGATTAGAGCCATTGAACCGGCCCTTCCCTACCGAATCAACCCGATCGCGGCGTAACACCCGATCGCTCGCCCTCCCGAGGGGACGTCACCAGGGCCACCAGGGGAGATGCGAGCAGCCCCATACAAATGGCCAGGGGCGCAATGTGCAGCAGCAGACGGCTCATGGTGAGCCTCATCAAAAACCAAATCACGTGCTGATCGCCGCTCATGTCAGGCAATCCCTGGACCAATTTTGGCCGTTTAGCCATCTCGAGAGCAGCCGGGCTAGTCCACGCGGTCACCAGGTAGGCGAAGGCGTAGCTGGCGAACTGGAGCAGGACCACGATGGCCAAGAATCGTAAGACCGGCCGCTTGATCACGCCCCGACCCACGATAAGCAGCACCAAGAGAGCTGGCCAGGTGATGTTCCAGGCGCGCAGGCTCAGCAACTCGACCTTCAAACGCATGGCCACCACCTGGATACGATCGAGGCCTGCCATGAGTGCGTCGAGATTGAGCTGGGCCAGATAATTTTCATCCGTGGCGGGCAGGCCCGCTGCAATGTGACCCCAGAGGATGAAGTACGCCGCAGCGGCGAACCCGGTCACCCCCAAAGCTCGACGCAAGCGCCCTCGAGAGACGCTCAGTGCGAGGGCCAGGCCTACCACGAGAATCAGTGGCAAGGCCTCGTTTTTTGTCAGCGTGGCGAAGGCCAGGGCGAGCGCAGCTTCTAAGTGCGCACGATCTCGGCGCCCCTCGATGCCATCGATGGCCGCCAGCCCCATTGCGGTGATGAACATCGCCAGGGGAATGTCGGCCATGCCCGCGAATGCTCCTGACCCCGGAGGCGGAGCCATGGTGTAGGAAATCAGCGGCAGGTTCGCGATCCAGGCCGCGCCCAGGGCAGCGGTCAGCGGCCCCACTCGTCGCGCCAAAGCGCCATAGACCATGGCGACCAACGACACCGCGAACCAAGGGAAGATAGCCGTTGCCAAGCGATCGTTGAAGTGCCCGTTCACCAGAGCGGGGAAGTTCGCAATGTGGCTCACCAAGGGCGGGTAGCGCTGGTGAGTAAAACCAAAATCGGGGTCGGTTGAGATGCGACCTAAGAGCGTGCCATCGATGTGCAGCACCTTGGCCTTAAAGATCCAACGGGTGACCGCATCAAACTGAAAACTCTGCCGCAGATAGCCGGAGCGAACGGCCACGGCCAAGCCCACCACTGCGAAGAGTATGAGCAGTACCGTCAGCGCGATGTGCTTGTTGGGCAGGCGCGACAGCTTTGATATTTCGGGCACTGGCTGTCGCGGGCAGGCTCGACGGGCACCCAGAATCAGCAGCACGCCAAGGACCCCGATGAGCGTTCCCAAACTCGCCGGGGTGATCAGCACGCCCATGCTGTCGAGCAACATGGAGAGGCTACCTGCCGTCCCCAGTCCCAACATGAGGCCGCGACCAAAACGCTCTATCCAGCCGCAAGACGGGCCGCCCAAAAGCACCCGATCTAAGGCCATCCCCAAGAGCGAACAGATCAGCAGGGGCAATCCCACTGCAAGAAGATTAGCAGACATCATCGGTCTACCTCCGACCTCGCGCGGCGGCCTCTCGGTCCGCTTTGATCTTGGCGATTTCCTGGGCCGTCATGTCAGCCCAAGCCCGCATGTTGGCCTTGAAGGAATGGGTCGTGCCTGGCAAGTCTGGGTCGTCGTGGGACGTCCCCATCTCGCGAGTTGCGAAGGTGCTACGCAGGGGATAAAGCAACGCGATCAAGGGCCAGACATCGTTGCGCACCACGCCCTTGAACTGCACCATCGTGTTTTCGTCAGCGGTGTCCCGAATCTTCTGCAGCTGGCGCAGTAAATTGGACCAGTGGGCCCGATAGGCCTCCTGCTCGGTGCCCGGGTGAGTGATCGAACGGAGAACAGCCGTAACCGCGTCCGAGTCCGGGTTCGTTGCGGCGATTTGCCGGTCAAGCTTCAGCGCGTTGTACGGGTCGCCAAGGCCGAGAGCATCTTCTGGATCCGTATCCGGAATCCAACGCAACGCCATGGACAAGACCACGAGCATCGCCACAACTTGCGTAATGACTTGACGGTCCATGGTTTTCGCTGGTGAGGAGGGGACGGGGCTATCTCGAAAAAGAGCAGACCCGCTGAAAAACCAGCCGACCCACCCCGTCTCAACGAGGCGGGAATCTTAGCATCACCCCTCGCGAGGTGAAGACGTGCCCGTAGAACTCACGTCGAGAGCGCAATCCTTGACGGCTCCCGCAAGCAAGCGCAAACCGTGGCCCACGCTTGGCAAGACTGCAGCCAAGCACTCCACGGCCCCCTTGGGGCTGCCGGGCAGGTTGACCACCAGGGAACTCCCAAGGGTCCCTGCGGTCGCCCGAGACAAGTCGGCGGTGGGCGTGGCCTCTCTGGATGCCGCGCGCATGGCTTCGCCGAAGCCGAGAAGTTCTCGTTCAATGACCGCCCGGGTCGCCTCCGGGGTGACGTCCCGGGGAGCGATGCCCGTGCCACCGCTGGTGAGCACCAGGGGGACCACTTTTGCCGCTTCGACGATGGCGGCAGACAAGGCGGCGAGGTCGTCCGGCACAGCCACAGCCGATTCGAACTCATAGCCGGCTTGTTCCAGCAACTGGCGCAGGCCCCCTGCCGTGCCATCTTCTCGCTGGCCTCGGGAGACCCGATCGGATGCCAAGATCACACGCACCCTGTAACCGGGCCCAGCCGCCCCGCTAGGTCGGCTCAAGACTGCTCATCCGAGCCAGCGTCCCGCTCCCAGACACCGCTGCGCCCCCCCGACTTCAGCTCCAGACGCACATCGGACAGGACCAAACCACGGTCGATGGCCTTGAGCATGTCGATCAGTGTGAGCCCAGCAACGGCCACCGCACTGAAGGCCTCCATCTCAACGCCTGTGCGCCAGGTGGTCACAACTTCGGCACGAATGAACAAGGCACGGTCACCGTCAGCGGTAATCGAGATGTCCACCTGATCAATGGGCAGGCTATGACAGAGAGGAATCAAATCGGCAGTGCGCTTCGCCCCTGAGATCCCCGCCAGGCGGGCGACTTCGATCACCGGCCCTTTCGGACCACCGGCACCCAGAGCCGCGGTCAACGTCTCTGCTGCCATGACCAATCTCCCGCTCACAACGGCCCGGCGGCGGGTCAGAGGCTTCTCGCCCACATCAACCATGCGGGCCCGACCGTCGTTGGATACATGCGTCAAGGGTCTGCTCATCAGAGCATGATACCCCGAGCGCCGCTCAAGACTCTCTTCCCTCAAAGAAGAGACGCCGCTGTTTTGCCCATGCTCAGGTCTGCTTGGCCTGACATACGATAGAACCACCTGAGCATCACTCCGAGGAGCCACCTATGTTTGCCCCCCTGATCGCCCTGGCGCTGTTCCTGCCCGTAGACGACCTACCGTCTCAGCTGGACGACGTGCTGTTTCGGCTCGCAGATGCCACAGGAGCCAGACGTTGGGACCTGGCCAAAGACCTCCGCGATGTGGCTCGCTCCGACTCGGCCCTCGCTGTCCCACACCTGATCGACAGCGCCGACGGGGCTGACGATCAACTGGTGTTGGTCATTGGTCGCACGCTGCTAGAACTCGATGCTCCCCATGAATCCGCAGAGCTGCTGCTCCCGCTCACGTCCACAGCTGCTGCGGAGGACGCCCTCTCTCTGCTCAGTGACCAGGCCTTTCGCCAAGTGTCCGCCGTGGCCGACGCTTTGACCGATATGCTTGAGCAGCCCCTTGCTGCCTCGCGCAAAGTCTCGGTGGCCCACACCCTCTATAAAGTGGGCAAGGTGAAGTCGAAGATCGCAGCACGGGATGTGTTGCTCGATGCGCTCGACAGCGATGACTTTGACGTGGCTGCAGAAGCAGCCTTGGCTCTGGCAGAGATCGGCGATTATGCATCGGCCAAGACGATGCTGCGCACGCTCAGTGCAGACCCGGGATTGATCGGTCAGCTCGCTCGGGCGCACCTCAATACCGAACGAAAAATCGAGTACTACGACAACAAGCTCTACCGTCAGAGCCGCCAAGAAGGGACGACCCTGAGGCCACTTCCCGGGGGAGAACAATTCACCAAGGGTCCCGGCAGTCTCGACGTCATCGAAGAGCTCATCGCCAAGATTCAGCTGCACCACTTGCTGGGGGATCAACTCACGGACGCCGAGGGGCGCGAGCGACTGATCACCTCCGCTGCCAAGGGCATGCTCATGGCGCTAGATCCTCACTCGACCTACTTCAGCTCTGCTGAGTTCGAGCGCTGGATCTTGGACCTCAAACGACACTACGCTGGCATCGGCGCCTATGTCGACACGATCAACCAGTTCTTCACGATCACTAAGCCGATTTACTCTGGTCCTGCCTACGCTGCGGGACTCATGTCCGGCGATCAGATTCACAAGGTCGACGGCTGGGACACGTTCAACCAACCCAACGACGAGATCATCAAGCGTCTCAAGGGCGAGCCCGGCACAGAGGTCACCATCGCCGTCTACCGCAAGGGCTGGCAGGAGGCCCGGGACTACGTCATCGCCCGAGACGTGATCGATATCAGCAGCGTGAACTTCGAGCGGCTCCCCGGTGACATTGGTTACGCAGAAGTGCTGACCTTCGCGGATACCACCTCAGACGAGCTCGCCATCGCCCTGGCCACCATGGACAAAGAGGGTATGCGCGGGATGATTCTCGACCTGCGCAACAACAGTGGCGGCTACCTGGACGAAGCCGTGCGCATCTGTTCGCTGTTTCTCGACCCCGGAAAACTCGTCGTCTACACCGAAGGGCGAGAGGTTCAGCGACACAACTTCTACACCCAAGTGATTCCCGGCATGTCCCAGCCCTACCGGGGCCCGGTGGTGATTCTCGTCAACGAACGCAGCGCCTCGGCGAGCGAGATCGTCTCTGGCTGTTTGCAAGAGTACGGCCGAGCGACGATTGCTGGCATACAGACCTACGGCAAGGGCTCCGTGCAACAAGCGATGCCCCTGGACAGTCGCCCCGGTGACAAGTTACTCACGGACACGAACCGCAACGGAGCTTACGACCCGGGCGATCGATTCGAGGATCTTGACGGTGATGCGAAGTACAGCTATCCGGTCAACCTGAAGATCACCAACGCCCGCTACTACTTGGGTTCTGGTCGCTCCCTGCATACGGAGCGTGACCTGGATTGGCGCGTCATCGAGAAGGGCGGGGTCAAGCCAGATGTGCTGGTGGAGTTTGACGGAATCCCCGGGTGGCAAAACAATGAATGGGCCATGTTGCTCGACGCCTTGGGCGATGAGCTGCCCTTCAAAGAATACGTGCAGACGAACTTCCCCTTACACCGAGAGCTGTTTCACGAGCTGGCTTGCGGTGACGACCACGACACCAGCCGCTATCCCGGCTGGGATGACTTCCGCGACAACCTTGTCACGGGCCTGCCCGACGACACCTTGCGGCTGATCTTGCGCGGCGAAGTCCGCAACGTCGTGGCCGACGACCGAGGCAAGGCCTTCCCCGGCGGCTTGGTCTATGGGGACTGGCAAGAAGACACCCAGTTGCAAATGGCTATCGCTGTGCTGGGCAAAGCCATGCCCTTCGACCTCACAGCGTACGAAGCCTACGACGACTTCGCTGACCTCGAGCCGTACCCGGACGACACCGTCGAACAGCTCAGCCTGGATGATGAAGGCTAGCAGCCCGCGTGGGGCCACTGCCCCCGCCGATTAGCTCAACAAACTCAGTCTCGGTGCGCGCTTTGTGCCCTGGGGCACGTCTATGGTGCGGTCACAGGATCAGCAGACGGCTCGTCACTTTCGCGGATGTCTGAGGCTGCCCACTCGCGGTAAAAGCGCTGGCCCAGCTCGCGCCAGAGCACTTTGCAGATGAGCGCAAGGGGCACAGCGGCCAAGACTCCCAGGGTGCCCATGAGGCTGCCCCCTGCGAGCAACACCACCACGAGCGCGATGGGATGCAGGCCGGTTTCCTTCCCGAGTAAGAACGGGTACAGCACAGCCCCTTCAAAAGCCTCCGCCGTGGCGAAGAGGGCTATCACGTAGAGCAAAGCATCTGTGCCCCCACCAGCCATGGTCAGGGCCAACAGAGCTGCGGGGAGAACCCCTGCCAGGAACCCTAGAAACGGCACCAGAGACAGCAACCCAGAGACCAGTGCGATGGGCAAGGCAAAGGGGATGCTCATCATCATCATGCCTACCCAGAGCATGACCGCTTTCACCAGGCCGCAGGACAGCCGCCCGCGGAGAAACGACACCAGCTCTTGGCCAACATCTCGGGCGATGCGCTCGGTCATGTCCCGATGGCGAGGGGGCACCAGGTCGCCCATGCGCTGGCGAATGGCCGGGTACTCCACCAAGAAAAAGAACAGGTAGAAGGGGATCAACACCAGCAGGGTGAGCAGTTGCAGCAAGCCCCCCGCCTGCACAGCCGCAGACTCAATGCCAGAAGCCAGCACGCCCGTGGAAGGGCCTCCCAGCTTGTCGAGCATGTCCAGAACTCCTCGACCCAACTCGTCGAGGGCGTCGCCCCACACGCCTTCGGGGAGTCGGGTGCGCTCGCTGTTCACGAGCGCCTTCAGCGAGATCAGCGCGCCCCCGTCCCAGAGGCTGTTGGCATTGAGGTCGGTGAACTCGGGGCGCTGCCCTGGGCCTAGCGACAACGTCACAAGACCGTTGCCGTCCAAGTCCCCATGAAACTCTTCACCTTGGAGGGCGCGGCCAAGTGCCCGAAACTGCCCGCTCACTCCCGCGGTGGACAAGATCACGACCAAGACCAAGGCCATATAGAGCATGGCCACGGTAGCCACTCGAGGGAGTTTGAACCGCGCCGCCGCGTCGACCAGCGGGTTAAGAATCACCGCCAGGAGCATGGCAAACAGCACCGGACTGACGACCTCTGAGAGGGTCGATGCCAGCACTAAGATCATGGAAGCCAGCAGGATCGGGAAGACGATCCGCCGGTAGCGCAAGGTCATTCGGCTGACGCAGCTCTGTGGCTGTACAGGTCCCGGTGGTGCGCCGGTGGCACGGTGTTCACCACATCAAAGGCCTCGCGAAAGCTGTAGCCGTTGCAGAAGTCACTCTTGCGATCGGAGTCTTGCTTGTTCAGCAGACGACACTCCACCAAGCCAAAAACGATCTCGCCGAAGTCTTCCGTGCGCATGACTCCCCAGTGCTCCAGAACCAACCGGGCCAGGGGACCGTAGAGTTCAAGGGCAAAGTCTTTGAGGCCATCGAGCAGCAGAACCGCTGGAACGTGGCCATCCTCTTGAACCGGAGGAGCAATGCCGCCCCGCTGCTCTAAGACGAAGTCGAGAGCGCGAAACACGAAATGGTACGCATCTGGGGTGTAGCGGCTATCAGCGGCCGCCAGATCGGTGATGCGAGACTGGAATGAGGTGTCGGTGGTCATGCTGGCCGAGTGGGTAAGTGTCGCGGGGAGACTTCTTATCGGCGCGCCATCCACTTCCCTTGACCACCCCCAAGGGATAGCGCTTTTATGGCGCCGAGCCCCCAACCAGTACCGAGACAAATTCGCACCCCAAGGCAGCCCAGGCTACCGCTGGCGGCAAATGGCGCCGCAAATCGTGACCAGCCTCAAAAATCGCAGCCTCCAGCCCGTGGAGCACGTCCATAGGGAGGGGCTCGGCGGCTGTCAGCGGGACAGCCCCGGTGATCAAATCATCAGGCGCCCCGCCATCGCCGAGCAAAGCTAGATCGCGTATGCGGGCGTGGAGCGCCTCAAGGACGATCTGGTGGAGGGTCAGCTGCTCGACGTCGCCCTCTTCGGTGGACGCTGCCTCGATGAGCTCCTCTAAGAGCGTCCCAAAGGCCGTCCCCGCCACGGGCCGGGCCAGCAGACCGTCGAAGGCCTGCAGCAGGGCGCCCACATCCAAGGCCCGCAACGCGTTGAGCCGGCCGGGGCGCCCCCGTGCCAGGCCCAGAAGCAGCGGGTCTTCATGAGGAGTGGCTACAGTCATCTCGGCGGGGCTGAGGGGCCACAGGCGCACCTCTTGGCAGCGGGAGCGAATGGTGTCGAGCAACGCATCCTCGCGAGCGGTCACCAGCAGCAACAGCGTCCCGCTGGGAGGCTCTTCGAGGGTTTTCAGCAAGGCGTTCTGAGCCTGCTCGTTGAGATCCTCTGCGGATCGAATCAGCACCGAACGTCCGCCGCCCTCGACCGCTGCCAGACTCAGGCCAGGGATCAGCCCCTCGCGCACTTGAGCGACGGTGATCTCCAGGCGGCTGCCCAGCCCTCGGGGATCCGTCTCGGCGGGAGGATCACGGCGGACCAACTCGAAGTCCGGGTGGTTCCCGGTGAGCACTTTTTTGCAGCTGGGGCACACACCACAAGGACCCTCGTCCGCCTGACACCAACGGAGACACACGAGCCAGAGCGCTAAGTCGGCCTTGCCGATCCCCGCCTCGCCTGTAAACAACAAGGCGTGGGGCAAACGTTCCGCCTCCCAAGCAGCTTTGAGATCGGAGCGAGCGTACGCGTGCCCGGTGGTGAGCTGCTCAGACCACATCGGACAGGCCGGTGCAGATCTGGTCGAACACAAGGTCAGGTGCTGCACTGGCGTCGATGGACAGAAACTGCTCCGGGCGCTCTTCTGCGTATCGGCGGTACGCCGCAGCTACCCTGCGAAAATATGGCAAGCCACGACTCTCGATGCGGTCGCTCTCACCCTGCCTGCGGGAGGCGGCGACTTCGGGGTCGACATCCAGCAGCACGACCTTGTCGATGTCTCGGCCAAAGGTCACCACACGAGCTAGGTCGAAAATGGCCTCTTCGTCTTGGACCAATCCCGCGCCCTGATAGGCAGCGGTTGAGAAGTGTGACCTGTCGAGGAGAACAACGTCGCCCCGTGCTAGCGCAGGCAACACCCGAGACTGGTAAAGCTCGGCTCGGCAGGCCATGTACAGCAGCATCTCGGTCGTGGCTCCCCGTTCGGCGCCACGCAACAGGAGTTCGCGAACCCCCTCGCCCAGGGGTGTCCCACCAGGTTCGCGGAGCAACACCACCGAACGCCCAGGGTCTCGCTCTTGCAACCACTGAATCAAGCGGCCGCCCTGGGTGGATTTTCCGCAACCGTCAATGCCTTCGAGGGCGATCAGGCAACCCGGCACCTGCTCTACCATTCGAGATCGCGCTGGGCGCCCTCAAGTCGACCTTGGACACGCTGAACCAACTGCTCGTACTCAGCGTCGAGGCGACGACGGCGATCCACGGCGCGACGGGCGTAAGCCACAATCGACGGGGAGCGAAGTCGCAACGAACGACAAATACGTCGGGACGACAAACCCAGGCTGTGGCTGGACATGTAGACGCAAAGGTGGCGCACGGCGGCTACATCTCGAGACTTCTCAGCAGAACGGATGCGCTCAGCTTCGATGCCAGTCTCTTCGGCGAGCATGGCAATCAAGTCGTCAAGACGCCTGTCCATGGGTGACGGCTGACGGAGCTGCAGCTGCACGTCATTCCGTTCGACGGTGCGTCCCTCGCGCGCTGCACGATCCGCTGCACCTCGCAGCAAGTCGATGGCATCCGCTAGCGAGCCAGGGCAGTGCTCCGCCACAGCGCTGGTCACACCTTCTTCAACCCCCACGGGCAACACTGCCGCCACGCTCGCCAGCACCGCACGTCGTGACGCCGGGTCGGGCTCGCGAAGAGCCACCACCATGCCAGCCAAGAAGTGGGAGAGGAGCCGATCGCTGAGGGCAAAAATATCCCCAGGTGGATGACGAGACAGGACGAGCACTCGCCCACCTCGGCGCAAGACAGGCTCAACCAAGCTGACCACCATGGACTGAGTGGTGTAGCGGTTGCGCAGGCGGTGTGCCTCGTCGATGACCAGCACGTCTCTGTCCGCCCAACTCCGTTGCAGTCGACCGAACGTGCGAGAGCGCGAAGCCGCGCTCACATCGGCGGCCAAGCTCTCGCCGGACACAACCAACGGGTCAAGTTCGGGGTGGGCCTGGGACAACCTCGCGAGAGCGTGGACAGCGAGGGCCGTCTTACCCGAACCAGCGGGCCCGTGAATAAAGAGTGGGTTGAAGCCCCCTGCCGGATCATCCACCCAGCCCTCAGTGGCTCGCAGCACGAGCCGGTGAGCGGCCGTGTCGACCATCGCCTGCTGGCGAACAACAGCGGAGAACGACGGCATCAGCAGCCCTGCGGGCGTCGGGCTGGAGCTCTCAGGCAAGACGGTGAGATCAAGGTCAGCGACGGGTACGGCGGCGGTGTTCTTCGCGGTTTGTGCGGCCTTGCTCTCACTCTTGGCAGCCCGACGTCGTGCCATGGTTTCGCGGGAAGCGGGCAAGGCCCCGGGGAGCATCTCAGGCAGTCGGTTGCTCTGGCTATCGCTCGCCGAGACGAGCTCTGTGCGGAGCCGGACGGGGCTCCCGGTGATCTCCCGGAAGATGGATTCGAGATCGTCACGATAGGGGCCGTCGAGGGCCGCCTTCACGTCGTTGTTCTCGACTCCCAGGGTGAAGAGACCCCGGCGAAAGGAACTGGGCTCAGCACGACCTAGCCAAAGGTCGTGGGCCGCAACGCCCCTCAAACGACGGAAGCTCTCCGCCACTGCCAGCCAAATATCACACCCTATTCCGTCCATCACCATTAGAGGGAGGCTATCCCGCCTCCCCCAGGGACTCAACTCTCGATCCCAGAGAGGTTGACTGCAGGCTCAGCTACCCCTCTACGATCCGCCAACGTCCGGGTCGTCCAAATGGCGCCGGGCACTCTCTCGCGCCGCATCGAGCTGCGAGGCCGCTGCCTGCTCCCCCGCCTCTGCCACGATGGGCAACTGAGAGGGCCGCATGCCTAGAATGAGCTGCCATTGGCGCCGCGCTCCCAGCATGTCGCCGCTTTGCAGGAGCAAGTCAGCCAACTCGAGCCGTCGTTGAGGGTCGTAGGGCTCAATGGCCACCACTTCTGCCAGGAGCCGCAGCTGAGTCGGTAGGTCGCCCTGCCGAGCAGCTTCCTCGGCCAAGACCAGGCGGGGCTCCATGGCGGCCTCCATGCCCTGGGCCATGGTCGTCACCACCTCGAGCCACTCAGCCCGTTGCTCCTCGTCATCGCGGAGATAGCGAAAGAGCAGGGTATTGGCGCTGCCGGCTCCCACATCCCCGGGGAACAAAATCCGGGCGTTGCGAAGGTGGTCTAGAGCCTCAGCCTGCTTCTTGCTGTCCGGGCTCCCCTCCATGAGCAGCGACGCCAAGAGCACCAGCCCGTCGTGGTCCACGTCGTCGCTCTCGGACCAGCGCCGCAAGCGATCGATAGCAACCGACTTGCGCCCTTGTTGCACGTCTCGCTCCGCTATCAAACGCAGCAGAGCCGGACTCTCTCCGACCGAGTCGAGGGCCCGTTCTAGTGCGGCGTCTCGATCGACCCACAGACCCAGGTCACCGTAGGCCTGCACCAGCTCGACCAGCGCTTCTTTGTCTCCCCCTTGCACGCGGCGGCGCAAGGCGTCTTTGCCCCGCTCGTTGTAAACGGGCCGCACGGCCGCCCGCCCCGCCACTTCTGTGTCGATGTACTCCAGCACGCGACGATCGAGTTCCTGGGCAGTGATGCCCAAAGCTTCAACAACCGCCTCGCCTGTCGAACGATCTTCGGCGAAGGCCGCGACGAAATCGCGCAGCCCATCGAAGCCAAAGTCTCGCTCAATGACTTCGCACACCAAACTGCCCAAGAAGTAGCCCAACATCACTGTCGAGCCATCCTGGAACGCCTGCTCCATTCGCTCCACAGGAAAGATCATGTCGTTGGCTCGAGCCATCAAGACCGGTCGCTCGAGGGGCCGAGCCCAATGAGCGTTGAGTTTCTTCTCTTCGAGGACCGACACCCCTTCGCTGAGCCAACGCGGCATCCGTTGATTCGATAGGTTGAGCGTCACCACATGGGCGTACTCGTGCACGGCCGTCTGGGACCAAAGGAAGTTCCCGCGCATCTGACTCAAGGGCGACAGAATAGTGATCACGTTGCCGAAGCATGCACCCAGGGCGCCAAAGCCCTCGAACCCAACGGTTCGCACGGAGAAGTCGGGGTGATGGTCGAACACTTCGACAAGCACTTCGCTCTCGGGATTGACGCCCCAACGGCCGGCCATGTCCGACCGCGCTGCATCCAGTTGTTCGGACAGCAGCACACCGTAGACATCGCTTTCGCTTGGAGGCAGCTGCAGACGAAACCCACTCTCGGTGATCAAGGTGTCGGTCTGCTCGAGTTTGGCCAACACTTCCAGCATGTTGTGACGCCAAGGGAACGGATACGGACTCCGTTGCAAGTGATCTTCCAGGGCAGCGCGGGCCGCACCTTCGCGGCCCACATTGGCCAAACTCTGGGCGAGAACCCACAGGGGCTCTTCAACCTCTGGCTGGATCACCAACGCGCGCTCGAGTGGCTCGATCGACTCAGCGAATCGATAGTGGCTCTGCAAGACACGCCCGAGGAGCGATTCCAGGGCAGCGCTTTGGGGATGGGCCGCTTCGAAAGCACTTCGGGCAGCCTGGGCCTCCGCTGTACGCGTACTCAGGGCGAGGGCCACGGCCCGCAAGGCCAACGCACCCTTGTGGCGCTCGTTGATCGCCAGGGCAGCGTCAGCGGAAGCGAGTGCAGGAGCGACCTGGCGAGCCAACAGATCTGTCTCCCCCTGGAAAACCAAGGCCCCGGGGTGGTTGGGGTTGGTGGCCAAGGCCTGGGCCAGCGCCTCACGACCCGCCCGGCCGTTGTTGCCGTAGAAGTATGTGCGAGCTGAAACCACCAAGGCCTCGGCATGCCCAGCGTCAACGTCGAGGACATCTCGCAGCAGAGTGAGCGTGCGATCAGGACCACCACCTCCGGTCTGGCGCGTGGCCTGAAACGTTGCGCCGAGCAGCACCAGGACTTCGGTGTCATGGACCTCGTAGTCCGGGCCTTTCAAGCCGTTCAACTCCCGGTCCGCAAACACCAGCGCTTGGTTGGCCAAGTCGTAGCGACGGAGAAAGAGCAGCAGCCAACCCACTTGCTTCAGTTCGTGCCCGTCCATCTCGGCGGTGACGATGCGGACCACTCCATCGGCCCCGATATCGAGGGCCGCTTCAGCCACCCTCAGAGCTTCAGAGTGCCTGCCCAGAGATTCCAAGGCTTCTACAGAGAGGCGCTGGGCATCGCGCATGGCCAGCGTGCCAGAGCGGGCGAGTTCTAGAGCTTTCTCACCGCGCCCCGTGCCCAACCAGATGCGCGAACGGAGCCAGGGCAGCTCCAGCTCAGCACTGTCGAAGTGTTCTTCTGCCTGATCCAGACGCCCCCGGCGCAAAGCAGCACGGCCAGCGAGTTCACGCGCCCCAGGGCTCGCCGGATAGTCGTCGAGATACTCGGACAGCTCTCGCTGTGCGGACCAGCTGCCGCCCCCGCGAAAGTCTCGAGCGAGCTCTTGCAGGAAAGCCAAGTCGTCCGCTGTCTCTTCCTGTCCGAGCAACGGTGACGAACAGAGCAAGACACACACCAGGCTGAAACTCGCCATGCGCAAGATCACCATTGGGACAATCGCTCCGCAGCCTCTTGGCATCGTTTCAGGCTCGGCACCAAGGCCAGCCGCACTCGGCCTTCCCCAGGTTGACGCTCAAGCCCCGCAACGGTCTCGGTGAGCCACTCCCCTGGTAGAACAGCCAGAGCCGGCGTCCCGTTGAGTAACTCACGGGCGAAACCCAAACCAGTGGCTCCCTCTGGAACCGTGACCCACAAATAGAAACCCGCCTCAGGGCGCTCAACCGAGCAACCCACCCCGCGCAAGGCAGGTATCAAAACATCGGCGCGAGCAGCGTAGGAGGCCCTGGATTGGGCGGCCGCAGTGTGGTCTCCCAGAGCTGCAATGGCCGCCTCTTGAACGAACTGCGGAGTGCCAGAATCAATCTGGGTCTTCAACTTGCGGAAGGAGCCAATGGCCTCGGGATCGCCAGCAACGAAACCAATGCGATAGCTGGTCATCGTTGATTGTTTACTGAGCGAGAAGAACGACAGCACCCCGTCGAGACCCGTACACAAGGCGCTCTGGGGCGGCTCGTCAAACCACAGCTCGGAGTAGGCTTCGTCTGAGCACAACAGCACCCCTCGTTCGCGGCATTGCCCTGCCAAGCGAGCCAAGGAGTCCTTACCAGCGATCCGTCCCGTGGGCACATGGGGCTGGGTGATCCAGACCATCGCCAGGGACTCGGCGTCTGCCTCGGGCAGCTTGTCGAGATCGGGAAGCATGGGGCTGTTGTCGATGAGGGAGTCGAACACGGGATAGTGAACGCAGCGTCCCCCCGCCATGTGAGTTCCTACCGCGTAGGGCGGATATCCAGGAGACGGAGCCAGGACCACTTGCCCCGGATTCACGAAAGCCAGAGGCGTGTGAAACACCGCCTCTTTCGAGCCGCTGGTGGCCGTGACCATAGTCTCTGGATCGACGGTGACCTGGTGGCGTTGCTCGATCCACGCAGCTGCCGCCTGACGAAACTCTAGGCTACCCACGTAAGAGGGATAGCCAGCTTGGCGAAAGCGCGTCAGCCCCCGCTGGGCCGCCTCGATGACCAGCTCAGGTACCGGTTCCGTGGGATCCCCCACTCCGAAGTCAATGACATCGGCGCCCTCACGGCTACGGGCCGCGGCGAGGCGATCCAGTTCGTCGAAGGCATATCCGCCCAGGGCGGCCAAACGTTCGGACACGCCCATGGCGTTTACCTTTCTCATCGTCGGCAAGAGCATGAAGTCTCTCGCCCCACAGAATCTCGGGCGAACTAGGGATGCTCGCTGACCCAGACCCCGCCGTCTTCGTGCCACTCTTTCTTCCAGATCGGCACCCGCTCTTTGAGGGTGTCGATGAGCCAACGGCTAGCCTCGTAAGCTTCCGCTCGATGAGCAGAACTCACCGCAATGGCCACGGCCGCATCGCCAATCTCAAGGTGCCCCACTCGATGCACGATGGCCACTGCCGCCGCGCTGTGAGAAGCCAAGGCCTCGTCCGCCAAGGCAGACATCTCGGCCAGAGCCATCTCTCGATAGCACTCATACTCAAGATGGGTGACGGTCGACCCTGCAGTGGCGTTGCGAACCCGGCCAACGAACAGCACCGCCGCCCCTTCGCCCGGACCTTCAACGGCCGCCAGCACTGCATCGACTGAGATGTCTGCTTCGACGACATCAATCACTGGCCAGCTCCCGCACCGTGCACGCGTGGTGCCGTGAGAGCTGCCGTGAGAGCTGCCGTGAGAGCTGCGACGGGATGCTCAACGTCAGCCCCCAGACACTGGGGGAATCAATGCGACTTCACGGGCTCCAGCCAGAGACTGCTCAGCTGAGGCATACCGGTGATCCACAGCCACTCGAAAGGGCTGGCCAGCCAACGCAGGCCAGCCACCGTGGAGCAGCTCTATCAGCTGGCCCACGGTTTCGGGGGATTCGACTTCTAACGAGCGAGCCCCCACAACCTCTGCGAGACCGGCGAACAGCAGCACCTCCATGGTCAGAACGGAACCTCGTCGAAGCCTTCCATGCCTCCGCCGCCGCCCTGCTGACCGCCCTGCTGACCACCCTGCTGACCACCCTGCTGACCACCGCCACCAAATCCCCCGCCACCTTGGCCACCGAATCCGCCGCCACCTTGACCGCCACCTTGACCGCCACCTTGACCGCCACCGCCTTGGCCACCGCCTTGGCCACCGCCTTGGCCACCGCCTTGGCCACCGCCTTGGCCACCGCCTTGGCCACCGCCTTGGCCTGCGTTCTTACCGCCAACGAATTGAAAGTTTTCGCCGGTCACCGAGAGCTTGCTGCGCTTGCTGCCGTCCTTGGCTTCCCACTGACGGAAGTTCAGCCGGCCCTCGAGGAAGATCGGGTCTCCTCGATGCAGGTACTGCGCAATCACCTCACCGGCTCGGCCCCAGAAGGACACATCGATGTAGGTCACTTCTTCTTTCTTCTCACCCCCGGGACCGCCCACCGTGAAGGTCCGATTGCAGGCCATGCCGAGTTCGGTCACGGTTTGACCGCTTGGCAGTGACCTCACTTCGGGATCTCTGGTGAGGTTGCCTAGGAGGATTACCTTGTTGAAGCTCGCCATCTGACCTCTTGTTTCGACCTTGCCGGGGCCTGCCTGGAAGCCGCCGAACGTTGCTGTTGCCATGCTGTGTGGACGCGGACCACGGTGGTCAGCGCCTCTGCATCCTAGTCTCTCTGCCCCACACGATCTTGTCGCAGCTCGGCTGTCACGCTGGAAAATCCGTCTGGCTGCCGTAGTGTGTCGTCAGGCGAGACGTCCCGTGACGCTGCTCGCACCATTTCGCGCCTACGAGACCCAGGTCCATGACTGACAAGAACCGCCCCAAGGAACGTCGGCTTCACCGCCGCATGGTGATTCAGGGCAACGTCGAGCTTGGCATCGACGCCGCCGGCCTGGGGAAGCTGACCGACATCAGCCAGTCCGGTGTGGCCTGCATGGCTTCCACCGCTTTCGCTGAGATGACGGTGCTTGAGATCAAGATGAGCTTGCCTTCAAGCCAGGGCGATCTGCCGTTTCAGGCTGGAGGGGCCGTGGTCCGCAGCGAGCCTCGGGATGGCGGCCAGTTCATGGTGGCGATCTTCTTCACCCACATGGACGACGGCAGCCGGGAGAACCTCGATGTTTTCCTGGGCGAGCAAAGCACTGACGGTCAACCCGCTGATCCGACTGCCTAGAATCGTGAACGGGGCCTAGCTGCCCGGGCTCCCGCAGACTCCGCCGTGGGTGATGGTGAGGGTTAGCCCGTGTTCGGACGTGTGGGCTGCCTCGGCGGTGATCCGACGGGACGCTGGGCCACGACGACCCGGTCAAGGCCTGCCAGATCTTGCAGGACGTCCACAGAGCTCAGGGTTGCCCGGGTACAGGCCTGGGCGACCATGCTGCCCTGGGTCCAACCGATCTCGGTGAGTAGCCAGCCTCCCGGCTTCAGGGCCACAGCGGCCTCCGCAGCCAAGCGGCTGTACAAGGTCGCCACGTCGCCGCCCCTAGGGACAAGGGCGCTCAGGGGCTCGTGGCGCACGTCCGCTGGGAGCCCCGCCCACTCTTCCGCCTCTATGTAGGGCGGGTTGGCCAACACGGCCGCCAGGGTGCCGGGCAGAACGGCCGACAGCCCGTCGCAACGGGCCAGTTGGATCGCCTGCCACCCTGGAACACGGCAAGCGGCCACGTTGATTGAGGCCAGTTCTAAGGCGCCCCAGGATCGATCGATGGCCAAGACGGGGCGACGCCGGGCGGTCACCAGGGCTACAGCACCGCTGCCGGTCCCCCAGTCGACCACCGCGCCAGGGGGGACACGCCCTCGTTCGTCCAGAGACGCGAAAGTCTCCACGAGCGTTTCTGTCTCGGGACGAGGGATGAGCACCCGCTCATCCACCGTGAGGGACAAGTCGTAGAAGTCCCTGCGGCCAATCAAGTACGCCACAGGAAAACCCTCGTCGACCCGTCGGTCAACGAGGCTCTGCGCCGCAGAAGCCGCTGCGTCGCTCAGCTGATCAAGAGTGAGCAGCGCCCCTCGGCTGACGCCGAGGACGAACCCCAACAAGACCTCTGCCTCTAACCTGGCAGACTCTGGGTCACCAGCCCGTGGCAGGAGCGCTCGGGCCCAGGCATGCAGAAGTTGGTCAGCTCTTCTTGCGACCGCGCTTGCCTTTGGAGCCAGGGTCTTTCTTGCCAGCAGCTTTTTTCTTGTCGCTGCCGTCAGCGCCCTCTTCAGCGGCCTTGGCCGACGCGCGGCGAGGTGCCTTCTCCTCTTTCTTGGCTGTGACCTTGGCCACCACCATGAAGAACTGCAGCGACACGAATGACGAACCCACCAAGGTCAGCAGCACGCCGGTACCGGCGGCGTCGAGCATCTCCAAAAAGCTCAAATCGGCGGCTTGATCGTTCGTTGCCAGCAGCCTCGTCCAGGAGATGATGGCCGGTTCGATCATCAGGAAGACCGGCAAGATCTTCTGGCGGCGGGTGTAAATGCTGTAGCAAGACGAGAACAGCAGCCAAAGACCGATCAAGAGCGACAGAGCGCCCAAGGTGGTCTCGGCGCCGATCATGTTGGGCACGGACATGAGCTTCTCACTCACAGCCACCGTGCCATCTTCGAGGGTCATCGATGTGGATTCACTCACCGGTCCCCAGGGCAGCAAGCAACCGATGACGACCAGCAGCGCGCAGCCAAAGAAACGATAGAGTTCCGGCAGTGCATTCCCTGAGAAGAACGACGCACCAAAGGAGGGAGGCGGAGGTGGAGCACCGTATTGCCAGACCCACTGGCCCTGCTCTGGGTCGCCGTCAGCACCAGCCGGGGCGGCAGCCTCTACCACCGCAGGAGCTTCAACCACAGCTTCATTGGCGGCGTGGGCGGCGTGGGCGTCGGGAGCAGTGTCGCTAGCAGCGGCCGATACCTCAGCACCGTCGCTCGGAGCACCAGCGTCACTGGTCTCCCCTACGGTGTCGATGAGGTCGAGTTCCAGCTCGGGCAGGTCGTTCTGTTCGGGATCAGTCACTTCAAGTCACTCCTTCGCCAAGGGCGGCCAGCTTCATCTCCAGGTCCCGTTCTCGCAAGTCGCCGACGATATCGTCGAGTCGTCCGAGCATCACCGTCTCAAGGGTGTAGTTGGTCTTGATGCGGTGATCAGTTACGCGATTCTGGGGGTAGTTATAGGTTCGGATGCGCTCCGAGCGGTCGCCTGAGCCAATCTGCGTCCGCCGTTCAGCGGCCTGGATGTCTCGAGCGGCCTGATCGGCTGCGTCTTTCATGCGGGTGCGCAGCATACGCAGCGCGCGGGCTTTGTTCTTGTGCTGACTCGATTCGTCCTGGCATTGAACCACGGTCCCGGTAGGAACGTGGGTGATACGCACGGCCGACGAGGTCTTATTGACGTTCTGCCCGCCGGGGCCGCTGGCTCGATAGGTATCGATACGCAGGTCAGCCTCGTCCATATCCACATCGACCTCGTCAGCCTCGGGAAGGACCGCCACCGTGGCTGCTGAGGTATGAATACGGCCTTGGGATTCGGTCTCGGGGACCCGTTGCACGCGATGTCCCCCGGACTCGTAGCGCAGCAGATCCCAAGCGGCCTCGCCCGTCACAGAGACAACGACCTCTTTGTAGCCGCCCACCTCGGTCACGCTGCTCGAGAGGATCTGGAACTTTAGGCCGTGAGACTCGCAAAACTTGCCGTACACGCGAACAAGATTGGCAGCGAAGAGACTGGCTTCGTCACCGCCGGCCCCTGCGCGCACCTCGACCAAGACGTCGCGGCCACGGTTGGGGTCGTCATCGGCAACGTGTCGCCGCGCGGCCTCCACCATGACCTTTTGTTCGGCCAGCACCTCAGTCAGCTCGTCTCTCGCGAGAGACACAATGTCCGCATCGGACTCTTCTTTAAGCATCACCTCGGCTGCCTCACGGCGCTCTGCCAGAGAACTCCACGTAGCGAAGGTCTCGGCCTTCTCACGCAGGGCACCCATTTCGCGGAGGAGGCTTGCCAGACGCCCGGGCTCTTTGTGCAGCTCCGGGTCGCCCGACTGGGCCTCTAGCTCCTTGTAGCGCTCAGCACATTGCTGCAGGCGCGCAAAGAGACCGCTCGAGGTGGGGCTCGAGGTCATCCTGGCCGACAATCAGTCCTCGTCGGAGGACGGCTTCTTTTCGGCCGGCTGTTGGCGAGCACCGTAACGACGCATGAACTTCTCGATGCGCCCAGCGGTATCCACGAACTTCTGCTGACCCGTGTAGAACGGGTGGCAGACGCTGCAGATTTCCACATTGATCTTAGGCGTGGTGGAACGAGTGGTGAAGACGCTGCCGCAACCGCAGGTCACGGTGCATTCGACGTAATCGGGATGAATGTCGGCCTTCATGATGACGCTCGATAGTCTGCTTGGATGCTAGAAAGTCGTGGGACACGGGCTAAGTAAGAACTTAACCGGTGAAACAAGCCCCGCATCTTAGGCGACTGCTCTCGTGGATCAAGCCCCCAGGTGCGGCTGATCCTCTGTGAGATCAAGATTCAGCCCGATCTCGAAGGGCTTTGGAGATCTCAATCACCTGCCCAGGTAGCAACTTGTGCTCCTCTGACCAACCTCGGTTTAGCTCTAGCACGAAGCGTGCGGGGCGCTTGCTGTGAAAGCCGGGGCGCTCCACCGCAGGGGGCGCCTGCTCCACGTTGATCACCATCCCGTCGTCATCGAGAAAAATAATGTCGAGGGGGATCAGGGTGTTGCGCATCCAGAAAACTCGCGGGGCGCTGTCCTCGAAGATGAACAGCATGCCCTTGTCAGCGCCCAGGGACGTGCGGTGCATCATCCCGCGGGTGCGTGTGGGCACGTCTGTAGCCAACTCGACGATCACGGCACGTCCAGCGACTACGAGTTCTGTCCGGTGACGGTCTGGCATAGAAGTGAGCACAGGCTCCTTAGCGCAGCTCGGCAGACTGACGACCAGTGCCCAGAGCGAGGCCCGGAGCACGGCCACCCAGGAGCAGCACGGGAGCGCGGTTCGCTCGGTCACCATGAGAGTTGTCATTGTTGCACCAATAACCGTGAACCGTGTTGCGGGTAACCGTCTGCGGGTGGCAGATCAGCTACACATCTGTGAGCACGCGGAGTTCGTCGGCGAGGGACAGCACCAAGGCCATCGGCAGCCCCACCACCGTGTCCTTGTCACCGCTGATCAAGTGGGCGAAGGCACCACCGTCCCCTTGAATCCCGTAGGCGCCGGCCTTTCCTTCCCACTCCCCACCGTCGAGATAGGTGCGCAGAGTGAACTCATCGAGATCGTCGAAACGAACGTCGCTGACAGCGACACCCGACACACCAGCCAGGCTGTTGGGCGGTCCCAGGCGCGCTGCAGCCAAGAGGGCCACCGACGAAAACACCTGATGAGTGCCCCCCGAGAGCTCCCTCAGCATGCCCTCGGCGTCCCGGCGATCCCGGGGCTTGCCCAGGATCTTGTCCCCCAGGGCCACCACGGTGTCCCCACCCAAAATGCTCTCGTCTGGGAAGAGTTCTGCGCCAGCAGCAGCCTTCTCCCGCGCCAAGCGCTCACAGAGAACCGTTGGGGATTCTGAGGGCAGCGGAGTCTCGTCGATGGAGACAGCGTGCACCCGAAATGAGAGCCCTCCCTGCTCTAAGAGATCGGCACGGCGCGGGGATGCAGAGGCTAGAACCCAAGGCGCCAGCCCCTGCCAGGCACTCAGTTCATCATCTCCTTCATGGCCGACGGCCACTCCTTGTACTCAAGGTCGCCCAGCTTGTTCAGGTGGGCCACCAAAGTCACCCGGTCGATGCGGTTCTTGCACATCTCGTTCAGGGACTTCTTCGCCTTCGTTACCGCCGGAGTGTCGATCAGCCCCAGCATGCTCGCCGCCGAGGCCATTTCTGCCGAGACCAGGACAATGTCGTCCTTCCCGTGGAGCCATTGCACCAGGGCGTAGGCGTTGTGCAGACCAAGGTCATCGAAGTCTTCGAGGTACTCAAGCTGCCCCTTGGGTTTCTCTTCGAGCAAGAACTCAAGGGACGTCTCGTTACGATCGCCATAGATCTGATCGATCATTTCGCGTAGTCGCGTGGACCGTTCGTGAAAGCGACGGATACCCGCGACCTTACTCGTCCCGGACATGAGCCGCGCGAGTTCACTGCTGCGAGAAACACGCACTTCGTTCCAGTCGACGAACTCAGCCTTGAGCGCTTTCATGGCCTTGGTTGTGGTCAGTTCGGTGCCGCCTTCGCGCAAGACCAGATACACAGCCTTCTCAAGGATGTCAGCGGTCTCAGGCAGCGCAATCGGACCGTAGATACGGTCGAGATTCTCACGGGCCTCGGCCAGGATCACCTTGGAAGAGCGCTTACGTTTGGGCTTCGCGGGCGCCGTAGAGCGCTTGACTGGCTTGGGTGCAGGCTTGGGGGGCTCAACACTGACGACTTCGACAGGCTCGGCTGTCTTTGGTGGAGTTTTCACCGTGGGTTTCGCTGCTGGCTTTGCTGAGGATTTGGGAGGAGACGCTGCTGCTGCGAGCTTCTTTGCTGCTGCAACAGCTTTCTGAGTGGGCGTAGGCATCTGCACAACCTTGGAAGCCGCCTTGGAAGCCGCCTTGGGAGCTGGCGTCTTCTTGGCCGGTGTCTTTGGGGCGCTCGCCTTGGAGGCGGAGGCCTTCTTGCTCGTCGCCTTCTTTGGTGTCTTCTTGGCCGCCTTGGCAGCCTTGGCCGACTCAGTCGACTGGCTCGCCTTGGAGGGCGGAGCTGGTTTGGCCGCCCCGCCAGCCTTCTTAGAAGCTGCCGACTTTCGGGACGAACTGGACGCCTTCGCCTTGCTCAAGAGGGCCTACTCCTCAGACGTCTCAGAAGTGGCGGCGGCTGCCGCTTCGACAGGTGCCTCATCGGCAGCAACAACGGCTTCGGCCACGGGAGCTGGCTCAGGTGCCGGACCATCCTTGCGAACACCCATCTTGCGCAACAGCGAAGCGCAGGTCTCCGAAGGCTGGGCACCTACAGTCAGCCAGTAGTGAGCACGGGGGAGGTCGAGACTGACCTTGCCTTCGATCGTCGCGCCACGAGGGTCATAGCTACCCAACTCTTCGATGGGACGGCCATCACGGCGCGTGCGGGAGTCAAAAACGCACATGCGGTAGAAGGGCCGGTTGCGACGGCCAATACGTTTCAGGCGAATCTTCACTGCCATGGGTCTTGCTCCTGATTATTCACTGACCGTTGCCTGGAAGGCACTCGACGGTCGATTGGATTGAGGGGTACGAACGGAACGAACGAACGATCGCTCAGCGGCGACGCCGTCCTTGTTTCTTGCGTTTTCGTTCGGCCTTGCGATTCTTGCGTCGGTCGTCTGAAGAACTCTTGGGGAGGGCCTTGGCCATACCTGGCAGCCCGCCTGGGCCCCCAGCCATCTCTGCCATGCCGTCCATTTCGGGCAGCTCTCCCAGGCCCATGCCACCACCGGTGACAGCACCCTTCAAACGGGAGAACAGACCTTGCTTCTTCATTTGTTTCATCATCTTGCGCATCTGCTCAAACTGCTTGAGCAGGCGCTGGACTACATCGACGGCAGTGCCGCTACCACGAGCGATGCGCCGTTTACGGCTAGCATCAATCCGCTCGGGGCGCTGCCGCTCGGCCGGGGTCATGGACAGCACCACAGCCTCGGTATGATCCATCATCTTGTCGTCGATCTTATCGGACATCCCTGCGGGCATGCCCGGCAGGTGGCTCATCAGGTCGCCGAGAGAGCCCATCTTGCGGATGGCTCTTAGCTGCTTGAGGAAGTCGTCCAGAGTGAAGCGGTCATCCATCATCCGCTGCATCTGGTCTTCGGCTTCTTTCTCGTCGACGACCTCTTGGGCCTTCTCGACCAAGCTGACCACGTCGCCCATGCCCAGCACACGGCTCACCAGCCGGTCGGCATGGAACGCCTGCAGGTCTGCGACCTTCTCGCCCATGCCCACGAAGGCCACGGGAGCTCCGGTCACGTGGCGCACGGACAGCGCTGCACCACCGCGGGAATCACCGTCGAGTTTGGTCAGCACCACACCGTCGAGCGGCAGGGTCTTCTGGAAGGCCTCGGCGGACCGCACTGCGTCCTGGCCGGTCATGGCATCGCAGACGAGCAGCGTGTTGTCTGGGTTCACCGCAGCGCGAATACGCTTCAGCTCTTCCATGAGGGCGTCGTCGATGTGCAGGCGACCTGCCGTATCGACAATGACCGTGTCGAAACCCTGGCGGCGAGCTTCTTCGAGGGCCAGGGAGGCCAGGATCTCGGGGGGCTCGCCAGCCTGATGGAAGACTGGGATATCGTTGGCCGCACCCAGCTGCTGCAGCTGGTCGACAGCCGCGGGGCGCTGAATATCAGCAGCCACCAGCAGCGGTTTGCGCTTCTTGGTCTTGCGCAAATGGACAGCGAGCTTGGCCGAGGTGGTGGTTTTACCAGCGCCCTGCAGGCCAGCCATCAGAATCACGGTCGGGCGCCCGGCCGCGAAGGTCAGCGGCTCGCCCTCGCTGGTCATCATGTCCACGAGCTCATCGTGGAACACCTTGATCAACATCTCGCCCGGCTTGATCTTCGCCGTGACTTCAGTGCCTTCGGCAGCAGCCCGGACCCGTTCGATCAGATCTTTGGCGACCCGAAAATGAACGTCGGCTTCAAGAAGCGCTGCACGGATCTCGTCTAGCGCCGCATCCATATTGGAGTCGGACAGCTTCCCGGAGCCGGTCAGGCTTGAGAAGACTTTCGTGAGACGTTCTGAGAGAGACTCGAACATAGGCCCTGGAAAAACCGGTTTTTGTAAGAAATTAGGAGCGAATGATCAAGTGGCTGCCTGTTTCTCTCTGCGAATCGTGGCCCCCAAGCCAGCCATGCGCTGGTCGATGGCCTCGTAGCCTCGATCGATGTGATAGACCCGCCGGATCTCAGTCTCGCCTTCACTGACCAGGCCAGCCAGCACCAAAGCCGCACTGGCGCGGAGATCGGAGGCCATCACCGTGGCCCCAGAGAGGGGCGCTGGCCCGATGACGATGGCTTGCGCGCCCTCCTTACGAATGTGTGCTCACA